>JALOAQ010000002.1 GCA_023228725.1 Bacteroidales bacterium | reverse complement strand
GGATAAAGTTTTACTAACTTTTTGTGCTTTTTCAAATTCATTCCAATTTAGAGTTTTCCCAAATATAGTTACACTATTCTTTCCTTCAACCATTTTACTTTTAGATAAAGAGCTTTCAGCCTCTTCAGACACTTGCAATAAGGGATAATGAGGAGTGAAAACTACAATCCCAGCAGAAAACGTAACTGGTTCCTGTGGTAGGGATGAAATTTCATTTTTGACTTTTTCTTGAAATGTTGAAAATTCCTTACGTAACTGAATTGCTAAATCAAAAATATGATTCCAACTTCCAATCATAAAACAATCATCACCACCTGAAAACACAACATAAATATTATTTTGCATTTTTAACTTACTAATCAAATCTAAAAGCTTAGCATCAAAAAAATCTTTTATAGCTTTTGATAATTTTTGATAATTTGCTTTGGATAAGTCCATAAAAAGCGAACCTAGATTATCTACATCAAGTTTAATAGCTGCAAGTTTTTTATCACCAACTGCATTTTCGGCTATCCAACTAAAGTCACCTCTAGGAACTTGCCCATTAATGCCTTTAATCTCATTAATATTAAAATCAGGTACCGAAATAGGTGTAGCATCAATTAAATCATAACTAATTGGTCGTTGCATTTTTTTCTTCTGCACCGTTCGATTAATTTCTTTAAGCAAATAACCTATTTCTTCATTGCTTTTTTCTACAAAGGATATATAAGGAAAAATATCACTTTCTAAATAAAGATTTTGGATACTTTCAATTTTATTTTCAATTTCCTTTTTGCTCTTCTGAGTTGATATATCCAAATAAAAGTTTCCTCCTCCATTGTAAAGTTCTTCTATTTCTTCTCCTTTGAAAAAGTCATTAAGTTCATTTAAACAAAATTTGGAAATATCTTCAACATAAATCGAGCGACTTTTAAGCGCTCTTGCCGCACCTTTACTTGGTACATTAAAAATAAAGGATTGAATACCCGAAATGTCACACTTTAAAAATAGTTCTAAATTATCTCCCATAAGCATTTTTACTTTTATTTCTATTATTTATTAGATAAATCATCTCCATTCATTAATTAAAATTTTAAAATCCCCCCCCATTTCCTGCTACTAATCCAAAAATAATAAATAAAAAAATTTTGAATTATAGCAATCCCCAAAAGTAAAATAAATAAAACAATAAAACAAACATTTATCTTATTTATTTTATAATTTAATTATTTATATAAAAAAAACTTCTTACCACGCTTTTTCCAGCAATCACACATATTTATTCAACGCTTTCTCTTAGACACAAACATAATATAAAGTAAAATTTTGTAGTTGAAATTTTTCCATTTGTAGTATATACCTAATTGAATAGAAAAAAAATTAACTATTGCAACATAGTTTACAATTCCTGTATCTTAGCAAAATTATGTATTATTCGTCTATTCCATTTAGGTTTTCTACCTTTTCTCTCAGACCACTGTTCTAAATTCTTAAGCAACTCTCTACTAAACATAATAAATGACTATTTAATGATTACAAAGATAATCATTTGTAATGAAACTGAACCATAAAGCATCGTTTCTTGTAATGAAACTGAACCAAAAAGTGTTGATTTTTGTAATGAATTGACTTTAGTATTATATTTTTAAATGATTTATGCCAATATTCTCATCTTTTCATCAATTTTTTTTTCTAAATTTTAAATAATATTAAAAACTAAAATAAATCATTAAAACAAGCATTAAAATATATTTTTTTACTAAGTTTGCTTTTCAACAAAATTTAATCTATTTATATTATGAGCGAAGACAAAAAAATTATATTTTCCATGGTAAAGGTTGGAAAAAAAGTTCCACCACAAAGGCAAATTTTAAAAGATATTTATTTATCTTTTTTTTATGGTGCTAAAATTGGAATTATTGGTTTAAATGGATCTGGAAAATCAAGTTTATTGAAAATTATTGCTGGACTTGATAAATCTTTTGAAGGAGAAGTGGTATTTTCGCCTGGATATACTGTAGGTTATTTAGAGCAAGAACCTGAACTTGATAATTCCAAAACTGTAAAAGAAATAGTGGAGGAAGGAGTACACGAAGTTGTTGCTTTGCTTAAAGAATACGAAGAAGTAAACGAAAAGTTTGCCGAACCAATGTCAGACGTTGAAATGAATAAATTAATTGAAAGACAAGGCGAATTAACTGAACTTCTTGACCAACATAATGCTTGGGATTTGGATAGTAAATTAGAAAGAGCTATGGATGCTTTGCGTTGTCCAGATGGAGATGAATTGGTGGAATATTTATCAGGTGGAGAACGCAGACGTGTGGCTTTATGCAGACTTTTGCTTAGAGAACCTGATATTTTACTTTTAGACGAGCCAACATACCATTTGGACGCGGAATCTGTGCATTGGTTAGAACAACATTTACAACAATATAAAGGAACTGTGATAGCTGTAACTCATGATAGATATTTTTTGGATAATGTTGCAGGCTGGATTTTGGAATTAGATAGAGGAGAAGGTATTCCTTGGAAAGGAAATTATTCTTCGTGGTTGGAGCAAAAAACTGCACGTCTTGCCATGGAAGAGAAGCAAGAATCTAAACGCAGGAAGACACTTGAAAGGGAATTGGAATGGGTTAGAATGAGCCCTAAAGCCAGACATGCAAAATCAAAAGCTCGTCTTTCGGCTTATGACAAAATGCTGAACGAAGATACTAAACAAAAAGAAGAAAAACTTGAAATTTTTATTCCTAATGGACCAAGATTAGGAGATAAAGTAATTGTTGCAAACAAACTTACTAAAGCATTTGATGATAAGCTTTTATTTGAAAATTTCAGTTTCTCTTTACCGCCTGCAGGAATAGTTGGAATTATAGGACCTAATGGAGCAGGTAAAACAACACTTTTTAGAATGATAATGGAGCATGTTAAACCGGATTCAGGAAATTTTGAAATAGGAGAAACAGTTAAAATTGGTTATGTTGACCAAACTCATACAGAAATAGATCCAGAAAAATCGGTTTATCAAGTAATTTCAGGCGATTCAGAATTTATTAATGTAGGCGGCAAACAATTAAACGCACGTGCTTATGTAGGAAGATTTAATTTTAGTGGAGCAGACCAAGAAAAGAAATGTAAAGTTTTATCAGGAGGTGAAAGAAACAGACTTCATTTAGCTTTAACATTAAAATCTGAATCTAATGTTTTACTTTTAGACGAACCTACTAACGACATAGATGTTAATACCTTACGTGCTTTAGAAGAAGGTTTAGAAAATTTTGCCGGTTGTGCAGTAGTTATCACCCACGACAGATGGTTTTTAGATAGAGTTGCTACACATATTCTTGCTTTTGAAGGAGATTCACAAGTAATATTCTTTGAAGGCTCTTATTCAGAATATGAAGAAAATAAAAAGAAAAGATTAGGAGATCGAGGACCACAAAGAATTAGATATAGGAAATTAATTTAAAAATATATAAACCATGAAAAAAATTATAATATTTATTTTTGTACTTTCATTATTTTCTAATTTGTCAAATAGTCAAAGTTCTTATATAAAACAAATAAATAAAGGAAAGTATTCAAAAGTTGAAAAAAAACTTGAAAAATCTTTACAAAAGTCGCCAAATGATATTGAGCTTAATTATGCTAAATCATATTTATATAATTCAAAAAAATTTAATAAATACAATAGCGAAAAAGCATATGATTATATTATAAAAGCAAATTCAAATTTTTATTACTTAAAAGATGAAAAAGCTAGAAAAAAATTAGAGAAAATCCTTATTAACACGTCAAGTATTACAAAGCAAATTGATAGTGTTTCGTATAATGCTTTAACAGACATAAGTAAAAATAATAGTATTGAGGATTATAATAAGTTTTTGACATATTTTAAATTAGCTCCTCAAAAATATAAAAATCAAGCAATAGAAAATAGAGATAATTTAGCTTATGATGAGGCTTTGGAAATTAACACTATTGCTTCTTATCAATATTTTATGGATAATTATCCAATTTCGCGACATTTTAAATTTGCAGAAAAAAATAGAAATAAATTGGCTTTCCAAATAGCTAGTAGTGAAAACACAATAGAGTCTTATAATTATTTTATGAAAACTTATCCTTATGCTAAGGAATTTACAGAGGCAGAAACTAATAGAGATGAATTGGCTTTTAATAAGGCTAAAAGCATTGATAATTCATCAGCTTATGAAAACTTTATAAACAATTATCCAAACAGTAAACAGAAAAATGAAGCTTTTCAATTATTTGAAACAAGGCTATTTGAAGAAATCACAACTCAAAATAACGGAGATAGTTATATTAGTTTTATAGAAAATTTTCCAAATAATAGTTTTATAAATGATGCTATTGATAGCTTATATTTAATTGGCAGTCAAATCAAATATCTGCCATATATTAAGTATGGTTTGAGTAAAAGCAAAGGCAATCAATATACAAATGGAATTATTCATTATTATAATTTAATTTCAAAAGATGGAGAGCTTTCAAGTTTAAAAATGTTTTCTGATAAATTTTTTGATTATTTATATCTTATTGATACTTATGAAGATGATTTAGAAAAAGCTCTGTTTGCTGAATCTATTGGTTTAACAGGTGATTTAAGTGCTAGCCATTTTGACAATTCAGATGAATTAAATCAGCGTTTAATCAGAGAAGGAGCCAAATCAGGTTCCATTCAAATCTCACTTATGTGGGATAATTACAATGATTTAGATTTACATTGTATTGATCCTTTTGGGGAAGAAATTTACTATGGTCATAGAAAATCTTATAGTGGGGGCGAATTAGATGTAGATATGAATGTAAGTCCAGAGTCATTAAGACCAGTTGAAAATATATATTGGCAAGAAGGAAACGCTCCTATTGGTCAATATACTGTTATTTTAAGACATTATAGTAACCATAGATGTGGTGTGAACTGTAAGGACCCGACAAAATATAAGATAAGAATAAAAATTGGCAATAAAATTAAAGAATACACAGGAAGTATTAGCCATCCACAAAAGTATAGAACAATTTGCACTTTTAATTATACTGGAACTGAGTACGGTGAAATTGAATTAACACAAGAAAATATTCAAAAACTTAAAAATTATATTTTGGAATCTGCACCAAATGATTTATCCTTTGTTGCTCTTCAAATATTAATTTCTCAAAATATAAAAAATAAAAGATGGAGTATAGCATTAGCAACATTGAAAGAATTTGAAAATTCTTTTAAAAATAATAGTAAATATAATGACTTAGTTTTAATTTTAAAAAGTCAACTAGATAACTCAATTAAGATAAATCCAATTTATTCAATTAATTCAGTAAACGGAGAAGAATATTCACCAGTAATATCAGCTGATAACAAAATTATTTATTTTTGTGGTAAAGAAAGAAATGACAATATAGGTGGAGAAGATATATTTTACTCTAAACTTATTGGATATAATTGGTCAAAACCCGAATTAGATAGAGGTTTATCATATAGAGATTCTAATGAAGCTCCAATGGCTTTAAGTAGCGATGGAAATACTATGATACAATTTAAAAATGGGAAAATAGGATATTGTGAAAAAACAGAAAATGGATGGACAGAATTAGAATATTTTCCTGATAATATAAATAAAGGTAGTTGGACGGGCGATGCTATGCTAACAAGCGATGGAAATGCACTCATTTTCGCTTCAGAAAGACCAGGTAGCTTTAATTTTACCGCTATAGGATTACAAGGTTATCATGCGTCAAATAATTATGCATCTGATATATACATAAGTCTTCGTGAAGACGATACTTGGGGAGAGCCAATAAATATAGGACCATCAATAAACACAATATATTCTGAAAGAAGTCCTTTTTTACACCCTGATATGAAAACCTTGTATTTTAGCTCAGACGGACATGGTGGATTGGGCAAGTATGATGTTTTTAAATCAACTCGTTTATCAGATACTTGTTGGAATTGCTGGACAGAGCCAATAAACTTGGGAAAAGAAATTAATACAGAAGAAAACGACTGGGGCTACACTATATCTACAGATGGTAGTAAAGCTTATTTTGCAAAATATAATGATAAAAAGAAAAATAAAATTTATTGGCTTAATCTTCCTACTCATTTAAGACCGGATATGGTAGCAACAGTATCAGGAAAACTTTTAGACTCAGAAAAAAAAGCCGTTTCAGCAGATATAAAATGGGAAGATTTAAGTACAGGTAAAAATATTGGACAATCGAAAAGCGACCCCGTTGATGGTAGCTTTTTTATAGTTTTACCTTTAGGAAAAATTTACGGTTATTATGTTGATGGTAATGACTATTTCCCGGTTTCAAAAAATATAGACCTTAGAAATAGCAAGGACCCTGTAGTATTAGAAGAAAATATTGATATAATCTCTTTTAAACAAATGATTGAAGAAGAAATAGCCGTTCCAATTAACAACTTGTTTTTTAATTTTGCTCAAAGTAGTTTGTTAGAATATTCATTACCAGAATTAAGGCGAGTTGCGAAGATAATTAAAAAGAATAATTTAAGTGTTGAAATAAGTGGGCATACAGATAACATAGGTAATGATGCAGATAACCAAATTTTATCAGAAAAAAGAGCAGATGCAGTAAAAGAATTTTTAATTAACGAAAATTGCGAAGCAGATAAGTTACACACTATAGGATATGGAGCAACAAAACCAGTAGCAACAAACGATACAGAAGCTGGAAGAGCTAAAAACAGAAGAGTAGAACTAAAATTTATTCAATAAATCATACCCATGACAAATAAATTTAAAATTTTATGTTTTTTACTAAGTATTACACTAAACTATAACTTTAGTTTACTAGCTCAAACAAACTTAACTTCAAGTAATAGCATAAATTTTGATTATTATTTGAATTTATCTGTACAATATCAAGATTCTATAGGAAATAAAGATTTATATTATGCAAATCAAGCATTAAAATATGCCGAAAAAGAAAATAATTCTGCTGAAATTATAAAAGCTTTAGTTCAACTTGCAGAAATTTCAAGAATAAATGGAAATTGGAATATTAGCTTAGAAAATCTTAATAAGGCATTAGAGCTTAGTTCAGAAATTGATGATCCCGATTTATTACACTCTATATATTTAGATTTAGGAGTTATTTATAAATATTTAAACCAACTAGAACTAGCTTTAGAATATTACCATAAAGCTTTAGAACAATCTGAAATTCAAAACAATATAAAAAATCAGGCAATGTGCCTAACTAATATTGCAAATATATATCTAGCACAAGAAAAATTTGAAAAAGCACTAAATTATTATAAAAAGTCCTTTGATTATATTAAAAAATCTAATGCTGAAATTAACTCTATTATCTTAATACTTAATAATATAGCTGTTACTTATATGAGTATGAATGATTTTAAATCAGCAAAACAAACTCTGTTTGAAGCTCTTGAGATAATGAAAGACGAAAATCCACCAATAAAATTGCAGGTTTATACTAATTTATTTACAATTGAACTTAATCTTAAAAACTATACTAAGGCAGGAGAATATGCAAAAGTTTCTGAAAGCATACTTAAGATATCTGAAAATACAAAGTCAAGATTAAATCTTTACGAAAAATTATTCCAATTATATAGTGAACAAGCAATTTTTGATAAAGCAATAGATTATCAAACTAAGTATATTCAACTGAAAGACAGTATATATACTGATGAGTTAAACCAAACTTTAAGTGAATATAAAACTAAATATGAATTAGATAAGCTAGAAGTTGAAAATTTATTAAAGAAAAAAGAATTAGAAAATAAAAGCAAAATTAATAAATTTTTAATTATAGTAATACTTTCAATAAGCTTATTATTTATATTGTTAATCAACTATTTTATAAAATCAAAATTATTAAATAAAAAACTGAATAGCTTAAATAATTTACTGGAAATCAAAAATCAAGAAATCAGAGAAAATTTAAAATATTCTAAGCAAATACAATTAAGTTTAGTTGCAAATAAAGCTCTATCGGATAATTTATTAATTTTAGATTTACCAAAAGATGAAGTAGGCGGAGATTTTTTTATAACAAGAGAATATTTTGATAGCGAAATTTATATTCTAGGTGATTGTACAGGACATGGAAGCTCAGGAGCCTTACTTTCTATATTTTCTATTAACGCAATTGACCAAATAATAAATGAAAATTTAAAAATTAATGAAATACTTAACAGACTAAATAACAGATTTTTAAAACAACTAAGTACAAGTAAACATTTGAAAGGAGAGTCTCTTAGTATTACTATACTCCAAAAAAATAATGATAAGCTTTTTTATTCAGGTTCAAAACAAAAAATTTGGCACTATAATAGTTGTATAAAAGAGATTTTAGAGTACAAAACCGATAATATTATTATAGGAAAAGAGGAGAATAAATTATTTAGTTTGTATGAATTAGATTGCAAAGAAAATGATATTGTTTTTTTATCTACTGACGGATATCCTGACCAATTTGGAGATAACAAAAAAGGTAAATTAAAATATCCTAAATTCAGAAAAATATTAAAAACTTGGGCAGAAGAAAATTTTACTAATACTGATATTTCTAAAAATCAATTCTTAGAATGGAAAGGCAATTCAGAGCAAACAGATGATATTTTAATTATTGGAATAAAAATTTAACTATTTTTGTAAAAAATTTACAAATGACTCAAAAATATGATGTAATAGTAGTAGGAGCTGGTCATGCTGGTTGTGAAGCTGCAGCGGCGGCGGCAAATTTGGGAAGTAAAGTTCTACTAATTACCATAGACATGAACAAAATTGCACAAATGTCTTGCAACCCGGCTATGGGAGGCGTTGCAAAAGGACAAATAGTTAAAGAATTGGATGCTATGGGTGGATATTCCGGAATCATTACCGACAAGTCAATGATTCAATATAGAATGTTAAATATGTCAAAAGGTCCGGCAATGTGGAGTCCACGTGCACAATGCGATAGAATGGTTTTCAGTGCTGAATGGAGAAATGTTCTTGAAAAAATTGAAAATATAGATTTTTGGCAAGATTCTGTAAATGAAATTTTAGTAGAAAATTATAAAGTTATTGGCGTAAAAACAGAAATGGGAATAAAGTTTCTAGCTAAATCCGTTATACTTACTGTTGGAACATTTTTAAATGGTTTGATGCATATAGGACATACTCAATTAAAAGGTGGCAGAATTTCTGAACCAGCGTCATATGGAATTACAGAATGTTTAACTTCTATGGGTTTTACAGCAGACAGAATGAAGACAGGAACTCCAATGAGAATTGATGGAAGAACTGTAGATTTTTCAAAATTACAAATCCAAAAAGGAGACGAGCAAATAATCCCGTTTTCTTATTTACATAATTATAATCAAACATTTTTAAAACAAAGGGCTTGTTATGTTGGATATACTGATGAAATTGTTCACGACTCAATACGAACTGGTTTAGACGACTCTCCACTTTATGACGGCACAATTCAAAGTATTGGTCCTAGATATTGCCCAAGTATTGAAACGAAACTTGTAACTTTTCCTGATAAGGATAGACATCAACTATTTTTGGAGCCAGAAGGTGAAACAACTATAGAATATTATTTGAATGGTTTTTCTTCTTCATTGGCTTGGGAAGTACAAATTCAATCTTTACGAAAAGTAAAAGGTTTTGAAAATGTAAAGGTATTTAGACCAGGCTATGCTATTGAATACGATTTTTTCCACCCTACCCAATTACATAATACTTTGGAAACAAAAAATATTGAAAACTTATATTTTGCTGGTCAAATAAACGGTACTACAGGCTATGAAGAAGCAGGAGCTCAAGGAATGATAGCCGCAATAAATGCTCATTTAAAAAATAATGAGAAACCAGAATTTACTTTAAATAGAGACCAAGCTTATATAGGTGTTTTAATTGATGACTTAGTTACAAAAGGGGTGGACGAGCCTTATAGAATGTTTACTTCAAGAGCAGAATTTAGAATTTTATTGCGTCAAGACAATGCAGATATTAGGCTTACTGAATTATCTCATAAAATTGGTTTGGCAAAAGATGAGAGGTTTGAAATTATGCTAAATAAAGTTAATAAACGAGATGAACTACTTGCTTTTTACTCAAAACAAACTTGTAAGCCTGAAAAACTAAATCCTATTTTAAAAGAACGTGGAGCTTCGGAATTAAAACAAGCTATAAAATTAAACTCAATATTAACTCGTCCACAAATAAAGACTAAGGACATTATTAATATTTTTCCAAAATTATTAGAACTATTAAAATCATACGGAGATAGAGCTGAAGAATATATGGATTCAGCAGAAATTTTAGTTAAATATTCAGGTTATATTGAAAGAGAAAAATTATTAGCAGATAAATTAAAAAGACTAGAAGATATAAAAATATCGGATAAAATTAATTACGAAAACTTAAAATCTCTTTCCACAGAAGCAAGAGAAAAATTAATTAAAATAAAACCAAAAACTATAGGTCAAGCATCAAGAATTTCAGGTGTGTCGCCTTCAGATATAAGTGTATTATTGGTTTTTATGGGTAGATAAAAATTGTTCCACGTGGAACAATTAAAGTAAAACTTTAAAAAAGAAATGACAATTATGAGAAAATTTGAAGGAAATATTGTTGATTTATTCAATAGAAAAATAATTAAAGGAGAGGTAATTATAAAAAATAAGAAAATTATAGAAATAAAAGAAAAGCAAACTTCAAGCGATTTTTACATACTCCCAGGACTAATTGACTCACATGTGCATATTGAAAGCTCAATGTTAATTCCACAAGAATTTGCAAAATTAGCAATAAAAAATGGAACAGTAGCAGTAGTAACAGATCCGCACGAAATAGCAAATGTTATGGGAAAAGAAGGCGTTGAATTTATGATAGAAAATTCTAAAAATACTCCCTTAAAAACCTTTTACTCTGTTCCTTCTTGTGTGCCAGCAACAAGTTTTGAAAGCTCAGGAGCAGAACTAAATTATAAAGATATATATGAACTTTTCGCTAAACATAAACTTTTGGTTTTAGGAGAAATGATGAATTATCCAGGAGTTATTTTTGAAGATAAAAACGTATTAAAAAAATTAGAAATAGCAAAAAAACATAATGCTATTATAGATGGACATATTCCAGGAGTTTTTGGTAAAGATTTAGAAAAATATGTTAATGCAGGAATAAGTACAGACCACGAATGTTCTTCAATTGAAGAAGCCATAGAAAAAATTAACTTAGGAATGAAAATTTTAATACGTGAAGGGTCAGCAGCTAAGAATTTTGATGAACTTTTTCCACTAATTTCCAAATTCAATACTATGGTAATGCTTTGCACAGACGACTCTCACCCTGACGACCTGATAAAATACGGGCATATAAACAAAATATTGAAAATGGGAATAAAGCAAAATATTGACATTTTCGACCTATTAATTTCTGCTTCTCTTAATCCGGTTTTACATTATAAATTACCTGTTGGGCTTTTACGAGAAAATGATTTTGCTGATTTGATCATAGTGGACAATTTAAAGGATTTTAATATTTTAGAAACAATTATTAACGGAGAAACAGTTTATTCAAATAACAGAATTTTATTTAACACTAAAAATGTAAAACCAATAAACAAATTTAATGCAGATAAAATTTCTGTTGAAGAAATTAAAATTGAAAATCAAAACAAAAAAATAAAAGTTATTGAAGTAATAGATAAAGAATTAATTACAAAGGAAAAAATTTGTTTGCCCAAAATTGAAAATAATAATTTAGTTGCTGATATAGAAAAAGATGTTTTAAAAATTGTAGTATATAATAGATATGAAAAAGTTTCAAAACCACAAGTAGGATTTATTTCAGGTTTTGGATTAAGACATGGTGCAATAGCGAGTTCTGTGGCGCATGACAGTCATAATATTATAGCCGTTGGTTGTTCAGATAAAGAAATTTGCGATGCAATAAATGAAATAATAGAAAATAAGGGCGGATTAACTTATGTCAAGGAAAAAGATTTTTATACATTAAGTTTAGAGTTTGCAGGACTTATGACACAAAACAATCCAGAACTTGTGGCAGAAAAATATGAAACGTTAAATAAAATCATAAAAGCCAATGGTTCAGTTCTTACTGCACCATTTATGACTTTGTCTTTTATGGCTCTTTTAGTAATTCCAAAACTAAAAATAGGAGATAAAGGGCTTTTTGATGTGGAAAAATTTGATTTTACAGAACTTTTTGTGTGAATGTTCCACGTGGAACAAATTATAATTAACTAAGTGTCAATAGATTAGGTACAAAATATGATAGCAATAATTCAAAGAGTAGAGAAAGCAATAGTGAAAATAAATTCAGAAAATCATTCACAAATAGAAAAAGGCCTACTAATTTTTTTAGGAATAACACATGATGACAATATTGAAGATATAAATTGGTTAAGTCCAAAAATAGTAAACCTAAGAATTTTTAATGACGAAAACGGAGTAATGAATAAAAGCTGTTTAGAGGAAAACGCAGAAATTTTAATTGTAAGTCAATTTACATTACATGCAAAAACAAAAAAAGGAAACAGACCATCGTATATTGAAGCTGCAAAACCTGAAATAGCAATTCCGCTTTATGAAAAATTTATTGGCAAAATTGAGGAAGATTTAAACAAGAAAGTAAAATCAGGTGTTTTTGGTGCAGATATGAAAATAGAGCTAATAAATGATGGACCGGTAACAATTATAATAGATACAAAAAATAAAAAATAAATTAGAACCAAGAATTTATTATCTTTGCACAAGCGATGCTAAAATTTTGTATGAAGAAAATTTATTTAATGTACAAGCAAAATTAATATAAATGAAAATTAAACAAGCTCAAAATATTGTAAATCAATGGATAACAGAATACGGTGTAAAATATTTTGATGTAAAAACAAATATGATTATTCTTACAGAAGAAGTTGGCGAGATGGCCAGAGTAATAGCAAGAGAATATGGCGAACAATCAAAAAAAGAAAATGAAATTCTAAATTTAGAAGATGAAATTGCTGACGTATTATGGGTTTTAATAGCTATTGCAAATCAAACTGGAATAGACTTAACAAGAGCTTTTGAGAAAAATATAAAGAAAAAAACAATAAGAGATAATTCAAGACATAAAAATAACTTAAAACTAAAATAATATGGAAAATCCTTACATTAAACTAACACCTTCAGAAAAACTAGTAAATGCAAAAATTTCTGAAATAATATCTAAAATAAATGATTATAAAAGAAAAAATATTTTAATAGATATTTTAAATTTAATAGACCTAACTAGCTTAAACTCAACAGATACAGTAAGCAAAATTAAAGAAATGACAGAAAAAGTCAATAATTTTGCAAATGAATTTCCAAAATATAAAAATGTTGCAGCAATTTGTGTGTATCCTGCATTAATTCCAACAGTAAAAGAGAATTTAAAAGATAAATCTGTGAAAATTGCAGCTGTTGGAGCAGGATTTCCGGCTTCTCAAACATTTTTATCAGTAAAAGCGGCAGAATGTGATTTAACTGTTGAAAAAGGAGCTGATGAAATAGATATAGTTTTATCTCTCGGAACTTTTTTTGAAAAAGATTTAGAAAAATTAGCTTATGAAATAAAAATTATAAAATCTGCAATTAAAGATGCACATTTAAAACTTATATTAGAAACAGGAGAATTAAAATCATTAGAAAATATATTTTTAGCTTCTATGTTATCAATGCAAGCAGGAGCAGATTTTATTAAAACATCAACAGGAAAAACTCTTGTTTCAGCGACACCGGAAGCGGTTTATACAATGTGTTCAGCTATTAAAACTTATTATTTGGAAACAGGCAGAAAAGTAGGTATAAAACCAAGTGGAGGAATGACAATTTCAGAAGATGCACTTATGTATTATCTTATTGTAAATGAAGTACTTGGGCAAGAATGGTTAAATAATAATCTATTCAGATTAGGAGCTTCAAGATTAGCAAATAATTTACTTAAAGACATTTTAAGATTTGATAATAAAACAGATTTTAAAGCTTATTTTTAAACAATTATTTATCTCTTTCAATAATATAATCTAATAATTCGCTTAGAGCATCTCTTGCGGGAGATTTAGGAAATTCTTTTAAAATAATCACTGCTTGTTGTTTATAAGTCTGCATATCTTTTTCTGCAGCTTTTATTCCGGAATTTTTAATTGTAAGTTTTATAATATCTTTTCTTAATTTAGAATTATCAAAAGCTTGAAACCACAATTCTTTTAACTGTGTTCTATCAGTATCTGACATATTTTGATAAGCACGAATTAGTGGCAAAGTGATTTTTCCTTCCTTTATATCTATTCCATTTTCTTTACCTGTGCTTTCATTACCAACATAATCTAAAATATCATCTTTAATTTGAAAAATAATACCTAAAATTTTTCCAAACTCTTCGGCCTTATTAATAAATTTTTCATTTTTAGTTGTTGAATAAGCGCCGGCTTTACAACAAGCAGAAAGTAATGAAGCTGTTTTATTATTAATTACATCAAAATATTTATCTTCATTAATCTCAAAATTTTGAGAATTAGTCATTTGTTGCAATTCGCCAAGGCTAAGAGAAAGGACAGCAGGAGTAATAATATCAAATAAATTATATTCTTGATGTTCTGTTGCAATTTTCATGGCTTTTGCAAAAAGATAATCTCCAACTAAAATTGCAGTTTTATCGCCCCACTTTTTATTAACAGTTTCAACACTTCTACGCAATACAGCCTCATCAATCACATCATCATGAAGTAAAGTTGCAGTATGCATTAATTCAACTAACATCGCTGCATCATCGCTTGTAGAGTTAGGTGAGCCAAATAATCTTGCAAACAAATAAACTAAAATTGGTCTTATTCTTTTACCCTTTGTTTTAAAAATAAAATCTAAGATATTTAATAAAATTTCGTCTTCATCAATAAAGAGCTTTTCCAATAAAACCTCAAAATTATCAAGGTCAGCACCAATATTTTTTGATATTTCTTTAAAACTCTTCAATGTATTCTTTTAAAGTACAAAAGTAAAACTTTTTTAATAATGTTTGAGCAAAAATCAAATATTAAAAAATTAATACTTATCTTTGAAAGAAAATTTAAACCAAAATATCTGTAAATTGTTCAATCTTATGCAAACAAAAGAAAAAGCATTAAAAAAGATAAAAAGCTTAGTAAAAAAATTTGATGAGCAAAAAGAATTTTACAAACAGGCAGATTATAATGAAACTCAAACAAGAATAGATTTTATAGACCCTTTTTTTAAAGCTTTGGGTTGGGATGTTGATAATGAAAACGCTTATGCAGAAAGTTATAGAGAAGTTATTCACGAAGACAGGCTAAAAGTTGGAACTGCAACAAAAGCTCCTGATTATTCTTTTCGGTTAGTAGGTGGAAAACGTTTATTTTTTTTAGAAGCTAAAAAGCCAAGCATTGATATAAAAGAAGATATAAATCCGGCTTATCAAATAAGGCGATACGGTTGGAGTGCAAAAATGCCAATTTCAATAATTACAGATTTTGAAGAATTTTCTATATACGACTGCACAGTAAAACCAAAACCTACTGATAAAGCAAGCAATTCTAGAATTAAATATTTACAATACACTGATTACATCATAGAATTTGACTTTATTTGGGATACTTTTAGCAAAGAAAATGTTTTAAAAGGTAGTTTTGATAAATTTATTGCCAAGTATAAAAATAAACAAGGAACATCAAGCGTAGATAATGAATTTTTAAAATCTATAGACAAATGGCGTGTTGATTTAGCAATGAATATTGCACTTAGAAATAAAAATATTGGAGAAGAAGAGTTAAATTTTATTGTGCAAAACACAATTGACAGAATAATATTTTTAAGAATAGCAGAAGACCGTAGCGTTGAACCTTACGGAGATTTAAAAACAGATATAATAAAAGGAAATTTTTACAATAACTTAATTTACCGTTTTAATAGGGCAAACCAAAAATACAATTCGGGATTATTTGATTTTGAAAAAGACAATATAAGTACTAAAATTATAATTGACAATAAAATTATTAAAGAAATTATTTCAGAATTATATTATCCTATTTGTCCTTATGAATTTTCTGTTTTGCCTGTAGAAATTTTAGGAAGTGCTTATGAACAATTTCTAGGAAAAAAAATTTCATTAACTAAAACTGGCCGTGCAAGAATACAAGAAAAACCGGAAGTTAGAAAAGCCGGCGGGGTTTATTACACGCCTCAATATATTGTTGATTATATAGTCGAAAATACTATTGGAAAAATAATACAAGGCAAAACACCAAAAGATGTAACTGATATTAAAATTTGTGATCCCGCTTGTGGTAGTGGAAGCTTTTTAATTGGCGCATACCAGTTTTTATTAGATTGGCATAAAGATTATTACTCTAATAAAGGAAAAATAAGCAAAGGAGAAAAAAATAATCCTTTGACACCTCTTGGAGAGCTTACAACAGCAGAAAAAAAACGAATTTTACTGAATAATATTTATGGAGTAGATTTAGACAATAATGCTGTGGAAGTTACCAAACTTTCTCTTCTGCTAAAATGTATGGAAGGCGAGACAAAAGCTACAATAGAAACAGAATTGAAACTTTTTCAAGATAGAGTTTTACCTACACTTGACAACAATATAAAATGTGGAAATTCTTTAATTGACTTAGATTATTACGAAAATGAATTAGATTTTGGAGAAGAAAGAAAAATTAAACCATTTAGCTGGGAAAAATCATTTCCGGAAGTATTTAACAGAAAAATACTAAAAGAAAAAAAAGAAGATTTAGAAAGTTTAATAAAAAAAACCAAACACCACGCTCAAAAAGCTTTGGACTATGCAACAGAAATGGAAGAGAAGATAAATAAAGTATCAGAATCTGAACCAAATTACGAACTTAACGGAGGTTTTGATGTGATAATAGGAAATCCACCTTATGTTCAAACTTCTGTTATAGATAAAGCAAGTCATAAATATTTGAGTAAAAAATTTAAAGCAAATAATGACCTTTATTCTATGTTTATTGAACAAAGTTTAAAACTTTTAAAACAAGAAAATGACTTAGGTTTCATACTTCCTAGTTTATTCTTAAAAGGAGTGCGTTATCAAAGTCTTAGAAATATTGTAAATATTCATTCGAAAAATGTAATTATAAAGGAACAAGGCGATAAAGTTTTTAAAAATGTAAAAATGCCAACTTGCATTATTTTAATCAAAAAAGGAAAAAATAATAGAAAAAAAGACTTTTTTATAAATGAAAATTTTAAATATTTTAATAAAATCAAAACAATTCCACTTGGCACAATTTCAGAAACAAAAAGAGGCTTGGAAATTGGTAGAAATAAACTAAATGATATTGGCAATATAAAATGTTTAGTAGGCGGAAATATTGATGTTTATACAACAAAAGATGGGAAGTTTATAGATGAAAAAACTTACAAAGTATTTTCAAAAAAAGATGAAATATTTAAGTCGCCGAAAATCATTGTACGCGAAACAGGAAATAAATTTTTTGCTAATATTGATTACGATCATTTAATCACAACACGAAGTATTTACAATACAAGAATAATAAACAAAAATTATTCGGCAGAATTAATTCTTGCTATTATAAATTCTTCCTTATTCAAATTTTATTTTAAACAATTTATTTCGCCCGAAACAAATATTTTTCCTAAAATCAGAATTGCACAACTTAAAGAATTACCAATTCCACAACAAGTAAATAAAACTAAAAATCAGGAAATAGAAAAATTAGTAAGTCAAATTATCCAACTAAATAAAGACAAAAAAGATTTAAACTTACCCAACCAAATTGAATTAACAGAAAATAGAATTAAATATATTGAAGAAAAAATAAATAAGATAATTTTTGAACTGTATGGATTAAATGAAGAGGAAATAGAAATAATTAAAAATTAATATCTTAATCAATTTAGCTATATTTATAAAATAAAATTATGTGGGAAAAATTAGAAATATTAAGAAAACAATATCTTCTAAAAATATTTTACAAATAATCCATTCTAAACATTTTTTTTGCTATTTTTGTTAAATAATAAAAAGAAATGACGAAAATTAGATTAACAAAACTTTTTGAATTTGAAGCAGCTCATGCTTTGCATAATTATGACGGTCTATGCCGTAATATTCACGGGCATTCTTATAAATTAGCCGTAACAATTATCGGTGAACCAAATTCTGATCCGGACTCTCCAAAACTTGGAATGTTAATGGATTTTGGTGTTTTGAAAAATATAATCAAAGAAAATATCATTGATAAATTTGATCACAGTGTTTTATTAAGTCATTGGGAAGACGTATATTTTTTTAAAAGCGATAATCCTATTTTTGAAAGATTACATATGTTTGATTTTCAACCTACTGCTGAAAATATGCTTATACATTTTGCAGAAATTATTCAAAATTTATTACCTGAAAATATAAAACTTTTTAGCCTAAAACTTAACGAAACAGCGAGTTCATTTGCTGAATGGTATGCTGAAGACCAAATTTAAAATATGAGTAAATCAATTGTTTTCCTTATAATTTTTTCCACTATAATTTCATTTTTTCTTAAAGATAATGAAAAAATAGAAAATAAAGAAAATCAATATTCAAATATTGATAAAAATTATCTATTAGGCAAAGTAAAAGCTCATGAAGATACTATGTTTTTAAAGATACCACAAAAATTATGTTTAAAAAGAACGGAATATATTCATAAAGATGTTTTACCACATTATCTTAAAATGTATCAAGAAGCAGAAAAACAAGGAATTAATCTAAAAATAGTGTCTGCGTTTAGAAGTTTTGATTCTCAAAAATGGATTTGGAATAATAAATTTTATGAAAGTCAAAATAAAATTGATGTAATTCTAAAAATTTTAAAATATTCTGCAATGCCCGGAAGTTCAAGACATCATTGGGGAACAGATATAGATTTATTAAGTACGCAATTAAGTTATTTTGAAACAAATGAAGGAATAAAAGCTTATAATTGGCTTTGCGAAAACGCTAATAATTTTGGATTTTATCAAGTATATACAAATAAACCATATATTGGTTATTATGAAGAAAAATGGCATTGGACTTATTTGCCTGTAGCTAAATTTTATTTAGAAGAATATAAAAAACAAATATCTTATGAAGATATTAAAGATTTTCAAGGTAGCGAATTTGCAAAAGAATTAAATATTTTTGAAAAATATGTTTTTGGAATTGACAGCTTATTATTTAAATAAAATTAATCTATAAATTCAATTTCTTTAAAATAAAATTTTTCAATATTTCCATTAAGTTCAATAAGCAAATAACCAAAATTATCAATTCCTTTAATTATTCCTTCAAATTTTCTGAATTTAGATTGAAATAAACATTTTTCTTGAAATTTATATAGATTTTTTAAATATAAATCTCTAAGAAATTCAAAACTTTTTAGTTTATATTTTTCGAAATTTTTAATAATAATATTTGATAATAAAAAAGTTTCTTCTTCAATATTATACTCAATATTTGTTTCGTTTTTTAAAGAAATAGCATTAGTTAAATTTTTTGGAAATTTTTCTTGATTCAAATTTAATCCAATTCCTATTATTGAATTTGAAATAAAATCGCCCATAATTGAGTTTTCAATAAGTATTCCTGCGATTTTTTTAGATTTTAGATAAATATCATTAGGCCATTTTATTTTTGCTGAAACACCCTTTAAATTCAAATATTCAAAAATACTTAGAGAAACTATAATACTAATTTTAAAATGATCAATTGCTTTAAATTTATTAAAAACTAATAAAGAAAAAATTAAATTTTTATAATCTTCAGAATACCATGAATTTTCACCCATTCCTTTTCCTTTAATTTGAGAATTAGTATAAATTAAAGTAGTTTCAGAAATTTGTTTTTTATTTAATAATTCCTGAGCATACAAATTAGTAGAATTTATTTTTTCTAATTTTATAATTTTCATTTTGCAAAAATAAAAAATGCCCAACAAAGTCAGGCATTTAATTTTCAATTAAAATATCATTTATTAAAAATTGTAAAGCAATCCTATTTTTAAACCACCATATAAAGGATTGGTTTTAAATACTTTAGATTCTTTTGCGCTAACCCAAGGGCTATATGCTTTATTATAACCTAAAGCATTAATTCCTTGTAAGTCGGTAATAATATAATTAAATCTTAAACCAAAATTTAGTTTTAAAGCATCTTCATATAAATTTATATTAGCACCAAACCCAATAATTGCACCAATTCCAAAAGTTTTAAAAGCAGCTTTTACATCCATATTTTCTATATCATAAAAATCAAAATAAGGAATATCTTTATAAATTGCAACATTGAAATTATTGAAATAATCTTCATCAAATGTTTTATTATAACTTGCTTTAGACACAGAAGAAAACATACAACCTAATTCAAAATAAGCATCTTTTCCTATTTTTAATAAAACCGGATAATCAATTGTATTTAAAACAGTTGAAGAATTATAATAAGCTCTTTCATCTGTTCCCGATAATTTAAAATCGCCTCTATATTTCTGAACAATTTTATTCGGATTAATATTTATTTCAACTCCAAGTTGATCTGTAAAATAATATCCTGCCATTACACCAAAATAATTTCCAAAAGAAACAGCAATATCCATTTCTGGACCTTCATCAAAAACTTGCTTATTCATCAACCAAGTGCTATTATAAGCAAAATGTGCTCCTGCATAAAACTGGCTAAAACTTGTAAAAGCAAGACTTACAAATAAACTAATAAAAAATATTTTTTTCATAATACTTAAATTTTGATTTATAAAAAGCAAACTTAGTTATTTTATTCCAAACTTTTCAGAAATTTCTAACATTTTTATAATTGATTTTTCTGCTTTTTGTCTAAGCTGCTCATTTATAGTAATTTCGGGCAATTCATATTTTAAACAATTATATAATTTTTCCATAGTATTAAGTTTCATAAAATTACAATCATTACAAGCACAAGTTGAATCAAGAGCAGGAGCAGGAATAAAAATTTTATCAGGACTAGCTTTAATCATTTGGTGCAAAATACCTGATTCTGTTGCAACAATAAACTTTTTTGATGTATCTGTTTGTGTAAACTTTAATAAACTGGATGTACTTCCAATATGTTCTGAAACAACAAGTACAGGACTTTCACATTCAGGATGTGCTATAATTTTGGCATCCGGATTTTCTGATTTTATTTTTAAAATTGCTTCTAAATCAAATTGTTTATGAACATGACAAGCTCCATCCCACAAAAGCATATTTCTACCTGTAATACTGTTTATATAATTTCCTAAATTTTTATCTGGACCAAAAATAATTTTTTCGTCTTTTGGTAAACTATCCACAATTTGTTTAGCATTTGACGAAGTAACAACAATATCGGTTAAAGCCTTTATAGCGGCAGTAGTATTTACATAAGAAATAACTGTATGTCCTGGATTATCTTGTATAAATTTTGCAAAATCATTTTCTGGGCAAGACTCAGCCAAAGAGCAACTAGCTTTTAAATCAGGAATTATAACTTTTTTGTTTGGAGATAAAATTTTTGCAGTCTCAGCCATAAAATGAACTCCAAGAAAAACAATAATATCTGCATCAGTTTTTGCTGCTTGTTGCGACAATTGTAAACTATCGCCAACATAATCAGAAACATCTTGTAAATCTCCCTCTATGTAATAATGCCCCAAAATTACAGCATTTTTTTCCTTTTTTAATTTTTGAATTTCCTCAACTAAATTTATGTCTTTTGGAATATCAATTTTTAAAAACCCAAAATTTTCTAAATCTGATTTATTCATAATAATATTAATTTTTATTAATTAATTTATAAAATATGATTATTATTAATGTTTGTTAATACTGTTCAAAATTTATTAATATTTTTAAAAAAACACTTGCAAATATCACTTATTAAATTTTATAAACAATGAAATTTTTAAACTTTATTTGATTTTCAGTCATTTAATTTTTTTATTCACACTTGTTAATAAGAGTTAAAAGCATTAAAATTTTTAATTTTTTATCTTTTTTTGTGCATAAATTTGTTAATTATTTTTTAAAAATTTATGCTAAGTTTTTTTGTTTTGTTAAACTATTTTTTATCCAATATTCATTTAGATTTTCCTAATTAATTTTATTAAAAGTTTTCGACAAATTATTTTTATTTTTCTATAAATTGTTAATATATTAGAATATTGTTAATCAATATATTAAAGAAATTTGATATTTTTAATTGTTTGTATAACAATAAATTAACAGTTTTGTTTTATTGTTGATAAATAAAAAATACTTAAAACCTAAATAATTTTAGACACTGACTCTATCTGAAAAAAGTTAACAGATTTGTCATATATTTTGTTTTTTTATTATAAGTTTTTTTGTTTTTTTAAGGTGTAAATCTATTTCAGGATATGAAAAAACTTCTTTTTCCGCCTGTTTTGTCATGATTTTTGCAACAAGTGGCAAAAATCCCGCCAAAACTCCACTTTCTTGCTTTTGCAAAAGCTAAAACTTACACCCCATTTAGATTACACGTAAATTTTTAAATAAAGTTTCATTTTTTGCCTTCAAATCGGTTCGAGTTTTAAAACTCGGAGTTTTTGGAGAAATGAAAATAAGAATAAACTTAGATATTTTTTATTATTAGATCTGTCTAAAAAATTATAGAATTAAAGTTTTGTAAAGGAATATTTTTTATCTTTGCTATTTGGTTAAATGTTTCATCCTGCAACTTATTTTGGGAGACTTAGGCGGCAAGATAATAAACTTTACCCATTCAAGGAAAGAGATAGGTGAAAAATTCCTATCCTTTCTTTGAAAAAAAATTATTACTTGTGTTTGCATCTCTTATTTTGTTGCATTTACTAATTGAACTTATTTCTATATATAATCGAAATTTCCTTACCGCTGTCGCAATTCAGCAGAGAAGAAAGATTGATAAACTGCTTTGTCCGTTCATTTAAAATTATAAACAAATGAAAATAATTGACACCACTCCCTCACCAGATAATGGTGTAAACCTATTCTATTTCCGGACAAGACAAAGTTATTTTTTCTTCCCCTTGATGTGAACTGATAGCTCTTGTTCGTACTTTTTTCTTAAGTCCAAGTCAAAAAGTTCATCAGCTACTTCTATAACTTTCTTTGAGCATTTATGATGCAAAGATAACTCTGCATATGCCTGTTTCAATGCCTTGTTCTCGGCTCGAAGACGCTTTAACTCGTCTATTTCATTTTTAGTTTCCATATGTATAATTTTATTCATTAAATATTTTTTTCCTAACGAAGCCACACCAAATAATGGTGTAAACCTATTTCAGGATAAGACAACTAATTTACCACACTTTAAAATCATTCATTAAGTTTTCTTGTCTTGAAGTTGGTTGTTGTTTACCTTTACTAAGTTCTTTTACACCTTCAAAAATATGATTTCTTAGTTCTGAAACGCTTATATTTTTATCTTTATTTTTATCTGCTTTTCTTTTTTTAATTCCGTTAATTAAGCAATATGTAAAAATACCGTTTTCAATTTTATCAATTTCTAAAGCATATCCACTTCCTGAAGCTGCTGAAATAACAACTGTTCCTGTTCCTTTTTTCAAATCTGCAAATAATAAGCGCATTAATTCAAAAGAATTTTGTAAACCTGTTTTTGGTTTGTTTTCATTTTTATTTGTAAACATTGTTACTCCGCGGGTATCTTTACCATCGCTTTCGTTATAGGCAAAATCATCATCTTTATCAACTTCGCCGGAATGACAAGCATCCATTAATAATAATTTATTTCGTGCAGGAATACCATCTAAAATTCCTTCTATTTCATCATATTTTAAACCATTTATTGAAGGATTATCAAAATCAATATCAACACTTGCAAAATAAAAATCTAAGTCATCATCTAACAAACCATGTCCTGCAATATGTACATAAACATAATCATCAACTTTACTTTTCATTAATTCATCTTTTAAGGCCAAAACATTTTCTCTTGTGCAAGATTTATTATGAAGTGAATAAACATTTACATTATTAAAAGATTTACTGTCTTTAAAAAGATTTATAAAACCATTTCCATCATTTATAGTATATCTTAAATTATATTGAGATTGCTCATATTCAGAGACAGCTAATGAAATTAAATATAAATTTGGTTTTTCTTTATTTAATTTATCGTAAAAAACATTTATTTCTTGTTTTAAAGATTCTACACCTTTAGAATTAAGGCAAGAAACATAAATATGATTATTACCTTCGGATAAAGTGAGTTCTACATCTTTTAAAATTAATTTTGAATTTTTATCTAATAATGAAAGTCCCTTAGTGCCATAAATCGGAATATCATTTATATATATATTTAATCTATCTAAGATATAGTTATAATCAAGCATTTCTATATTTAATTTACATTTTTCTTGATTTGTTTTTAAGCTAATATCATTTGCGTTAATAATTTTTATTTCGGGTAAATCAATTTTTCCTTCCAACATTTCTTCTGTAAAACCCAGCTTTGATAAACGTTTTTCATATGCTTTATGATAAACTTCAATAATATCTTCATCAAAATACCCAAAAGATTCTAAAATATAATCTGGTCGGTTAAATTTAAGGTCAAATTGCTCGGCAGGAAAAACTTTTCCTTCAAAATTAAATCCCATTCCTGTTAAAGCATCCCCTGTTGCCATATAATAATTATCAGGGCTTATAAAAATTAATTTACCCATATCTACAACATAAATACTTATTAAAATTTCTCCTGTTGATAAATCCCACACATTCATAGAAGCATCTTCGGCTGAGCTAATTAAATATTCTTTATCTTTTAAAATTTCAAAATCATTTATATATCCTCTATGACCCGAAAATTTTATTATTTTACCATTATGTTCTCTTTCAATCTCATAAGCCTTACAAGTATAAACATCTCCATTACTATAATCTTTTTTAATAAGATAATTTGAATTTTCTGATTTTGAGCTTTTTAGTTCTGTAATTAAAAGATTATTTTGATTTTCAGTATTTAATAAATTTTCAGTTTTATCACTTTCTTTTTCACTATAACCGGTGATATTCAGATTAAATTTGACAGCATTATTTTTTTCTTCTCCTAAACCAATAAATTCTTTATTATCTGTAAAAATTATTTGTTTGAAAATATGTTTATTGGTTTTAGAGTTTAATCCTAGGTTTATTTTTTTAGATTTTCTTTCTTCTTTAGGCGAATTAATTTTTAAGCCAGATATTGACGAAACTTTTAATACAGGATTTGTTACACCCCATTTTCCACCAGAATACGCTATATTATTAGCGTCCGGGCTTATTGCAACAGAATATACATTTTCATCAAACCAATTTTTTCTAACTTCCTCATTACTTGCTCTTTCTTGTATTCCTTTTACGTTAAAAGTTTGTTTTGCTTTTGCTGCCTGCGGGTGTAAAGCAAAATATTGTAAAACTTTTTTATTCTCAAAATCTACAATAGCAGCTTTATTATCACTTCCTGCACTAGCTATCACTTGAGAATTTGGAGAAAAGCAAATATCGTTAATTTTCCCATTATGAGCATTAATTCCTTCGCAAGTAATTTTATCGTTTTCAAATTTTAATAAATATACAAAACCAAGCTCGTCTCCAAAAGCTAATAAATCACTATCATTAAAACTTTTTAAACTGGTAATATTAAAACTACGTGGTATTATACGTTTTTCTAAATTATTACTTGGAATTTGCCATACTGATATTGATCTATCTGAAGAAGCTACGGCTAAATATTTATTATTAGGTGAAAAAGCAAGATGATTGATATTTGCAAAATGAGCTTTTGTGTAATTTTTAATTTTTAATTTTTTATTACAAAAATATAAACCGCCTTTTTCATCACCAGCAACAACAATATTTTCATCTTTTGATATTGTAGAGTATGTAAAATCTGTATATGTGTCGCGATTATACAAGGTATATTTTCCTTTTTTAATTCTTGGTCCTTTAATTTGTAAATCATCGGTTTTTGGTCTAATAGAATATTGGCCATCAGATTTTTCTAATTTTAAATCAAGCATATCAAAACGATAAACTTCAGTTTGAGTATAAATATATAAATTTCTTTCGCTTTTGAAATTTAAAGCAATTAAATTTTCGTTGCTTTGTACTTTAATGGAATAAAATAACTTGCCGGATATTAAATCGTTTATTACTAATTCGTTGTTAGAATCAATACTTGCTAAATACCTTGAACTTGGATCCCATTCAACAAATAAAACATCTCCAGAATGCCCTGCTTGAACTACAGGAATAATTGTTTGAGATTTTAAATTAAAACTACTTAGCAATACTAATAATATTATATAAATTATTTTTTTCATAGCTTTTATTATTTTTTATAATATTGTAAAAATTTTGTTTCGTTTTCTCTTTTAAAAGGAATTAAATAACTTAAACCAAAACCAGCATAAGCTCTTATTTTTGGTGTATCTGCATATGTTGTAAGGGGTGAAATACTTAAAAACAAATGGCTAACTAAAAATTTTGTAGGATAAATATCTAAGCCAAATTTTGGGCATATTTGAAAACTAATTTCATTAAGATTTGAAAATAAGCTATTAGCTGAAAAAATAATTCCATCCTCATTTTCTTCAATTAAATCTGTATATTCTAAAAAATCTGATTTATTATGGTCTTTAATTACAATAGTATTATTTATAGTATATTTAAAATCTGCTCCAATACCTAAGGCTAAATGTAATTTTGAAATATAAAAATGATATTTATACATAGCACCCACAAACGGATTAATCATTAAAGAAGATAATTTTAAACTGTCGCTATAATTACCATATATTGGAATTTCTGGATTAATATTTAAGTAATAATCAGCCGTTGAAATTTCAAATCCTGGAGTTAATGTAAGTCTATGTCTTTTATAACCAAAATCAAAAGGAAAACCAAAATTTATATTATGTCCTATAGCTTGACGTGCTTTAGCTAAATATGATTCAGCATTAAACTTTATTGTAAGACTATCATCATTATAACTTAAAAGACCATAAGAATAAGAAACACTATAGCCTCTAATTACTTGTTGCGAAAAGCAAAGGCTTGTTATTAGTAAGAAAAACAAAAAAACTATTTTTTTCATCTGTTAGGTTTTATTATAAACATATAAATTATAGAAAAACAAGTTTAAATAGCAAAAATAAAACAATTATCAACATAAAGAGAAGGTTTTCAAAAATTTATTTTTAATTTTGAAGAAAATATCAATTTATTCTTATGGGACTTAGTATTCATTACAGTGGAAATTTAAGAAAAGCAAGTAGTTTACCTAGTTTAATAGATGAAATTACTGAATTTTGTAAAGTTCAAAAATGGAAGTATAATTTATTTGAAACGAAATTTAAAGACGATAAATTTATTGATGAAACTTCTTTTGACAATATTTATGGAATAATTTTTACGCCTCCAGATTGTGAAACTATTTCGGTTTGTTTTTTGTCAAATGCTAAAATGATATCTCCAATAAGTTTAGAATTTTGGAAAAACTCTCAAAATGAAAATGAAAAGGCTTGGATTTATTCTGTTTCCGTTAAAACACAATTTGCAGGTGTAAAAGTTCATCAATTAATTATTTTATTTTTCAGGTATTTAAATGAGAAATATTTTGAAAATTTTAAAATGATAGACGAAAGCAATTATTGGGAAACTAATGATGTATCAATTTTGCAAAAACAATTTGAAAAATACAATTCTTTACTTGATAATTTTGAAATTGCTATTCAAACTAAGCCTATGCAAGAAGATGAGGACATAATATCCTATTTAAAAAGATTAGCTGATAATGTGGATAATTATCAAAATAAGAAAAAGAAATAAATTTTTGTAAAAACAAATTGTTTACAAATTTAAACTATTCCACTACAATTTTATCCAAATAATAGTTTTCAGAATCAAATACTCTAATCATATAAATTCCACTTGATAAATCTTTTATATCTAATTTGTATCCTTCGTTTAAATTTTCGCTTTTAAGGGTTTTGCTCATAAAAATTTTGCCGTCATTACGTATAAGTTCAAGATTATAAGTTCCTCTCCATTCTTTATTTTCTAATTTTATAAAAACAAAATCATTTGCTGGGTTTGGACTTATTTGAATAGAATTATTTTCAGCTTTATAAGTTTTACTTCCATTAAAATCATAAGTTAAATCAAAATCTTTAAATTCATTTTCTTTATTATAAGCATTATCGCTTGCTATACTATAAAACTTATAAGTTCCACTTTCGCTTGGTTTAAATATTGTTGAAGTTTCTGTAGTTATAAGTTTTAAAGGCCTAATTTCCTCATCATTAAATTGCATAAAAACAGAATATTCAGCTATACCGGAACCTTGGTCAAAACCCTCCCAAGAAATTAGAAGAGAATCGTCATCTAAAAGATTTACAGAATGTACGCTACTTTCAGGAATTTCATCATCAATAGTATTTATATATTCGTTTGTTTCTATTGCGGCATTTGTATCAAAAATTATGCTTGCTTTATTTTGAATTTCTGTTCCTGTACTTAAATCTGGTTTTACACCTACTACAAACTCAACAAAACCTTCACCTTCACCAAATTCGCCATTAGGAGGTAAAAACCCTATTAACGCGTCTTCTTCTTCGGCCATAGTTTCAGGATTTAAAGAAATAAATTCAAAATGCACAGCTCCGCTTTCTTCTTCAAATTTTCCTGCAACACGTAAAATTAATTCAATTTCTGGTCGTAAATCTATATCTTGAGAAAATTCTCTAGCTCCTTCTTGTTCTTGTTGAAAAAATTTACCACCCCAGCCAAAATCACCAAAACTAAAATATGAAAAATCAAATACATTAGCATCTAAAGTATCAGTAATAAACACATCATGAGCTGGTGCAGTTGCTGTACTCATATTTTCAAAATAAATAGTGTAAGGTATTTTTTCCATTGTTTGTATCCAATTTACATCATCGTAGCCACTAGGTCCAACCATTTCGTTTGGGTCCATAGCTTCAATAGTTAAAAGTCGCCTTTTATTTTCATCTCTTGGTTCCCAGCAATTTTTCATGTCGTAGGCTGTATTTACAAAGTTTATGACTGCCAATCCCCATTTTACTGGAAAAGCTAGGTCTCCTAATAAACTTGTGCCACAATTTAAAGCATTAAAACCTACATTTTTAGCAGTTCCCCAAAAACTTCCTTTTCCATTTACAGCATATTGATAAGTATCATAAGATGCTTGCATTCCTTGCCAAACACAACCGGCTAAAGGTATAGTGTTTGTTGCGGCATCAATAATTCCACGACCTAATAGTTCTGTAACACAGCCTGCAGCTTCTCCTATACTTACTTTAGCTTCACTTTCCATCATATTTTCTGCACTTAGCCAAGCTTTATCAACATAAGTAGCAATATCTAACTTATCACTGGCTTTAAAACGTAAACTTATTGTATTTGTGGAATTTGCTCTAACTACAGGAATAAGAATAGGATATACTCTTGCCTGCATTTCTTTTCCATTTACAGAATCTGTAATAAAATAATCATCAAAAGCATTTAATGTTTCAAAATCAGGAAGTGTTTCAAAATTATCAGGACTTACAATTTCAAAATCTAAAAACGCAATATCCAAAAGTGATTCCTCTGCTATACAAAGCCACAATGGAACGGAGTAAGAATCAACATTACTTGTATTTCCATAACTAATTTGAAAAGTTTGCCATTTATTAGGCATAATAAAGCCCCTTCCATAAATTTTAGCCCAATTTTTTCCGTAATTTACCTCTTCAATATCTAAAGCTTCTGCTAAACTAGATTCTAAACCATCTTTAACAACCACTACATCCCATTTTCCTATTGCTACATTGTCAAGTTTAAAATTTGCTTGTAAATTACCTTCATTTTTCAAACTAAACTCATGAGCAATTATATCTTCTTGTCCTTCTTTTCTTAAAATTAGTTGAGTATTTTCACTTGTTAAAGAACCTCCGTAAATATCTAAAATTATTTGTCCTATATTTCCTGTTTTTGTAGGATAAATCCTGTCCAAGCCTTCAATAGAAGCGTGTTGCATACATGAGCTTACAGAATTTTCGTTTTTTGCAAGTAAATATATATCGTATTCGCCGGGGTTTGAATATTGATAAATAGGATTATCTAAATTACTTGTTGCTGTGTTTCCAAAATCCCACAAATAAGAATTGCCCTTAATTGTTTTATTTATAAAACTAAGCGTATTCAAATTTTTATACATTTCAAAATTAGCTGTAGGTGGGTCAAATATGGTTTCAGCAGTTTTAACATTATTTATTGGAACTGCGTCATTGTTATTTCCTGAAATGTCTTTAAAACTATCATTAAAATTTAAGAATAGTTTTAAATTTTCTTCATTTGAAAAATCTGTACGAGCAAGGTTTTCGCGAATTTCGTTTCCACTTAATGCTTTATCTCAAACTCTAACATTATCAATCTGGCAAAATCTATTGTAATAATCACTAGTAAAAGAGTTCTGTAAACCTAAGTGAATCATTCCTTGGCCTGCATCAATTTTACCTGTTACTGTTTGTTTTGCTTTAATAATTCCGTCAACATAAGTTATAAAATTATTAGTTTCTGCATCTTCGTCATAAGTAAAAACTATATGATGCCATAATGTATCTTTTAAAAAATAACTTGTTGTGCTATAAAAATCGCCTAACTCAGTATTTATTCCTGTGTTTATTGAAAATTCATTATTGCTATTTCTTCTATAACCTATTTGATAACCCGAAACAGAGTTATAATAATAATATTTACTACTATTGCTGGTAAAAAGTAAATGAGCGTCTGAAGGAGAAGAGAAATCTGGATTGAGTTTAAGCATTAGCTCAACACTTATTTTATTTGTAAACTCAAGAGATTCTGAATGCGGAACAATTAACATGGGCGGAAAACTTTGCCCTTCAAGTTTAGATGCTTCAAAAACTTTATTTGTTTCACTTGGTTCAGCTTCTCTACCTTGGTGGTGATAATATAAATCTAAATCTGTTCCATTTTTGGGTTTATATTGCATAAACCAATGTTTAATGCCTTGATTATCAATAACAACACTAGTTTTTAAATCATTATAAGATACTGGAATTGTAAAACCTGTAAATTCGCTTAATTTTGTTCCATTTTCTGTAAATTTTGCAAACTATGATTATTTCCCACAACATATAGTTTTGATCCTGTTTCGTCTAAAGGATCTAAAAACATATTAAACTTTTTTGATACAGTAGAAAGACCTCCTAAAACACTATCTAAACTTGTGTTAACTTCTCCAAATGTATTTCCTCCGTCAGTAGAACTTATTAAGCGAAATTTTTCGTTATCCCTAAAACCAATATAAACATTATTATTTTTTGCTAAAACTACCGGCGATGGGTTATAAGCTTCAGCAATATGCCTTTGTTCTTCAAAGCTATTTCCGTTATCAACAGACCTTACATAACTAACATAATACTTTGTTCCTTCACCCTCAATCTGCGTTTTATTACGGAAAACTATATGTATATTATTATCAATTTTTGCTATCGCAGGTCTATATTCAAAATCATCTACATCTTGAGTATCTATGTTAGCTTCTTCTCTTCCTTCAATTACTACACTTATTTTTGAGGTATTAATATTTTCGAAATCTTCGCTAACAACTGTAGCGAATACTTTTTGAGGATAGGCATAACTGCCTCCAGTAAATTGTGTTAAAACTATAAAATTATCTCCTTCATAATTCAAATTTCTTAAAGTGTGATTTTCACTAGCAGGAACAATAATAGTGTCAGTAAAACTTATTCCATTATCTTCAGAAAAGTTTAATTTAATATTATAATTGCCCATATTAGTTGTTGCCTTTTCGTAAGCAATTACAATTTTATTTCCGAAATTGCAAATTTGTGTACGAGTTATTTTTTTATAACCACCACCAGTATCATCTAAAACAATGGGAGAAGAAAAAGTATTTCCACCATCATTTGACTGAATAAAATAAAGCTTTCCTATACCATTTTCATAATAAAAGTAGTCGCTAAAACTCAAATTTACTGTACTCCCATTTACTGACATAATTTTCGAAAAAGCATTTATCATACCGAGATTACCAGACTTATCATCAAATTCAAAAAGTTTTTGAGCTTCATCCCATGTTATTCCTAAATCGTTTGAGTGGCAATACCATAAATTTGCTGTTACTGAACTTTTATATTCTAACCAAATCACGTGAATTGTATTTCCTTCAATAATAATTTCCGGAACAATATCAGCTTCTTGGTTTTGATTTAATTCGCCGCTAAGATTTTTCCAATAATCAGAATAATGAGGATTTTGTGCTTTACTTGTATAGTTTAAAACTAATATCAAAAGACTTGATAAAAAGAAAATCTTAATTGTTTTCATGATATAATTATTTTAGTTTGTTTAATTTTTTACAAAGTTAATACATTAATTTATACAAAACTTCTTTAAGTGTATTTTTTTTTAATATTTTATGTAAATTTGACATTAGACAAAGAAAACACAGACTTTTTTTTATATTTGGAAATTTTGTAGTATAAATATATATTTGCGACTTTAAAATTTAATAATAGATGAATAAGAAATTCACTGAATATAAGCAACTTGACTTGGCAGCCATAAACCTTGAAATACAAGAATTATGGAAAAAAGAAAAGACTTTTGAAAAAAGTTTGGAAACCCGTAAAGATAATAAAGCTTTTATATTTTTTGAAGGTCCGCCTTCTGCAAATGGAACTCCCGGTATTCACCACGTTATGGCACGTGCTATAAAAGATGTGGTTTGTCGCTATAAAACTTTAACTTCTTATCGCGTTGACCGTAAAGCTGGTTGGGATACACATGGTTTGCCAGTTGAACTTAGTGTTGAAAAAACTTTAGGAATTACTAAAGAAAATATTGGCAAAACAATTTCTGTTAAAGAATACAATAATACTTGCCGTAAAGAAGTGATGAAATATACCGATTTGTGGGAAAAACTTACTGAGCAAATGGGATATTGGGTGGATATGGAAAATCCTTATATCACTTATGATAACAGATATATAGAAACTGTTTGGTACTTACTTAAAAAATTATTTGATAAAAATTTACTTTATAAAGGTTATACTATTCAGCCTTATTCTCCTGCTGCCGGAACAGGATTAAGTACTCACGAACTAAATCAACCTGGCTGTTATAAAGATGTGAAAGATACTACAATTGTGGCTCTTTTTTCTGTTATTAGAAATGAATTTTCCGAGAAATTTTTTAGTAAGGAAAACGAAAATTTACATATTTTAGCTTGGACTACTACTCCTTGGACTTTGCCGTCAAATACTGCTCTTGCTGTTGGACCAGAAATTAAATATGTAAAAATAAATACTTTCAACCCTTATTCAGGAAATCCAATTTCGCTTATAGTTTGTAAAGATAGAGTTTCGGCTTATTTTAAATCTGAGGCTCAAAACCTTGATTTTCAGAGTTTTAAATTAGGAGATAAAAATATTCCTTGGAAAATTGAACAAGAATATTCTGGTAAAGATTTAGTAGGTATTGTTTATGAGCAATTAATAGATTGGGTTAAGCCAAAAACTCCGGCGTTTAAACTTATAGCGGGTGATTATGTAACAACTGAAGACGGAACCGGTATTGTACATATAGCTCCAACTTTTGGTGCAGACGATGCCAGAGTTGCTAAAGCTGCAGGTATTCCGGCTTTAATTCTTGAAGATAAAGATGGAAATATTTGTCCAATGGTCGATAAACAAGGTAAATTTTTCAAAATAGAAGATTTGCAGCCTAAATTTGTTGAAAACTTTGTAAATACAGAATCGTATAAAAATTTTGCAGGCAAATTTGTAAAAAATGAATATGATGATAATGCAAATCCTGACTCTTCAACTGATGTTGAAATTGCTGTAATGCTTAAAATTCAAGATAAAGCTTTTAAAATAGAAAAATATACACATAATTACCCTCATTGTTGGAGAACAGATAAACCCATTTTGTATTATCCTATGGATTCTTGGTTTATAAAAACCACAGAAGTAAAAGACAGAATGATTGAGCTAAATAAAACTATTAATTGGAAACCTGCAAGTACAGGAGAAGGTAGATTTGGAAAATGGTTGGAAAATTTAGTTGATTGGAATCTTAGCCGCTCAAGATATTGGGGAACGCCTTTGCCAATTTGGAGTACTGAAGATGGAAGTGAAAGAAAATGTATAGGTAGCGTTAAAGAACTAATAGAGGAAATTGAGATTTCTGTGAAAAATGGTTTTATGTCTGCTAATTTATGGAAAGGTTTTGTGCCTGGTGATTATTCTAAAGAAAATTATGAAAAAATAGATTTGCACCGCCCCGATGTTGACGAAATTGTCTTAGTTTCTTCTAATGGAAAAAAAATGTTTCGCGAACCCGACTTAATTGACGTTTGGTTTGATTCTGGTGCTATGCCTTATGCTCAATGGCATTGGCCTTTCGAAAATAAAGAGAATTTTGAAAATCTTTTTCCTGCCGATTTTATTGCTGAAGGTGTTGACCAAACTCGTGGTTGGTTTTTTACTTTACATGCAATTTCAACTATGATTTCTGACCAAGTAGCATTTAAAAATATTATTTCTAATGGTTTGGTACTCGACAAAGAAGGAAATAAAATGTCTAAACGACTTGGAAATGCTGTTGACCCATTTCTTGCAATGGACGAGTATGGAGCTGATGCTGTAAGGTGGTATATGATTACAAATTCTCAAGCCTGGGATAATTTAAAATTTGATATTTCTGGTGTTGATGAGGTGAAACGTAAATTTTTTGGTACAATTTATAATACCTATAACTTCTTTGCCCTTTATGCTAATATAGATAATTTTAAAAATTTAGATAAAGAAATTGAGTTTGATAAAAGACCTGAACTTGATAAATGGATTTTAAGCTTATTGAATTCTTTAATTAAAGAAATTGCTAATGCTTACGAGAATTATGAAAATACAAAAGCAGGACGTTTAATTCAAGATTTTGTTATCGACCACTTGAGCAATTGGTATGTAAGACTTGGCAGAAAACGCTATTGGGGTGGTGAGTATAATGAAGATAAAATTTCAGCTTATCAAACTTTATATACTTGTTTATTAACAATATCAAAATTAGCATCGCCAATAGCTCCGTTTTATATGGATAAGCTTTATAGAGATTTAGTTTCTGTTAATGATAATGAAAAATATACATCTGTACATTTGGCTTATTTCCCCGAAGTTAACGAGAATTTTATTGATAAAGAACTTGAAGAAAGAATGGAAATGGCGCAGTCTATTTCGTCTATGATTTTAAGTTTACGCCGAAAAGCTAATTTTAAGGTAAGACAACCTTTACAAAAAATTATGATGCCTATTATTTCTAATAATTTTGTTGAACAAATAGAGAAAGTAGAGCAAATTATTAAAACAGAAACAAATATTAAAGAAATAGAATTTTTATCTGATGATTCTGATGTTTTGGTTAAAAAAATTAAAGCTAATTTTAAAGTTTTAGGACCAAAATATGGTAAAATAATGAAACAAGTTGCAGCAAAAATTTCAGAAATGTCACAAAAAGATATTGCTGAATTTGAACGCTTGAATAGTTTTAGCTTTGCAATTGAAAATCAAGAAGTTAATCTTAGTTTGGAGGATGTTGAAATTATTTCTGAGGATATTCCGGGTTGGTTAGTTGCTAACGAAGGTAAAATTACATTAGCTTTAGACATAAATTTAAGTTCTGAATTAATTGAAGAAGGAATTGCCAGGGAATTTGTGAATAGAATTCAAAATTTAAGAAAAGAAAGTGGCTTTGATGTGGTTGATAAAATAAATATTTTTATACAGTCGCATCCCGAACTAAATACTGCAATTACTAAGTTTGATAAATATATTTGTTCACAAACTTTAGCTGATACAATAAATATTGTTGATAAAATGGAACAAAATAATAATATATCCGTAAAAATAAATAATTTCGATACGCTTTTATGCGTTAATAAGGTTTAATTTTAAAATTTTGAACTATGAGTAAAGAACAAGAAAAAACCAGATATAGCTATGAAGAGCTAATGGAGTTTAAAGAGATTATTCTTAAAAAACTTGAAAAAGCAAATAATGATTATGAACTTTATAAAAGTATGCTTAGTCATGAAGATACTAACGATATAATGGATACCTCGCCTACTTTTAAAGTTTTGGAAGAGGGAGCAAACGTATTATCTAAAGAGGAAATTGGAAGAATTGCTCAGAGGCAGCTAAAATTTATTCAGCATTTACAAGCAGCTTTAGCTAGAATTGAAACAGGTACTTATGGTGTTTGTAGAGAAACAGGAAAACTGATTTCAAAAGAAAGACTTAGAGCTGTTCCTCACGCTACACTTAGCATGGATGCAAAAATGAATAGAAAATAAAATTATAGTGGTGAAGCTTTGTCTAAACCACTATAATTATTTTATTTTTTCCCTTTCCCTCTATAAAGTTTTATACCGTCGATTTTAAGTAGTTTATCATTTCTGTATGTGTAAGTTGTTAGTAATGAGCCATCAGGATTATATTTTTTCCAATCTTTATTTTTCTTTCCCATGCGATATGCTCCGTAGAGCTCTACATTACCATTTGGATAATACCACTTATGAACTCCGTCAGGATCTCCATTTTTAAAGTTTCCTGTAAATCTAGTTTTTTTAGTGTCTGAATAATAAGATTTCCAAACTCCGGTTTTTTCGTCTAAATCATAATTCCCTTTTTCTTCGATTTCTCCAACACAAATTAACCATTCGCCTTTGCGTGCATCATCAAAATATTCGCCCGTTAAAATTAAATTTCCAATAGAATCATATTCTGTATATTCTCCTTCGCGTTTACCGTAAATAAAGTTTTCTTCCCTCTTTGTATTTCCATTCTCATAAGTCCAAACCCATTTTCTATCCGGTTTGCCTTCTGAATAATATCCTTCTAATTCTATTTCTCCATTTGGATAATAAAAAATCCATTTTCCGTCTTTTTCTCCGTCTAAATAACTGCCTTTACCGAAATAATAAGAATTAATATCATCATATAATTTCCAAGGACCTGTGCGTTTTCCATTTTTATCAAACAAGCCTTGACCTAAATATTCAGATTTAGAACTGTATTCTTTTGTTGTTTTTAAATTTCCCAAATCGTCATATTCTTTGTGTATTCCAACAGGTTTGTCGTCTAAAAAAGCTCCTTCAAATTTAATTTTACCATTTGGATAATATGCTTTACGTAGCTCTGATTTTAAAACAATTTCTTCTTCATCTTCTTGGGGAATAAATAGCTCACCATTTACATAGCGTTGTTCTTTCAATATTTTGCCATCAAGATCATATTCGCGGTAATTTCCGTGCAAAATATCGTTTATATAATTATATTCGGTTTTTTTGTTGCCGTTTAAATAAAAATCTATCCAAGTGCCTTGTTTTCGTTTTTGAGAATCAAATCTATTTATCCTTTTTGTTTCTACTTCGTAGCCATTATAATATTTGAATAAAGTAATTACAGTGCTGTCTTTGTCAAACTCTTTGGCATCACCATTTTTTTTATCAGTTTTATAAGGAAAAATATATTCTAAGTATCCATTTGTAGAGTAATAATACGAATTTCCTTCGCGTAAACCGTTAATATAAAGCTCTTTAGAATATAGATAATGATGTTGTACTGAATCTTCGTCAAAATAAAATTTATAATCATAAGAATAGCCATTTTTTTTGTCTTTTCTATAATAAATTGAGTTTGACAATTGGCCATTAGGATAATAAAAATTCCAGATACTGTCTAATTCAAAATACCGGCGATTTCCTTCAGATTTTAGTTTGCCGTCTTCGTAATAATTTTTCCAATATCCATCGGGTTTTCCATCACGAATATAACCTTCTGCCGACAGCTTTCCATTTGGATAATAATATTTTATAAATTCTTCATCATGATTATTTTGACTCAAACTAACCAAACTTACAAATAATAATAATATGCTTAGAAATTTATTCACGCTGTAAATTTAATCTATTATTGCTTATCGTCAATATTTTTAAATTTCAAAATATTATTTTCCATACATTTCTTCGTAATATTTTTTATAATCACCTGATACAATGCGGTTTAACCATTCTTCGTTTTCTAAATACCAATCAACGGTTTTTTCTAATCCTTCTTCGAACTCAAGTGATGGTTTCCATCCTAATTCTGTCATTATTTTTGAGCTATCAATTGCATAGCGTAAATCATGTCCTGCACGGTCTTGAACAAAAGTTATCAAAGAAGCCGAACTGCCCTCTGTTCTATTTAATTTTTTGTCCATAATTTTGCAAAGTGCTTTTATTAAATCTATATTTTTCCACTCATTATTTCCGCCTATATTATAAGTATCCCCAAGTTTTCCTTTATGAAAAACCATATCAATAGCTCTTGCGTGGTCGTGAACATAAAGCCAATCGCGAACATTTTCACCTTTTCCATAAATTGGAATAGATTTCATATTTTTAATATTATTTATTGCAAGTGGGATAAGCTTTTCAGGAAAATGATTTGGTCCGTAATTATTTGAACAATTTGACAAAACCACAGGTAAATCAAAAGTGTGAAAATAAGCTCTTACTAAATGGTCTGAACTTGCTTTTGATGCAGAATACGGCGAACGCGGATCATAGCTTGTTTCTTCTGTGAAAAAACCTTCAGTACCAAGCGAACCATAAACTTCATCGGTAGAAATATGGTAAAAACGTTTTCCAGAAAAATTATCTTTCCAGCAAGAACGAGCAGCATTTAATAAATTTACTGTTCCTACAATATTTGTAAAAATAAATTCTGTAGGATTGCTAATACTACGGTCAACATGAGATTCAGCAGCTAAGTGAATTATACCATCAGGTTTGTATTTTTGAAAAACAGAATTTACAGCATTTTCATCAACTATATCAATTTTTTCAAATTTATAATTTGGTAAATTTTCAATATCTCTAAGATTTTCTAAATTACCTGCATATGTTAATTTATCAATGTTTACAATATTATAATTTGGATATTTTCTAACAAAAAGCCTAACAAGATGTGAACCAATAAAACCAGCACCACCAGTAATAAAAATAGTTTTGTTCATATTCATAAATATTTAAAAATTTTAATTTGCTAAAATACAAATATTTAGCTTGAATTGATTATTTTTTCCTTATAAAAATCTTAATTTTGTAAAATCATAAAACAATTAATATGTTTTGTCCACTTTGTAATAGTTCAGATATAAAAGATTTTTGCAATATAAATTCAAAACTTTATAATAATTGCTTAAATTGTGATTTAATATTTTTGGATAAAACATATTATTTGAATCAGAAAGATGAAAAAAAACGTTATGCTTTTCACCAAAATAATATTGAAGATAAAGGCTATGTAGATTTTTTAAATCAACTTATATTTCCTTTAAAAAATTTTTTAAAACCAAAAATTCAAGGATTAGATTTTGCTTGCGGACCAGAGCCAGTACTTGCGAACTTAATGGAAAAATATGATTTAAAATGTGATTTTTACGACCCGTATTTTTTTCCAAAATTAGATAAAAATAAAACTTATGAGTTTATTACCGCAACAGAATGTTTTGAGCATTTTTTTGAAGCTAAAAAAGAAATTGAACTTATAAACTCACTTTTAAAACCAAAATCATATCTTGGAATTATGACAGAATTTGTAACAAATAAAATTAATTTTAAAAATTGGTATTACATCAAAGACCCAACACATGTTTGTTTTTATAGTTTAAAGACCTTTGAATATTTATCTGAAAAATTTGGTTTTGAAATACTTTATACCGACAAAAAAAGAGTTATTATATTTTATAAAAATAAATAAGTAGGGGAAGTAAAATCCTAATCCACTCTCTTTGCAAATTTTTGGGCAATTACACTGGCTAAAACTAATTGTATAGCATGAAACATCATTAAAGGCAGTAAAATCACTCCAACTCCATGTATTCCTGTAAAAAGAACTTTTGACATTACTGTTCCATGAACTAAAGATTTTTTGGAACCACAAAATACAGCTGTAATATGGTCTTCTTTTGAAAAATGTAAAAGTTTGCCTATAAAAGTAATTATTCCGTAAATAATAAAAAATAAAGCTATCATTGCTATTCCTAAACCAATTAATTCCCAAGCCGAATATCCTGAAAACATTTTATTTGCAAACGAATCACAAAAGGAAGCGTAAACAATTAATAAAATAATACTTTGGTCTAGTTTTTTAAGTTTGTCGCTATTTTTAATTGCTATTTTTCCAAATTTTCTGTGCAAAAGTATTCCAATAGCAACAGGTAATAATACTTGTAAAGATAATTTGATAATAACATCACTAAGGTCAAAATTACCACCTCCAGAACTTATCATAATTCCCATCCAAATAGGTGTAATAAAAACTCCCATTAAGCTAGAAATTGAAGCATTAAAAATTGCAGAAGTAATATTTCCTCTTGCGATGGAAGTCATTACTACCGAAGATGATACAGTTGAAGGTAGGGCAGCTAAATAAAAAACTCCTAGCCATAAAAGTTGGTTTCCAAATGAGCCAAAAATTGCCATTAAAAGTAAAACCACAAGTGGAAAAATCAAAAAACAGGCTGATTGCACCACAAGATGTAATTTCCAATTTGATAAACCTTTTTTTAATTCTTGTGGGCTTAATTTTAGACCATAAAAGAAAAATATCAAAGAAACTCCAATATTTCCTAAATCGTTTAAAGTGATTTTACCCTTATAAACTCCTGGTTGCCACCAAAAATAAGCAAGAGTAATCACTCCAAGAATAGCAATAACAAAAGAATCTAAGCCTATTTTTAAACGGATTTGCTTAAGTTTTTCCCGAATAAATTTAATTTTTGAAATCATCAAGCTAGTTTAATTAAAAGCTAATCACTTTATCGCTATCACAAATCCAATCGGCTAAAGTGGCCATAGTAGATTGTTCTGCACCATCAAAATATGGGTAGTTTTTGTGAATACCACAACGTGTCATGCAGGTTCCACAAACTTTTACTTGAACGCCCTTAGAAATTAAATCTTTTAAAAGCAACACTAAATCTTGGTCGTAATTATCAGGCTTTTTGCAAATATCCCTAGCCATGTCAACAGAATCATTCATTAAAAAAATTCTTACTTCATTTCCTTTTTTATTTAAAGAATCAGCAAGACGCAATCCATTCCAAGTAATATCAGTATTATCGTAAGGCTCACGATTAAAAATTATAAGAATTTTCATAAATTATATTTTTTTGCAAAATTAAAAAAACTTGACTTGTTTCCTCATGAAATATCCTAAATTTCTTTATTCATAATTCGGGATTTTTCTTTTTCTTCTTTTTTTTGCAACAATTTTTTTCTTTTCTGCATCAATTTTTACAATTAATGATTTTTCAATTGTGCAACCATTGGTTTTGCGGCATTTACCAAAATTTGTATTAGAGTATTTTACAGATTTTATTGTCCAAACGCAGGTATTTGCGTCAAAATTTAATTTAGGCTGATAGGAAGGAGTTTTTGCAATTTCCTCATCGCTAAGTCCTTTGATTTTATAAACTAAATTTTTTTGTTTAGCAAATTCAAGTACAGAAACAGAATCAAAATTATTTACACAAGGCTTTTGTGCATTGAGAATACTTATAAAGCTAATAAAATATATAATCATCCAAAATTTACTCATAATTTTAAGTTTTATCTTTCAACTTTTCACTTTCCACTTTACAGACTTTCGACTTTGAGTTTAGAGCTCCGCGAAATGCGAAGAAGCCTCTTTAAAGCTTCAAATTATACTTCAAAACCAAAACTCCAAAATTACTTGGCCTAGTTTTATTTAAATCGCGTTGAAAACCAAGCGATATATCCAAACTTTGTTTGCCAAAACTAATTTTATCTCCTATAAAAAATATAGTTTTACTAAAATAAGGCAGTCTAAATATTTTATATGTTTTATAAATTTCAGCAGATAAGTAAAGTTTATGAGCCTGTGAATGTAAATATTCTAATTTAAGTCTATTTCTGAATTTTGCTTCTTGTAATTTATCAAATTCTGAATTTGCAAAAGAATTTACATATTCATTTTGAAAACGCAATCTATATTCAAATCTAAAAGCAGAGCTAAATCTGTATCTATACGCAAAATCAAGATTATACCTAAAATCATGCTGTAAATTGTCAAAATAATCTAAATTATATGTATATCTTCCGCCTGCTGCAAGTGAAAAATTATCATCTATTCTGTATGAAAATGTAATATTTGTAATAATATCGTCTATTTTTGTAAAATTTTTAAACAATCTCACTTGTTGATTAAATTCCAAATTTAATTTTTTATGAATTTTCTTTTCAAATCCTGCCGATAGCCAAGCACCAAGATCATTAGTAACAACAAGTTCTTGTGAATTTGCAAACAAAAAAGAAATGCTTAAAATCAAGCTTATAAAAATTATTTTAAACTGCGTCATAATAAATTTCTTTTAAATTCAGAACAAATAATGGAGCAGGCAACTGAAACATTTAAAGATTCAGCATGATTATGAAATTCAGAAAAACTTGGAATAAAAAGCTTTTTATCAACTAAATTTTCCAAAGTTTTATTAATGCCCTTACCTTCGTTGCCCATAATTATAAAACCTCCTTTTGGTAAGGACGACTTATAAATATTTTCGCCTTTTAAAAATGTTCCAAAAACAAGATTATTTGTATTTGCCTTATATTTAGCTATTTCTTTATCAATTTCTGAATAAACAATATTAGTTCTTAAAAAAGCTCCCATTGTTGATTGCAAAGTTTTTGCTGAATATAAATCTGCACAATTAGGCGAACAAATTAAGTTTTTTATTCCAAACCAATCACAAATTCTAATAATATTTCCTAAATTTCCTGGGTCTTGAACTTCGTCCAAAGCAAGATATAAATCTTCTTTATTATATAAAATATCTTTGTTTTCTGGTATAAAAATCACAGCTAAAATAGGAGAAGGATTAACAAAACTAGATATTTTTTTCATTTCTTCAACTTTGATAATATAGATTAAGCTTGGAAACTTTTCTAAAATTATTTTATTCTCTTCAAAATATTCTGGCAAAACAAATATCCATTTTATTTCCAAATCTGATTCTAAGACTTCGTTTACAATCTTCTCACCCTCAACAACAAAAAGATTTTCTTTAATTCTATATTTTTTAATTTTTAAAGAATTAATAAGAGAAATTTGTGATTTAGAAAGCTTTTTCATAAACAGCAAAACTAAGAAAATAATTGGAATAAATTATTGCTTTTATTTTTTTTACTTATTAAAATTGCTTCATCTTTCTTAAATCATCTTCAGGCAGTGCAGAATTTACAAGATACTGAAGATTAGAAATTAATCGATTTAGGGTCATATCATTAATTCTATTATTTTTTTCAACTAAATCCCAGCGAGGAGCAATTTTATAAACTTTGTCAAAAATTGAAGGATAATCAAAATTCCCATTAAAAGAAATATCAATTACAATAGAATTTTTAGGCACATAATCAGTAGGAATTTTAAAATTTTGCGAAGGAACAGCAGAAATAATAATATCAGAAAGAGAAACACTTTCTAAAACTTTTTCAAAAGGTGTATATTGATGACAAATTTGCACATAAGCATTTTCGTTTAACATCATCAAAGCCAAAGACCTGCCAACAGCAAGAGAATCATTTATTATAGTAATTCGTTTGCCCTCTAAATCAAAAGGATTTGATTTTACATTTTCAGGATAAAAAGCTCTTTCATTAAAAAACTCCTGATAATCAAGGCAATATCTCTTAAAAATACTTAAAATTCCTTTAGCTGTAGGTGGAATTACTAAACGTTGTAAATGTTCTGGGTCGCGAAATTTTTCAAACTGAACCAAATATCCTAAATACGAATAATGTAAACCTTCAACATCTTTTAAGGGATTTATCATATTCATAAAAACAGTGTCTTTTTCGACATATTCTGTTGGATACATTACCATAATTCCATGTACCTCATTATCATTATTCAGAGTTTTTATTGTTTCTACAAGCTCTTGGGAGGAATTTACTTTGTAATCGCGGCATATAATTTTATTTTTATTGCAAAAACGTATTATTCCTTTAGTATAAGACAGAGAACCAGGATCTTCGTTAGTTAAAATAACTGCCAAACAAGGTTTAATACCATGTTTTTCATAAAATGTTTGACTACACTCTATTACAGGAATATCGTATTTTTCTACAAGGTGTTTTACATTTAAAATTTTATCAAAATAGGAATTTTCCATAATCAAGTTTTTTTCTCAAAAATATCTATATTTTTAATTTTCTCATCAAGTGTTTTAAAATTTTCCTCTTTTTCAATATCAAACCTTATAGCAGTAACAAATTTATGCCATCCTTTGTTTCCTGCCGCCCCAGGATTAATGTGTAAAAGATTAAAATTTTTATCATAAATCACTTTTAAAATATGAGAATGACCTGCAATAAAAACATCAGGTTTTAGTTCTAATAACAAAGCTTTGATATTTTGAGAATATTTTCCGGGATAACCCCCAATATGAGTCATCAATATTTTTAAACCTTGGCATTTAAAACTTAAAAACTCTTTGGTTCTAATTCTGATTTTGGTATCATCAATATTTCCCCAAACTGCTCTTGTAGGTTTAAATTTTTCTAATTCATCTAAAACTTGCTCAGAGCCAATATCTCCTGCATGCCAAATTTCATCACATTCAGCAAAAAAATCAAGAATTTCCTTATCTAAATATCCATGGGTATCAGAAATAAGACCAATTTTCATAAAATAATTTCTTGCAAAATTATTAAAATTTATAAATTAGTATTTATTCAAAAATAAGAAAAAAAGTTGAGGCTGTTTAACTATATAGCTAAAAATCTTAAAACTAATAGTTTTTTATTCTTTTTCTAATTTTTTAACTTTTTCTTCTAATTCTTTTATTCTATCTAGAGATTCTTGTAAGCTAATTGTTAATAAAGAGATATACTCATATAATTTAATACCGTTTCCGGATTCATCAACAATATATTTTGGACTGTCTTCAGAAATTAATCCAAAAGTTTTAGGCATTATTTCTATATCTAAAACATTTCCAAGAGTATCAGTAATTTCACGAGTAGGATTATAACTCACAACATTTAGATTTTTAAAATCCTGAATCATATTATGTTTTTCATCAAGCGGAATATTTTCAATATTTGTTTTCCATTTTTTTGAAGAAGTTGACACAAATGTTTGAGCATATCCTCTCCACCAAGCCCTAGCATCTGTACCTAAAAATCCATAACTATTTGCTGAAGGCACAATTGTTGGTTCACTTCCACCTCCTCCTACACCCAAATCATTTATTATTATATCTTTATTACTGACATTTTCAGGTTTAAAAGTAATATGCCCTTTTGAGTCAATAATCATTCTTCTTAAAAATGAGGCTGAAGCTGGACGAGTATAAAAAACAAGCTTTGAAGCGGTATTATTGATAGTTGCATTTTCTCTAACTCCTTCTATCATACATATATCAGCAGGCGTTGAATTGTTTTGCATAGCCGAAAAAATAATATTTCCACCTTGATTTGCCGTAGGTGTTTTTTTACTTGATAAATACACCCAAGCATTATCTTTATATGCAGTTGAGCCGGGTCCAACATAATCAGCCTCATTTTCAATAACAAAGCGTCCATTTGATAACTGCAATGCTCCCCAAGGAGAATCTGTTCCTATGCCAACTTTTCCGTCATGAGTAATTCGCATTCTTTCCGCATTATTAGTTTTAAAAACTAAAGCATGAGAATCTGTTGTGCCTATAAAATGACTACCAGGGTTTGTATTCACATTTCCTGTTAATTTCCAATATTCATCATCTATTCCTGAACCCATTTTTATCCATTTATTAGCTGTTGTATTCCAATAATAATAACCCGGTGTTACATTATTAGGTGTAATCCCTGCACTATTGGTGTTATAAACTAATAAAGAGTTTGTTGGACTAAGAATAGTAGTTTGGTCGCTAATTCCTGTTAAAGCAACTCTTGGTATTAAAACCCCTTTATTTGCTGAACGTACTTCTAAAATCGAGGATTCATAAGGTGTAATAAAATTTTCAGAAATACCCACACTTTGAGAAAATCCAATAAAGTAAGAACTAACAAACAAAATTCCTAAAAATAATTTAATTCTATTCATAATGCATTAATTTTTTAAACAAACAATATTTTTCTCGCTCTAAAACTACAATATTAAATATTTTTTTAATACAAAACAAATTTTTTTAACAAATTTATAAAATTTTCTTTTGTTTTATTTCTTCATAATATTTTCCATAAAAATCAAATATTTTATTTATCTTGCAAAAAATATATCTTTATGTTAAATATTGCTCTATTTGGACCTCCCGGAGCTGGGAAAGGCACTCAATCAGAAACTTTAATCAATGATTACAACTTATTTTATATTTCTACAGGTGATTTATTACGCCAAGAAATTAAAAATAAAACTAAATTAGGTTTAGAAGCTCAAAGCATTATTTCCGCTGGCGGTTTAGTATCAGACGAAATTATTGTTCAAATTATTGAAAAAACTATTACCGAAAATCCGGATGCAAACGGTTTTTTATTTGACGGTTTTCCTCGTACATATATTCAAGCTTACATACTAGAAGGTTTAATGATTAAATTAAATACTTCGCTAAATTGCCTGATAAGTTTAAAAGTTCCGGAAAAAGTTTCTGTCGAGCGTTTACTTAAAAGAGGGCAAAGCTCAGGACGCTCAGATGATAATGAAACGGTAATTAAAAACCGTTTAAAAGAGTATAATGATAAAACTTTACCAGTAATAAAATTTTACGAAGAAAAAGGAGTTTTTACAGAAATTGACGGCACACAATCTGTTGAAAATGTGCAAAAAAATGTAAAATCTATTATCAAAAAAGAACTAAGTAAACGTTTACTAAATATCGTTTTGTTTGGCTATCCAGGTTCAGGAAGAGGTTCGCAAGGTAGAGCAATTGCTAAAAAATACGGTTTAGAATATGTTGCCACAGGTCCTATGTTACAAGAAGAAATTTCTAAAAATACTGAAATTGGTAAACAAATTAAAGAATTATTTGATAATGGTAAATTAATTCCGGATGATATAGTTGTTCCTCTAATTGAAAAGAAAATTGAAAACTCAAAAGATGTAAAAGGATTTATTTTTAAAGGTTTTCCACGAACTCTTGTTCAGTCATATATTTTAGACGGTTTGTTAAAAAAACATGGCTCAGCTATTTCTAAAATTATTGAAATAGAAGTGCCAACTCTTGAATTAATAAAAAGATTAGACGAAAGAAGTAAAACAGAAGAATGTATGCCATATGATTCAAGTACTGCTAAAATTGTTCAAAGACTACAAGACCACGAAACCAAAACTGTTCCAGTTATAGAAAAATACAACGAGCTACACGGAGTAGTAAAAATTGATGGAATGGGTAGCTTTGAAGAAGTTTTTAAAAGAGTAAGTTTTGAAATAGAAAATGGTTTCGAAAACTTAAAATAAAATATTAGTAAAGTAGATTTTTTAATCTTCTAAACTTGTAATAATACTATTAATTAAAAAGTTTATAAAACTCATCAAGGCTGATTTCTTTTTCTTCAAGTTCAAATTCATCTATTATAAAATCAACAACCTTGTCTTCAATAGCTCTTTCATAAAACTTGTTTAGCTCTTCTTTATTCTGTAAGCTTTCTTTTGCGTATTTATCTAAAATATCTTCAGGGATATTAGACATTCCATATTGAACAAACTGTGCTCTCAATTGCTCTTTTGCTACATTTTCCAAGTCCTCATCATTAACTTTAAACTCATTAGTTTTCGCAATATTGGTTTTAATTAGCGTCCATTTTAAATCTTCAATAAATCTTGGGAACTCGTTTTTAATTTGTTCTTCTGTAAGTTCTTTATTTGAAACTTTAATCCATCTTTCTAAAAAAGCCTCAGGCAAAGTCATGTTTGTTTTTTTAATTACAGCCTCTTTTGCATCTAAAAATAATTTATACTTAGTTTCACGCAAATAAGCCGACTGCATTTCTTCTTTTATTTTTTCAACAAATTCAGCTTCACTACTTACTGCATTTTCACCAAAAACCTTATCAAATAATTCTTGATTTAACTCAGCTGCTCTATATTCTTTTATAAGCTTTATAGTAATTCTAAATAAATTGCTTAACTTGTCTAAATCTTCTTTTGAAACACCTAATAAAGATGAAAGCTCTGTATCATTTGGGTAAGCAAGTTTTAAATCAATGTCTTTAATAGTATTTATTTCTAAGCCAACAAGTTCTTTTTTAATATTTTCATCTTTTATAACTTTTAAAGAAATTGAAGAGTCGAATAATTCTAATCCATTTTCTTTAAGTTCTCCCTCAGGAGTAAGCTCAGTCATATCAACAGTTAGCATAGATTCTTCGGTTGATTTTTCTATATTTTCAAAACCTCCAAATCTTTGTTTATTTTGCTCAACTCCGTCCTCCAACATTTTATCATCAATATTAATCAAATATTTAGTTAGCTTATCTTCTTTACTAAGCTTAACTTCAAACTCAGGTGCTAAAGCAATGTCAAAAATAAAACTAAAACTATCATTCTTTTCTAAATCTATTTGCTCTTGACTCTCGCTAGGAAGAGGGTCGCCAAGAATATTTAGTTTATTTTCTGTAATATAATCTGTAATAGCTTTTGAAACAGTTTTATTTAATTCATCAACTCTAACAGCAGTACCGTACATTTTTTTAATTAGTCCAATTGGCACATTACCTGGTCTAAATCCTGGTACATTAGCTTTACGGCGATATTCTTTAAGGGTTTTTTCAACGTTTTCTTCCACATCAGAATTAGCAACATTTACAGTTAAAGTTGCGTTTAGCTCGTCAATTTGATTTTTTACAACTTCCATTAAGTTTAGTTTTTATTTTAATTATAATTTTTAAAATGTTAAAAAACCGCATTTGTTTCTTAGTTTGAAACTCATGCGGTTGTTGTGCGGATGAAGGGACTCGAACCCCCACGCCTTGCGGCACTAGATCCTAAGTCTAGCGCGTCTACCAATTTCGCCACATCCGCAAAATTGAGCTGCAAAGATAAATATATATTTTTAAATAAAAAGTGTTTTTGTTTTTTTATTTTACGTAATTTTTAAAAAAACAATTATATTTGATTTTTAAAGTTTAAAGCTTGATAAAATTAAAAAATATTATTTTCCTGTTTCTTCTTGTATTTAGCTTATTTGCTAATGCTCAATTAGATAGCTTGGAAAATTGTTTAAAAACGGCTAAAACAAAAACTTATAAAGCTGAAATATATAATAAGCTTTCAGATTATTATTTAGATTTTAATATTGCCAAATCAAGACTTTACGCAGATTCTGCCAAAATAATAGGATTAGAAAATAATGATTTTTTAATAGTTTCAAATGCTTATGTAAATTTGGCAAACTCGCATTTATTTACGGGAATTTTAGACTCCGCACTTTATTATTACGAACTTTCATATCAAAATATTCTTAAAACAGATAATAAAGATGAAATTGCAGCCGCTTTAAACAGACTTGGGCTTGCATATCAGCATTTAAGCCAATATAACCAAGCTGTTGAGTATTTTTTTCAAGCTCTTAAAATTTACGAAACAACAAATTCTAAAAAAGGGCAAGCCGAAATATATAATAATTTAGGCGTAATTTCTGATTTGTTAGAACAAAAAAAAGAGGCCGAAAATTATTATCAAAAAGCTTTGAATTTATTTATTGAAATAAATAATTTAACAGGACAAGCCAATGTTTATAATAATTTGGCAAGTTTAGCTTTTACTTACCAAAACTACTCTAAGGCTATTTCTTATATTTATAAATCTATTAGTATTTCCTTAAACTTAAATCAACTAACCGAAGCAGCTACGGCATATTATAATGCAGGAACTTATTACAATGAAATAAAAAATTCAGAAAAAGCTAAAATATGTTTAGATTCTGCTTTATTGTTATTTTCACAAAACAATAATATTCAAGGAATTGCAAGTGTTTATGCTGAGCAAGCAAAATGGTATCTTAATAATAATGATTACGATGCAGCAATAAAATTATTAAATCAAAGTTTAGAATACCGCCAACAAATTGGAAACATTGCGGAACAAGCTCAAGCTTTTTTGCAAATTTCTGAATATTATTTATCTACCCAAGATTATGAAAATGCATATCTATTTTATAATCAATATATTCAATATAGAGATTCGATTATTGATGAAAACACAAAAAGCATTATTGCAGAAATGAGTTTAATTTACAACACAGAAAAAAAAGATAATCAAATTAAAATATTACAAAATGAAGCTAAAATAAAGAAAAATTTTAACCAATTTTTAATTATTATTATTATCGCCCTAATAATAATAAGCTCACTTTTATTTTATTTTTTTAGAGTAAAATCAAAACTCTTAAAATCTAATGAAGAGCTTTTAGAACAAGAACAAATATTTAATAAGTTTAAACAAGAACAAGAAAAAACTAAGCGTGAGTTAATTGAAAACCAACTGCTGACTGAACAAAAGTTTAACGAATTGCATAGAGCCAAATTACACGCAGAATTAGAACATAACAAAAAAGAATTGCTTGCAAGCACTATGCAGGTTTTAAATAAAAACAGAACTTTGAGCGAAATTTCAGATTTTTTGAATAAAACAGATGCCAAAACTCCACAGGAAAAAGCAAACTATTCTCAAATAACGCAAATTTTAGAAGCAAACCTAAAACTTGATGATGACTGGGAGCAATTAAAACTTAATTTTGAAAAAATTAATTCAAGCTTTGTTACAAACCTACAATTAAACTTTCCTAAACTTACAAAATCAGATTTAAAGTTCTTAATTTATATGAAAATAAATTTAAGCCCTAAAGATATTGCTCAATTAACTAATATTACAACAGACGGAGTATATAAAAGACTTTATAGAATTAGAAAAAAAATGAAATTTGAAAAATATAGAAATCTAAACGATTACTTAGACTCTATATAGTGAAAAAATAAAACTAGTCCAAAATTTTTATAGCCTTTTCGTTTTTAGGATAAGTAGAAGGCGTTCCTTGATAATCTTTAACTTTTCCTTTTATGCAAACCTTTTTATTTAACAAAAACTTTTCTGGCTCATATGAAAAATTAATAGTATTTGACTTCCAAATTGTAGCAGTAAATACCTGATTAGGAAAGCTTTTATCTAAATTTATAAAAACATGTCCATTTTTAGACTTATGAGTACTAACAACTGTGCCACAAATATTAACTTCTTTAGGATATTCGTAAAATTGTCTTGCATTAACAGTATTATGAGAGTTTTTTGGTAGAGTTCTTATATCTAAAGGTGCAACATCATTTTTATCTCTACCCGAACGCCATTTTTTAATATCCGAAACAGATTCTATTAATTTCTCATCTTGTTCAGATAGTTTTGGATAAAAATTAATATTTGTAATATTTTCTATAGAATCAATTGTAACAACATAAGACTCAATAGGATAACCTAGATTTTGTTGAGGAACTAAAAATGCTATTCCTTTTTTATCTTCTAAGTCAACGGCTATTTTATAATGATATTCAGGAATAGAAATTTTATTTTTACTTCTTTCTTGCTTTTTCAAATCATCTTTAATCACCGGAGCTGTAACAAGATATAAATCTTTTGTAGGATTATCATAAACATATTGTCTTAAAAAATCTTCAATTTCTGCCCAAATTTCACGATTAAATTCCGGCAATTGAGGTGTCATATTTGAATAATAATAAGATTCTGAAAGAGCTTTTGCAGACCACCTAAAGTCAGCCGAAGGGGCTAAATGTCCTCTGTCATAACCAAAACCATCATACTGCGTCTTACCGTTTTCGTCTATATATTTCAAAAAATAATCAAGTTCTTCTGCAGTTCCATTTTTTATTAAAGTATCTGCTCTAAAATCATTTGTTCTAGAAACCACACCATTTACAACCTCATGCGAAATAATATGAGCCGTCCATTTTGCCATTTTATGATTATCATCATAAACCAAACAATATGCTGAATGGCAAATTAAGTCTTCATTATCTAAAATTTCAGGTAAGCCATTTTCAAGCAAATCAAATTTTAAAGCTTTTAATTTTAAATCTTCTAAACAATTAAAAATACTATCTTTTTCAATATTAAGTTTAAGTAAACGATTTTCTAAGCTTAGAATATCTTTCTCATAATTTTGAGCAAAAATTAAAACAGATAAATTAAAAAACAATAAATAAACAATAAGTTTTTTCATTAAAACACATTTTCTTGATTAGAATTTTC
>JALOAQ010000101.1 GCA_023228725.1 Bacteroidales bacterium | reverse complement strand
CATAACAGGAAAAAACATTTACCATTACGACAATTCAAATAAAGGCTTAGCTGCTTATATTTTCAAATCTATATTATTTAAAAATTTAAAAATTTTATGGCTTGCAGGTTTTCCTGCACCCGAAAACATTGACGATTATATGTTTAGAGATTTAGCCAGTATTTCTGATATAAATTGGAATTCAAAATCTTATGATTTATTGTTTTTATTAAGCGACAAACGCCATAAATATACTTATGAGCATTGCCCTTTAATCCTTGTAACATTACATAAGCAAAAATATCAAAACATTTATAAATCAGGCAATTCTCTTTATGAAAATGATAAAATTTATTATAAAGAATTATTAAGTTTCGCACCTTTTTCCGGTCCTTCAAACGATTACACTCGCGAGGATTATCACCCTTATTGGTCAGCTTCGTCAAGATTGACTTGGCCTAATAATGACGGCAATAGAAGTACTACACGAATATTAGAATATGTTGGAATGGACTATATGTTTTTATACAATTTATACAGATTAGTTTTTGAACCTGACAATTACAGTTTAGTAGATAATGAAATTAGCAAAACAAAAGCCAAATCACAAACAATTTATCCTAATCCAAACTTAGATGACGAAGAAGTTGATTATTTTTATTTACCGCCTCAAAAAACTAATTTGGAAAAATAAATATTATTTATAAATCTAAACTATTTAAAACTTCTTCAATCCCTGCAGAAGGTCTATCCGCATTTGAATTTATTATTAATCCTTGTTTGTCTATCAATAAAAAACGTGGGATAGCATGAATTTTAAAGAAATTACATAAAACATTATCCCAAGATTCTGCCCAAAGACTAATAATATTATCATTTTCTTCCTTTTGAGAATTTAACCAATCATTTTTACTCTCATCAACAGAAATAGAAACAAAAACTATATCTTTTCCTTCAAACTTTTTAGCAATTTCTTTAAAATATGGAGCTTCTTTAATACAAGGACCACACCAGCTTGCCCATACATCTATATAAATATACTTACCTAAAAAATCTTTTGAACTATACTTATTTCCGTTTATATCAAAAAATTCCCAATCTACACTTGGATTACCAGCATTTAATTTATCATATTCAGCAAAAATATTTTTCAATTCAGTCAAACGCCTTCTATCTGCACTAAATTCCTCATATCTCGAAAATTGCTCACTAATAATCTCAAGCCCGTAATATTTAATAAAAGTTTTTAAGCTATGATAAAAAGTGGCTTCATGCACTTCGGACTCTGAAAACAAGTCATCAACTAAATTAAAATAATCATTAATATATTCTGCATCACTAATATCATCAATGTTTTTTTCGCGGTATTTTAATCCTAATTTATAATCAATTAAATTTTCTGCATATTTATAAAACAAGCTTAAATTCAACAAATTAGGATTATTTTTATCAGTAGAATTAATTAAAAAATCAATCTCATTTTCTATATCTTTATCTGCTTGTTCTGAAAAAATTAATGGAGAATAAAACGCCAAAATTAAATTCGTATTAATTAATTTTTGTCTTTCTTTTTCCAAAATAACAAAATCTTCAAAATTTGGATTAGCTTCAAAAAACTGCTTTAAATTACTTTTAAATTCCTTATCAAACTCTTGAAAAGCAGCAGAAAAAACTGAATAATTTTTCGCATAAATAAAACTTTCAGAATTTGGTTTAGCATCAAATAATAATTTATCTTGTTTAGCTAAATAATTATTTATCTCTGCATGATCACCAGAAAAACTCAAAGAATTATATAAATCTTTAGCGTCAAGTTTTATTAAAATTTCAGCATTAGGTTTAGCATAAAGCAAAACATTGGTTTTAGCCAATTTAATTTCTAAATAAGAATCTTTGCTTAATAAAACAGAATATAGAAACTTTCCATTTTCATTAATTTTAATAGTATCAAATTGGTCATCACAACAAGCAATAATATAATCATCAGAAAAATTACTTATATCTAAAAACACTTTTGTTACATTAAGTTCTACATCCTGTTTTTTAGATTTTTCACTTCCGCAAGCCCATGCAAAAACAATTATCAGAATTAGCAAAATACATTTTTTAATTTTCATAAATAAGGTTTTGAGATTATTAATAGTTTCAAAAATATTAAAATTATTAAAAATAAGGCAATTATTTTCCAATATTTTTGTAGATTTATTTATTGCACAGGAGTGATGTTTTTATATATTATAGGACGTTTTTACTTTTTAAACAATTTATTATTCTCCGAAAGTCTCAAAATTATGAAATTTTCAATATCAATATCAGATGGTATTTTATCCCTAACAATGGGAAGAATAAATTGACAATTTATTGAGTTAGCCAAATCAACTAAAATTGTACTTAATTGATTGTCATGCACATTTTCAAGTTGGTCGTGCATTATAAAATGAATAAATTTCAATTCAATTTCTTCTGCAAATAACACATAAGCGAAATCAAATGCGGCAATTTGGCCTTTCTTTTTTCCTGTACTTGGATTACCTTCAATATTTGTTACAATTAATTCGTATCCTTTTTCGCTTTTTTGAGTACTTAATAAATACTCTTCCCCATAAAGCTGACTTGATATTTTTGTAAAGAACTTATTAAAGAGAGTAATTCTTTTTTGAATTATACTGTCCTTAGAATTAATTTCTGAGTTAATTATTTCTAATTCTTCATTAATACGATAAAGCTTCTCATTCGATGTAATTCTGATTTTTTTTCTTTCTTCTAAATTGCCTTTCATTTCAAAAAACGAATTCAATTCAGTTAGAATTTTGTCATAATCATCACTATAATCTGATGCACTTACAAACTCAGATAATTCTCTTTCACGTCTTCTTAATAATGAAATATCTTTTGAAATTGATTTGAGTTTTTCTGTCAAGTAGGGTAACTCTAATTCAATGTATTTGATTTTCTCATCCAAAAGGTCATTATGAAACTTAACAGTTTCTTCAAAGGAGACTTGTAAATTAGGTATCAGTTTAGAAGCTTTGCTATATAATGCTTCTATCTGATTTACATCTATGTTAGTTCTTTCGTTTTCTAACTCTATTTTACTTTCGAGAATTAATTCTCTTCTCATATTCAACCTACTTAGCTCTTCAGAAAATTTTGAAAGTTTTAACTTTAACTGATTTAATTCTTCTAATTGTGCTTCAAACTTTTCGTTGAAATTAAAACCTGCTTTTATTTCTTGAAGTTCCTTAATTTTTGAATTTACTAATTTAAGTTGTTGTTCAATTAATGATAATTCTCCTTCTTTTTTAAGTCTTTTTTGAAAATTTTCTTCTCTGCTTTTTTCTTTTCCTAAAAGTTCTTTCTGATTATGAGAATCTGTATTAATTCCTAACCAAAAAAGGAATAAAGCTTCATATTCTTCAATTTTAGTATATGGATTTAAAACTTTTACAATGTTTGCTAGTTTATTTTTTTCGTCACGAATGTTTTTAGAAACAATTTGTTTAAATGTTGGCTTTTCAACACTTGTGTTAAATATTAATTCTTTGAGCTTAAAGTCAAATTCTTTATCACTTATTATTGCATCGCCATTGATTTCTTGAATTTTCTTTCCGTATTTTAAGAAATTCTTCTTTATAGTAATTATATCTGATGGGAAGTCTAAATCGTCAACGAGCGTTAAAACAACGATAACCTCTGTGTTAATCAAAAAATCCTTAATTGTGCTGTTTTCTTGTTCTTTGAATTCGGAATCTTGATAAATGTTTTTCCCACTTGAACCCAAACAAAAATCTACAAGTCTCAAAACTGTCGTTTTACCAACATTATTACCTGTTGTTCTTTTATCTTTTTCTAAGGTTTCGTCCACAATCAAATTGAGTCCTTTATGAAATTTAATTTCTCGGATTAAACCTAAACTATTCTCTATTTTCAGACTCTTTAAAAACATTTTCTTATTTTTCCGTTTTCAGCTTTAACAACTATTCCTAAAACAAATAGCCAATCCAATGTTAATGAATATAAATTGATGGTAATTTCTTTTTCATTATTAATTAAGGTATATAAATCCATATAATCAACTTCTTTATATTTCTTTTTTTGGAGAATATCTATTAAGATTCCACCCAAATAATATAAATCTCTTTCCGGATTAATGTTATTATCAATTATCATAATTTATTTCTGCTTAGGAGGTTCTTCCAAAATATTACAACGCATAAAAGCATCAACAATTACTATCATCAAGCTGAAATCAATTGTTTCTTGATCAAATTCTTCCAACTTATTCGGTGCTTTGTCCACATTATCCCATATAATTTCAATCACTTTATCCAAAATAATATCAGCATTATTCCTAATTTCTTCAATATCCTTATATTTCGATTTTACACTCATATAAATTCGCTTAATATTATGTAAAACTAATTCTTTTTTGGTGGAACCTTCTTTTTCAATTACTTCATAAATCTTATTAAGTTTCACTTGATAGGGAGCGAATTCCCTAATCACCGATTCATATCTTTTAATCTTATTAAATGAAATTTTAGTTCTTGTATTTGGAGCATTTTTAGTTTCAGGTAAATCTAAAACTTCATCCATTTTTGAACCAATTGTATTAATTACATTATTTAAAGCTAATGGGTGTTTTGATAATAAATTTTTACTTGAAAGTAATTCTAAAATCTTTTTTTCGTGAGAACATTTCCATTCTTTTAAAACAGAAGTTGGGTATTGAGCTTCATTTTCCTTATTATCTATCATAATGTGATGTTCATCACAAAGCAATATTAAATTATCGAAACTCCTTCTTTCATCATCGGTCATATTATCATCAAATCTAGGTCCCTCTTTGCTCGCAGCAGCAATGTGACAAATTTTACTAATTATTGAAACTCCATCTTCAGCAATCAGTTTTTTTGAACAATCCGGATGAGCACATTCATTTCCCGAAAGAATATCCAATCGTCTTACTGTTGACGGTTTGTATTGCCTTGCTTTATCTTTCGGTTCTTTTTTTGTCATTGTTAATCCAATTGTTTCCTGCAAAAATACAAATTTATTTTGAATTTTAGCCTAATTTTTTATTAACAATTTAATTGTTTTCAGAAAAAAACCAACTAAATAACAAGAAATTTTTAAACTTTAAAGCCTTTGTTTTTCAAAATTTCTTTTACTTTTACAATCATTTCGCCTTGAATAATTATTTCTCCATCTTTAGCAGAGCCTCCTGTTCCGCATTTATTTTTTAATTCTTTGGCTAAATCAAGTAAATCTTCGTTTTTACCAACAAAACCACTTATTAAAACCACAGTTTTCCCCTTTCTTTGTTTTCTATCTAAAGAAATTTTTAACTTTTGCTTTTCTATTGGCAATGTTTCAGGCTCTTCTTGTTCATTAGTTTTATAAGCAAAATCTGAATTAGTTGAATAAACTACACCTTCACGTTTTTTCCAATTATTTTTCATAATTTTAATTTTAAAAACATAAGTAGGCATATAAGCCGGATTCTGTAATATGCACGCATATTGTCTGTCATTTATCTAAGCGATCTACCCCTCGGCTCAAGCGGGTAACTTTAAAACGCCGATATACATGATCTTGCAACCTGCAGGGCAAACAGCTAATAATGTTGCCATTATTACTGGTGGGCTCTTACCCCACCTTCTCAGCCTTACCACAAGATAAACTTGGGCGGTTATTTTCTTCTTTGCCTTCATGCCCTCGCGGACATCTCTTATTTCAAGAGTGCAGCACCCTATGTTGTCCGGACTTTCCTCCCCGCTAAAAATAGCGAAGCGACAGACCTGCCTACTTATTAATGCAAAATTACAAAAAACTTTTTAATATTCTTATATTTATTAAATTTGCTGAAAAATATTTTGTGAAATTTATTGAAAAATTAAAATATAAAATTGGTCTAAGAAAACTTAGAAAAACTGTAAGACGACCGGAAACAAATGCAATTGCCCGAAATCTTTACAAAGCTGAGTCTGTAGGAATAATTTATGATGCTACAGAAAATGAAGATTTTGAAAAAGTTAAAGCCTTTATTGAAAAGTTAAAAACTAAAATTAATAAACTGGAAAGTTTAGGTTTTGTAAATTCTACAGAACTTTCAGAACATCATTTAAGACCTCTGGAATTTCAATTTTATTCAAAAAATGATTTGGACAAATTCTTTAAACCAAAATTAGAAGTAATAAATGAGTTTTGTAATCAAAAATTTGATATTTTAATTGATTTTAATATTATAGAGCATTTGCCAAACCGTTTTATTTTAGCTGAATCACAAGCAATGTTTAAAACAGGCCTTTATAGTGAAACTGAACCAAATTATTACGATTTAATGATAAATATAGATAAAAATTCAGAAAATTTGCTTGAAGAATTAATAAAACAAACTGAATATTATTTAAAAATGATAAATAACTAAAATATTATGAAAACAAATTTTATAGGAACAGGCGTAGCCATGGTTACTCCTTTTACAGAAGACAAACAAATAGATTTTCCGGCATTTGCAAAGTTAATTAATGATTTAATCGCAGGCGGAGTTGATTATTTGCTTGTAATGGGTACTACAGCAGAATCTGCAACAATCTCAGAAGAGGAAAAACAAGAAATTTTAGAATTTGCGAAAAAAGAAATTGATTCGCGTGTTCCAATTATGTATGGAATTGGTGGCAACAACACATTGGACGTAATTAATCGTATAAAATCCACAAATCTTGATGCTGTTGATGGAATTTTATGCGTTGCTCCATATTATAACAAACCAAATCAAGAAGGTTTATATCAGCATTTTGCTGCAATTGCAAACATTTGCCCTATACAATTAATTTTATACAATGTGCCGGGTAGAACTAGTGTAAACATTCTTCCCGAAACTGTTATTAGATTAGCTAAGGAATTTGAAAATATTACTGCTATAAAAGAAGCCTCTGGTTCTATAGAACAAATGATGCAAATAATACAAAAAAAACCTGTAGATTTCACAGTTATTTCAGGAGATGACGGGCTTACACTTCCTTTAATTGCAGTTGGTGGAGAAGGCGTTATTTCTGTTGCCGCAAACGCGTTTCCTAAAGAAATGGCACAATTGGTAAAATTAGCTTTAAACAAAGATTTTGAAAACGCTAAAACTATTCATTACAAACTTCTTGATTCTATTTCAAATATGTTTGCAGAAGGAAATCCTTGTGGCGTAAAAGAATATTTGTCTCAACAAGGCAAAATGAAAAATGAATTTAGACTACCTATGGTTCCGGCAAGTCAAAAACTTAGCGAAAAGATTAAAAATGATTTGTTGAGATATTAAAATTCTATTTAAAAGAATATGAAATTTGTTCTTGCGTAAAAGTTTTTTAATTACTATAAGTAAAACAAAATGCTATCTCCCTAAAATAAAGGGTTCCAAACTAACTTATAATCAATCTTTATTCAGTCTAAATATATTTTAAAAATTAGTTAGTATTTTATGCAACCTAATATAAAAATAAACGTATATTAATTTGATTAGGTGTTGAACGATGCTACATTATTCATTTATTTTTATGAAAATTACTATTATGAAAAAAAAAGTTACTTCCCTCGGTTTGTTCTTATTGTTCATGGTTTCTGGTTTGTTCTCGCAAACCTACGAACAATGCGATTTTTACATCAGAAGTGATTTTAGTTCTGAATGCTTACTGACGACATATAAAAATCCTTTAAGCCCCAATTACTTACATGATGAATCAGCAGGTGCAGATGAAGATTTAATATCAGTAAGTATAATGGATTTAATGGGTAAAATAATTATTACTACAGATAAAAAAGAAATTAATATTGATAAACTAATCTCTGGACAATATATTGTTAAAATAATAAATTCTCAGAATAAAGTTCAATATTTAAAACTAATAAAACAATAATATTACTATGAAAAAAACACTTAATATATTAGTGCTATTGCTAATTGCAACTAGTTGTTTTTCACAATCTTGGCAATTTGCAAAATCATTTGGAGGACAGCATGGAGCTATAGATTATCCAAATAACCGACCACACAATTTAATTGTTGACTCAGATGGAAATTCATATTTATATGGTACTTATGGAAATCTTATGCAATTAGCAGATAGTACTTTACCATATTTTATAGATGATACAAGAGGTACATTTATAGCAAAATTTGATTGTAATGGAGAAGTAGATTGGCTAAAAGCAATTGCACACTCAGAACAAAATCATAATCAAGCAGACTATATGATTATGAAAGATGATTTTCTTTACTTAACTGGTACAGTAAGAATAGATAATTTTTATAAAACTTGGTTTTTAGACACTTTGGTTATTGGCTCAATATTATATAATAATTATAATGATTGTGAATTTCCTTGGCTCCCATTTCATAGATATACATATTTGATAAAAATGGATTTGGCTGGAAATATTGTTGATTATAATATATTTTATCTTCGTACTATAACTACACACATGACATCTAATTCTAACCTATGGAATAATCCTGCCAATCAAAGACCTTTTATTATAGATAATGAAGGTAATTTCTATTTCTTTACGCGAATACGAGCTGACCAAGCTATATTATTTCATAATAATAATACTGTATCAGACACAATAACACCATTAGTTAAACAAGCTCCATACTATATTATTAAATTTGATTCAGATTTTAATTTTTTATGGTATAAATCAATTGTTCAAGATGTTAGCAATCATGATATTTTTGGGATTGGAATGGAATTCCTAGATGCTCAAGTTGATATAAACAATAATATTTATTTAACTGGATATATTCAAACAAATGATACTGCAAGCGTGCCACAATATCCAATTTATACTGATTTGGGAAATAATAATCTGATAGAAACATATAAAAATGATTATAGTGTGGGTTTTATTTTAAAATTAGATAATAATGGTGAATCAGTATGGGTAAGACAAACGAAACAACTTGTAACAAATGATTATGGTAGTAATTCTATGTTTGAGTCTGTGCTTTTAGATGAAAATACTGGTAGCTTATTTATAACAGGAGTAGCTACTCCTGTTATAGAGTTGATACCAGGAATAGGAACAATATTTGGAACAAATGATACTATATTCAATAATGAAATAGATTTTGCATCTTCATTAACAGGATTTATAGCAAAATATGATACTGAGGGTAATTACTATTGGGTTAGAATTCCTAATGCCGAAGCAGGGTTTTTAAGTAGTGCTGATTTATATGAAAATAATCTTTATTGTAGTGTAAGGTGGAATACTAAATTTTGGCACGGAAGTGAAGTTTATGAAACAGATGTAGGCACTGAAGGTTTTGCGTTATGTTCATGGGATACAAATGGTAATCCAACTTGGTCATTAAATATTCCTAGTACCTGCGCTCCCAACACTTATAATTTGCTAGGTTACGACACACGTGTAAATAGTTTTGGAGAAATTATCACTACAGGCACTTATGATTATGGTCTTACTTTTGGCGATCATTATATTTATGGAGAAGGTTTTAAAATGTTTATTGCAAAATATGGAAATCCATGTCCAATAATTGTTAATGAAACTGCTACATTTTGTTATGGAGATGAGTATAATGGAAGTATTTTAACCGAAAGTGGAGAATATCAGTTTATTTTAGAATCTTCTAATCCTGATGTTGATAGTGTCGTAAATCTTCATGCTACAGTATATCCTCAACTTACAACAGGTATTAATGATACTGTTTTTTGCAAAGACCAAACTTATGTACTTGAAGCAAACTCTGGTTATAATACTTACGAGTGGAGCACTGGCTCTGTTACAAGTTCTGAAGAATTTACATTTACTAATATAGGAACAGAAAATGTTTATGTAACACTTACTGATAATAATTGTACTGGTGTTGATACAATAGTTATTACTATAGATATTTGTAACTTATTAGAACAGAAAATAGCAAGTGTTTTAAGTCTATATCCTGTTCCTTCAAATTCTTACATAACCGTCCAACTATCTGATAATCAAAAAATTGAATCCTATAGCATTTACAACTTACAAGGAAAACTAATTAAATTTGACAAGATAAACTCTGCAAACAGTTTTACAATAACAACTCATGATTTAACAACAGGTCAGTATCTTATTTATGTAAAAACAGAAGAAGGAGTTTATACTGGAGGGTTTGTG
>JALOAQ010000100.1 GCA_023228725.1 Bacteroidales bacterium | reverse complement strand
TAAATAGTTTCGCCGGGTGTTACTGCTAAAACTTTCCAACGAATTTCCCCGTTTGTTAAAAAACCTGAATTCGCATTATAACAATCTATTAAGCTCAAATTTCCACATGAGCCTCTATAAACTGCCATGCCCGGAGCACAAGCAGGTGATCCAGGAATAAATGGAGGTATTGCCATCATTGGTGTAGGTGAATTAAAAGCATGAAATGCTAATTCATTAACTCCATTAGGAATAATAAATCTATACCACATATCTTTTGTAGAAGAATTAAAATCACCGCAAGTTGGAGCAGGTAAATCAGAGGATGTTGTTGCTCCGGAAAAATTAACATTGGTGAAAAACATGTCGCCACAAGTACCGTAAATTTGCATATCAATATTTATTGCACTTGCACAAGTGTTTTGGGCATTTATAAAACTTGTGTTATAAATTAAACTAAATAATAAAATAATAAAAACTGGTAATTCCCTCATAATGCTAAATATTTAAAATACTCGTAGCTTCAAATTTACTTTAATTTTATTAAAGTTTCAAAACTTCTATATGCCTTGTTATTAACATTTTATTAACAAGTTTTAAACACAATTTAACTAAAACTCAACTAACTGTTGTTTACGCAATATAAAACAACAGTTTTTGTATAGGAGCAGTTGTTAAGAAAATTAAAAAAACTTTTATAATTTAAAATTTTTCATATCTATTTTGGCTATTTTAAATTATTTTCTTCAAAAAACTCCAAAATATTATCAGTTTCATATTCCCAATAATCGTAATTATGACCTGCTACTTTAGGAAAATGTACTTTAATTTTCAAGTTTTTTTGGTGTAATTTAATAGAATCATACATTGCTTTGCTTTGTTCAACCGGAGAAACTCTGTCAGCTTCGCCATGTGCTATATAAATTGGAGTTTTAAAATTTTTACAATCATAAGCAAAACATTCTTTTTCCCATCTTTCTGGAAAATCTTTGTAATGTCCTAAAAATGAATAATATAAGTACTCATCTGTCATTTTTGTAATATCAAAATCACCCGACAGACTTGCTACAGCTTTAAAAATTTCAGGTTTATAATAAGCAAGTAGAGTGGCACCTCTTCCACCAGTACTAATTCCGGCTACATAAGTGTTTTGCCCAGGTAATAATAATTCCATACTTTTTTGTATCATGGGAATTTGTGTTTCCATAATCCAAGTTAGTGTTGGAAATTTTTTGTAATTTGCAATGGTTTGAGGATAAATTTCTAAAGTATAATTAGATTTGCTATAATCTGGAATTATTAAAACGTAATTTTGATTTAAAGCCTTTTCACACAAACTTGTTTTTTCGCACCATTCGTCAGCAGGTAAATTCCAACCATGTAATAATAAAATTGCTCCTTTAATTACAGAATCTTTTTGTGGATAAATTATTTTTGTACTAACAATAAAACAACAATCATATTTATATGAAAGTATGGTATCGTTTTTATGAGTAATTTTCACAAATTCTTGATTTTTGCTTGTTTCTTGTTTTTCTTTAAACTTCTCTTTTTCCTTGGAATTACAAGCAAAAACCATAGTTAATATAAACAAAATTATGTAAAAAACAGCCTTCATTAAATTAAATTTTATTAATAATTTTAAAATTAAACTGAATTGTATTATTATTGTTGCCAAAATAAATAAAATATTGTGAAAAACTCAAAAACTTTTCAAAAAATTGGCTTATTAACTGCAATATCTTATGTTATTGCAAATATGGTTGGCACCGGCGTGTTTACTTCCTTGGGTTTTCAGCTTGCTGGTGGAGTTACAGATTTGGCGGCAATTATGATTTTATGGCTAATGGGTGGAATTATTGCATTTACCGGAGCACAAGTATATGCAGAGTTAGGCTCTGTTATGCCTCGTTCAGGTGGCGAATATCATTTCCTGTCAGAATTATATCATCCTGCTTTGGGTTTTATGTCAGGTTTTTTCTCTATGTTTGTTGGTTTTGCAGCTCCAATTGCCTTAGCTTCAATGGCTTTAGGAACTTATTTTTCAAATGTTTACTCTGGAATTAATCCCAAATATATTGCAGCAACCGTAATAGTTTTAGTAAGTCTAGTTCATTCTATAAGTGTAAAGTCCGGTGGCGTTTTTCAAAATATTTTTACAATAATTAAGCTTTTATTAATTCTTGCTTTTATTATCGCAGGATTTGTTATTACTCCTGAGCCCCAGAACCTTTCTATTATTCCAAGCTCTGTAACTTGGTCTCAAGTTTTAAGTTCAGGTTTTGCTGTGTCTTTAATTTTTGTATATTATTCATACTCCGGCTGGAACGCTTCAGCTTATTTTGTTTCCGAACTTAAAAACCCTGCAAAAAATCTTCCTCGCTCTTTAATTGTTGGTACTTTGGTTGTTACAGTTTTATATTTATTTGTCAATTATATATTTTTATATGTTTCTCCAATTAGCTCTTTAAATGGGCAGCTAGATATTGGTGCAGTTGCTGCTGGTGATATTTTTGGAAGAAAAGGCGGAATTATTATGTCGGGCTTAATTTCGCTTTTATTAATCTCAACTATCTCATCAATGATTTTTGCAGGACCAAGAGTAATTCAAGTAATTGGTGAAGATTATTCTGCTTTTAGTTTTATAAAAAGAAAACGAAAAAATGGAGTACCTTTAATAGCAATTTTAATTCAAAGCTCAATTAGTTTAATTTTATTATTTACATCTACTTTCGAGCAATTATTGACATATTTAGGCTTTGTAATGAATATTTTTGCATTTTTAACTGTTGCTGGAGTATTTATTCATAGAAAAAAGTATCCTAATATTGAAAGACCTTTTAAAACTAAGGGTTATCCTATTATTCCAATGATATTTATGGCTTTTATAATTTGGAATATGATTTTTATGTTTAAAGAAAAAACTGTTGAAACATTAATTGGTTTGGCTACTTTATTAGTGGGTTTAGCTTTTTATTATATTGCTAAAGCTTTAGCTTTAGAAGTTAATGAATCTTAAATTATTTTACTCTTTTCCTAAACAATATAAGTTTCCATCTCTAGAAGCTACAAAAAGTCTTCCATTATGAACTATAGGTGTTGCTTCGCCACGTATTTTTTCGTTTTTTTCCAATAAAGTGAAAATACAATTTTTATCATAAGAAAACATATATAATCCTTCGTAGGTCAAAACTATAAGTCTGTTTTTTGTGAAAATAGGAGTAGAAATTGAAGGACCAGTTTTATACTTAAAAATTTCTTGAGGTTTTGGATACATAATTTTATTACAAGGTCCTTTTACAGAGTCATAAGGGTTAATAAATTCATTTTCAACTACATATAAATAACCGTCAATTCCAACAAAAGCAGATAAAGAATTATCATTTTTGCTAATATACTTATCATTAATAGCACAAGAGCCTATAATTCCGCCTTGCCAACTCACAAAGTTATTATTTTCTGTTGGATAAAACCAAATAACGCAGGAGTCTTTATGTTTTGTAGGATCAATAAGCATGGCACCGCCTTTACCTGGAATATATTCTTTTTCTATGCTAATTAAAACTTTTTTATCTCTTGTAATAATTGGCGACCCATCAATATCAGAGCCGGTTTTAAATTGAATGTCAAATTCTCCAGTATTTCTATCATATTTATATAAATATCCAGCTCCTGATGTTACAAAAATATAATTATCCAATAAAGCGGGCGAACTTTCAATTACCACATTTTTATTATGAGCTTGAACATCTTCTTTTGTGTAAAGTGCTTGTTTAAAAAACTCTATTGGCTGTTTATGTGAATCTATAATTTCAGCAGCTTCTGGATTAGGATTAAGTTTTACAAAATCGCCGGTTTCTAAACCTAAAAAAACTGTATCATCAACAATAAGTGCTGTGCCGTCCACATCTCGGCTAAACGAAGCTCCATATATAGAATTATATTTCCATAATTCTTTTCCTGTTCTAAATGAAATTGCTCTATAACTAAAAATATATTTATCATGAAGTGAGGCTTTATAGCCTCTTCTACTACCTTGCAATATCACAATTTTATCAGGGTCATCATTATCTTTATGTGGATTTATCCATGCACAGCCGGTTGATTTTATAACATCATCATAAGGATATTCCCACACAACTTCACCTGTTTTTGCTTTAATTTTTCTTAAATTATAATCATATGCTCCTTGAACTAAGAAAAGTTCGTCATTATCTTTTATTAATAAAGCTTGACCTGTCCAACCTGCTCCACACATTTGAACTGTATCCGGGATTTTGCTAGGAACAATTGTCCTTCCGCAACCCAAATTAGTTTTCCATATAATATCCAAGCTTTCAGGAGCTATATTTCCATAATAATTACGTTGTTCATTTCCTAAAAATGTTGGAATTATAAGTTTTATTTTATCTAATTTTGGCTTTGGTGGAGGATTTAAAAAGCCAGAAAGTAAAATAAAAGCTAAGATTTTAATCAAAAGATTTACCTGAGTATTTAGTTTCATTTATAATTTGTTCATATTCAGAAGGACTTGGGGCAATCATATATCTAAGTGGATTTATACTAGAATTATTTATTAGAATTTCATAATGTAAATGTGGAGCTGTAGATAAACCTGTTGAGCCAACTTCACCAATAAGTTCGCCACGTTTTACTTTTTGTCCTTTTTTCACATTTATACTACTTAAATGAGCATATCTCGAACTTAAACCATCAACTCCATGATTTATAAGTATATTGTTGCCATATCCTGTACTAATTTTTTCTACAGTTTCCACAACTCCATCTCCTGAGGCATAAACAGGAGTGCCTGTAGGAGCTACCATATCAAGTCCGTGATGCATTTGAATTACACCTAAAATCGGGTGAGGACGATAACCATAAAATGAACCTATACGTGTTAGTTCGTTTACATGAATTGGCTGCAAAACAGGAAGTGAATTAAAAACTTTACCACGCTTTTTGATTTCTGATAATAAAGTTTTATATGATTCGTCTTGAATTTTTAACTTTAACTCAAGTTTGTCTAATTTTTTAGCTACATCTTTTATTAAATCAGTATTATTATAACCTTCATAAATTTTATATCTATTGCTACCACCTATTCCTGCATTACGAATATTGCTTGAAATACTGTCTAACTCAAAAGTTGTGCGATAAATATAATTATCATTATCAGCAATAATATTTAATAAACTGTCGTCTTTTTCTAATCTTTGATTTATTTTGCTTAGATTTTCTTGTAAAAATTTTATTTCAGCTCTTAAAAGTTTCTCTTCAGGAGATTCGTAAATAATTATATATAAAATCATTAATATTGCTCCAAAAGAAAGAGAAACAAGTGAACGTTGGAAAATTTTTAGAAAAAACTTCTTAAAACTAAACTTAATCTTTTCGTATTGAAGGGTTTCGGAATTAAATTTATACTTTGATTTAAAACTTTTCATTCAAATTATTTTAAATAAAACTAACTTTTATCGAAATAAAAATGCAAAATTACATATTTTAACTAAATTTGCAAACAAAATTAAAATAAATTTTAGTAATTGCTTGATTAATTGATTTTTATATGAATTCTAAAGAAATTAGACAAAAATTTAAAGATTTTTTTGCAGAAAAATCTCATAAAATAGTAGATAGCGATTCCATGATAATAAAAAATGACCCAAGTTTGATGTTTACAAATGCAGGTATGAATCAGTTTAAAGATATTTTTCTTGGTTCGCGTAAGCCACAAAGTTTACGACTTGCAAATTCGCAAAAATGCCTTAGAGTTTCCGGTAAACATAACGATTTGGAAGATGTTGGACACGACACTTATCATCATACAATGTTTGAAATGTTGGGAAATTGGTCTTTTGGTGATTATTTTAAAGAAGAAGCTATTGCTTATGCTTGGGAATTATTAACAGAAGTTTATAAAATTGATAAATCGCGACTTTATGCAAGTGTTTTTGGCGGAGATAAAGAAGAAAATTTAGAAATAGATACTGAATCTGAAAAAATTTGGGAAAAATATCTTCCAACAAGCAGAATTTTACATGGCTCTAAAAAAGATAATTTTTGGGAAATGGGAGACATGGGGCCCTGCGGTCCATGTTCTGAAATTCATGTGGATATTAGAAGTAATGAAGAGCGTGCAAAACTTGACGGAAAAGATTTAGTAAATAAAGACCACCCGCAAGTTATAGAAATTTGGAATTTGGTTTTTATCCAATTTAATAGAAAAGCAGATGGAAGTTTAGAAACTTTGCCTCAAAAACATGTGGATACAGGAATGGGCTTTGAGCGTTTATGTGCTGTGTTACAGAATGTTAAGTCAAATTACGATATAGATATTTTTCAAACTTTAATAAAACATATTTCTGAAATTTCTGGCAAAAAATACGGAGAAAATGAAAAAACAGATATCGCACTTAGAGTAATTTCAGACCATTTGAGAGCTGTTTCCTTTGCCATTGCTGATGGTCAACTTCCTTCAAATAATAAAGCAGGTTATGTAATTAGGCGAATTCTAAGGCGTGCTATACGTTATGCTTATTCGTTTTTAGATTTAAAACAAGCTTTTATTTATCAACTTGTAAATACTCTTGTGGATTTAATGGGCGATTCTTTTCCTGAACTTATCAGCCAAAAAAGTATTATTGAAAAAGTTATAAAAGAAGAAGAAAGCGTATTCTTACGAACTTTAGAAAAAGGTATTCGATTGCTTGATTCTGAAATGGAAAAATTAAAAAAAGCTAATAATAACACTCTTGACGGAACTCAGGCTTTTATTTTGTATGATACTTACGGATTTCCATTAGATTTAACTGAATTAATTCTCAAAGAAAATGGTTTTATCGTTGATATTCAGGGATTTAATGCAGAAATGCAAAAACAAAAAAATCGTGCAAGAGAAGCAGCTGAAGTTGATGCAGGAGACTGGATTATTTTAAAAAATATTGAAGAAACTGAATTTGTTGGTTATGATAATTTAAAAACAGATGTAAATATTGTAAAATATAGAAGTGTTGAACAAAAAAACACTAAATTTTATCATCTTGTTTTTGATAAAACTCCTTTTTATGCTGAAGCTGGCGGACAAGTTGGAGATAGCGGTTATATTCGTAGTAGTAATGAAGATATAGAAATTTTAAATACTCTTAAAGAGCATAATCAAATAATACATATTTCTAAAAATTTACCAGAAAACCCAGAAGCGATTTTTCATGCAGAAATAAATATTGAAAACAGAATTTCAACAGCAAATAATCATACTGCTACCCATTTGTTGCATCATGCTTTACGTGATATTTTAGGAACTCATGTTGAGCAAAAAGGTTCTTTAGTCTCCCCGGAAAGACTGCGTTTTGATTTTGCCCATTTTAATAAACTTAGCGATGAAGAAATTCGCTTAATTGAAAAACAAGTTAATAAAAATATTCGTCAAAATATTAATAGAAACGAAAATAGGAATCTTTCTATGAATGAGGCTAATAAAATGGGGGCTATTGCTTTGTTTGGTGAAAAATACGGAGACGAGGTCAGAGTAATAAAATTTGGCGAATCTGTAGAACTTTGTGGTGGTACTCATGTTGAAAGTACAGGACAGATAGGATTTTTCAAAATTATTTCTGAATCTGCAATTGCCGCAGGAATTAGAAGGATAGAGGCTGTTACTGGCGAAATTGCTGAAAATTTGATTTTTGAGAAATTTGATTTTGTTTCACAAATAGCCATGCTTTTTAATAATCAAAAAGATTTGGTTCAGGCAGTAAATAAAGTATTAGAAGAAAATTTAATACTAAAAAAACAGTTTGATAATTTTCATGCAAGCGAATTAAAATCAATAAAACGCGAATTGATTGAAAAAGCAGAAAATAGCGGAAATATAAAACTTATTATCTCAAAATTAAATTTAAACGACTCTAATGATTTAAAAGAAATTTGTTCGCAAATAAGAGGAGAAGTTCCTGATTTTGCTTGTGTTTTAGCAACAAATATTGATGGAAAAGCATTTTTAGCAATAGCATTTTCTGAAAATTTAACAAAACAAAAGTCTTTAAATGCAGGAAGTTTAATTCGTGATACTGCTAAGTTTATTCAGGGTGGTGGTGGCGGACAGCCATTTATAGCCACAGCAGGTGGGAAAAATCCTGAAGGAATTGCTCAAGCATTAGAGTTTGCAAAAACTGAGATTTTAAAATTATTATAAAATTAATTTATAAACTAAATCAATTATAAGTATGAAAAAAACAATAAAAACAAAAATTATACTTTTTAAACTGTTTATATTTGTAAATTTCTGCTTTATAAGTTTAAATATTTTTTCGCAATCTGTATCCGGAAATTTAATATTATCAAAAAATGATAGCATAAAACTATTTGGTTTTAATGGATTTCAAAATTATATTATAGATAAGTCTATAATAGATGAAAATGGTGATTTTTTGCTAAAATATTCAAATAATGATATTGGAATGGGCTTTCTAAAAGCATCAGATAATAAAGCGTATTTTATTATTTTAAGTGGAGAAGATATTGAAATTAGTGGCGAATTATTAGCTAATATAGAAACAGTTAAGACTCTTAAAGGTGCTGAAAATCAGTTGTTTGAACAATATTCAAGCGAGCATCCAAGACGAGAACAGGCTCTAAGTGCTTTGGATTATTTAAACAAGATTTATAATCTAGATACTCTTTTTTCTATTCATGAAACAGCTAGGCAAGGAATTGAAAACGAAATAAAACGTATTAAAGATGAGGATAGTTTATTTTTAGCAAATTTACCAAAAAATTCATATATAAGTTATTATTTACCTTTACGGAAAATACTTAGTTCTGTTTCTACTATTGCACAATATCGAAGCGAAGAAATACCTGCAAGTATAGATTTTTTTCGTAATATTGATTACACAGATTTGCGTTTACATAAAAGTGGTTTGCAAGCAGATCTTATCGAAAGTCATTTTTGGTTGATTGAGAATAGTGGAAAACAATTAGATTCGGTTTATATTGAGATGAATAAATCTATTGATATTTTAATTGAAAACCTTTTGGCAGATGAAAAAAAATTAAATGAAATTTTTGAACATTTGTTTAATTTTCTCGAAAAACGCAGTTTATTCAAATCTTCTGAATATTTAGCGTTGAAATTGCTTAATGAACAATCTTGCACTGTTGATATGGATTTTGCATCTCAATTAGAAAATTACAGAGCAATGAAAACAGGAAATATTGCCGCGGATTTTAATTTTGAAAAAGATGTGATTGCAAATGGATATGAAAAAACAAATTTACCTAAAAAACTTTCTGAGATAAAAGCTAAATATACAGTAGTTGTGTTTGGTGCAAGCTGGTGTGCTCATTGTCCGCAAGAGTTAGCAAAATTGACAAATTTATATAAGAAATTAAACGCACAAAGTATTGAAATAGTGTTTGTTTCACTTGATCAAGATGAAGAAAAATTTAAAAGTTTGGCAAAAGTATTTCCATTTATTAGTATATGCGATTATCAAAAATGGGACAGTCCTGTAGTTAAAGCTTATCATGTGTTTGCTACACCAAGCATGTATTTGCTTGACAATAAGAGAGAAATTCTGCTTAGGCCAAACTCAGCTGAGCATTTAGAAGCATGGGTTGATTGGTATTTAGTTCAAGGAAATTTATCTAGATAAGAAAATATTAGCTTATTTATAAAAGCTAGTTTATTCAAAAAAAACACTTGTCCCATAAATACAGTTAGATTTTAAATCTAAATATAAGGATGTTCCTTCATTGCTATAGATAGGATTTAACATGTTTTTATTATGTCCCGGCGAGTTTTTCCATCGCTGAAAAGCAATATTAACATAGTATGTTATAGTTTGTTCAGGATGCATATAAAACATTACTAAATTTTCTCCACCAGCCAAATTGTTTGCTGCTGGAGAAGATAAAACATAATTTAGTCTGTTAAAAAATTTATAGCCTGTATAATAAGTCGAGATTTTTTTGGTTTGCATATGAGAAAATTCTTCATTTGTCATATAAATACTGTGATTTCTAGCTGCCATCCATAAGCCTATATTCCATTCCATAGGTTTTAGCTTCTTCTCTGCCCTATATTGGTTAAGTATTTCGTTAAACAAGATCGAAGCTTGTATTTCAACTTGGATTAGATTATCTTCTGTTGCATCTTCTATTAACATTTCTAAGTCTTCTATTTTTAAAATTTTATTTATATATTTAGATTGTTTTACTGAATTTCTGGTTTGAGATTCTTGAGCTTTTACTGCTCCAAAATAACTAAATACAGCAAGTATTGATATAAAGAAATTCATTTTCATATTTATAAATTTATTAATTTTAAAAATAATATTTTATTTATTATAATTCTAATAATAAAACCTATCTACTCTAATTAAAATTGTGTCAAATGTATAAATAATATTATAAAAAACAAAATTTAAGTAAAAAAATGTTTATCTCTTGAATATGCTTCTATACTTAACAATAAAAATAAATTAATTGCCTAGAGTTCTTTTAAAAAAGTGTTTTGGATCTCCTTTTTCGCCATATCCAACTGTGTCACCTGCTAAAGCAATT
>JALOAQ010000099.1 GCA_023228725.1 Bacteroidales bacterium | reverse complement strand
CTTCCCATGCAAACCAATGGAGAAAACCTTGCAATCTTATGTAAGACCAATGATTTAGCATCAGTAGAAAATGTAATAATTTTATTTGGCACAAGCGAAAATCTTGGAGACGTTATTACCGTAAATGCAGAAATTGTAGAAAATGATGGCACATATTATCTTTCTATTGGTAATGAAATGCAAAAACTGCAAGAAAACGTAATTTCTGCAACAATTGAGTTGTCGCAACAGCAATTAGAAGCATACAATTTCATTACAATGTATGTAATTGATAATGCAGAGCAACAAAGTAATCATTTAGTATTCACCAAATAATTTATTGCAATTAACAATGATAGTTTGCCTGAAATAAGAGATTCAGTAATTACATACTTTAACTCACAAAACAATAATTATAAAAATTTAATGAAAATTTATAGTTTAAATATGTCAAAACAAGATTATTCTGCTTCGATTACAAACTTAGACGACATAAGGCAACTTGCATATCTATCGCAAAACGAACCAATTTCTGATGAATTAATTAAATATTGTGATATACAAGAACTATTTATTGGTTCATTACAAGATGATAATGCATTGGCAGAACACAAGGATATGTTGTTAGAGGCAGCATTAGATGGCTCTGCTTTATACTCAGCAACTGCTCAGGTTCTTTATGAAATTGCAGCAGATACTATATTTGCCGAGTACACTCCTTTGCCTAATCCTGTTATGCAGCCCAAAAAACTTGAAATTACTGAAACAATAACACAGGAAGAAAACTTTTTACCTTTAATTAATGTGTATCCAAACCCAACTGATGGTTTAATAAACATTGATTACGATTTCGCAGCACTATACAGCGAAGGCAATGACTTACTTCTTGAAAAGACTGGTATTCATAAAGAACAAAATTGCGAAAAAGGTGAATTAAGTATATATACTGAAGATGGTAAATTATTACAGCAATTTAGATTAAATGAGGAGAAAGATAGCTTTACAATAAATATTAAAGACTATACTCCAGGCAGTTATTTGTTGGTTATTAGAGATTGTTACGGTAATAGCGAAACTGTTAAAATTGCTAAATATAAATAATATTATAAAAACACTGCTAAAATAAATTTAGCAGTGTTTTTTTATAAATTTGAATTATGAAAAAACTTAAGTTAATAATATTTCTTTTTTTTATTTGCACAACTACTTTCTCTCAGGCTGTCTTTAACAAAATAATTCAAGATACTACAAACCAAATTGTTACTGGGGTTGTTACACTTGATACTGGATTTGTTTTTATTGCTGGAACAAATAACGAAGAATTGATTAGATGTTTTGCTTTTACTTATGTAAACAGTAATGGTAATAAAGAATGGAAAAAAATTTACAGCGACTCTCAAAATCAATTATGGGAAGGATGGGATGATAATTTAAAGAGTTTTAATAACAAATTTTATTTTGTAGGAGGAAAAGTTAATTTAAACTCTGACGAAATTGGATTTAATATTTATAACTTTAACAATAAATTTGATATAATTAGTCAAATAGAAGTTTTTTCTAATTCTCTTGAAAAAAGAGCTTTCCATTCTTTAAAAACCATGGATAGTAGTTATTATGTAACAGGTCAGATATATGATTATAACAACGAAAAGTATAGAATGTTGTTTTTAAAAGCCGATAGTCTTGGAAACTATTTATGGCATAAGAATTTGGGTAATTATGTTTACGAATACGGTAGCTATTTATTAGAAACTTCAGCAGGTACAATTCTTATCGGTGGTGAAACATGGCTAACTAATATTTCAAATGCAAAATGGTATTTGGTAAATACCGATACTGCTGGTAACATAATTTGGGAAAAGTATTTTGGAAGAAATAATTATAATAATGGGTATATTACTTGTCTCTATAAATCGAATGACTCAAATTTTATTATTTCGGGTAGTTATCCTGTCGCTAAATATGGTGGTGGTACTGGTGAATATATTTGGGATGCTTGTCTGCGAAAAATTGACACAAATGGCAATTTGCTGTGGGAAAAATTATATAGAAATTATTCATGCTATCCTGATGGAACTGGAATAACATTAAGTTCTTCGATAAAATCAATAATTCAACTTGAAAATGGTGATTATATTATGATAGGTTCATCATACTGGTATTATTCGCGTCACAGAGGTTTTACGATAAGGACTGATTCTGAGGGTAATGTAAAATGGCATAGATATTATTATGCTGTTGCAGATAATTCAAGATGGCAGTATTTTTCTTCATTTAAACCAACTTTTGATGGCGGTTACATAATTGCCGGATATGGTGATGACTATAGTAATATAGGTTACGACCCTCCCCAGCAAGCTTGGCTTGTTAAAACCGATAGTCTTGGTATGGATGGCTTATGCAATATTGAGTCAGATGAACTAAATTTTGATTTTGATATTATAGAAGTTCCTGAAGGAATATGCATGAACGATACTATTGAAGTTTATGTGCATATTGCAGGAAAATCTGCTCCTTACACTATAGAATTTAGTACTGGACAAATTATCGACAGCATATATTATCCTCCTACATTTGTGCCTGTTGAAATTGGTCTTATCGATATAAATCTTGAATGGGGTGGAGAAATATATTTTGAAGATACAATTACCGAAGCTACACTTAGCAACCACGAATGGGGACAATGTATTGTAAAACCTGTTGAGTTTTATACACCAAGCACATGGGGTCCACAGCAATTACAAATTACTGTTACAGATGCGTATGGAGAAAGTAAAACTATAACAAAAGAAATTTTTGCAATACAATGCCCTAGCGTGAATGTGAGTGCAAATGTATCATATGATGTAAATATATATCCTAACCCAGCAAAAGATAAATTATTTATAGATATTCCGCAAAATATTAATCCAATTTATACAGAAATTTATAATTCTATGGGGCAATTAATAAAATCCAACAATGTGCATACTGGATTAAATGTTATAAATGTTGCAGAACTAACTAGCGGAATTTATATTATAAAAATTTCTACTGATATAGAAAAATTTAGTTTGAATTTTGAGAAGGAATAGACTGTTCAGTTAAAAGTCGAAAGTGTCTCGTCCTCAAAAAATTGAGACAACTTGTTTAAAATCCAACTTTTAACTTTAAAAACTTTATTAACTTTTAACTTTTATGTTATTTTGCTATTGTTGAAAACCAACTGCCTGATAGTTAGGCATAAAACTAATACGTAAAGAGGTTTTTGCAGTATTTAAAATTATTTTATGATTTTCCTCTTTTTTTCAATTCATTATAAAATGTATTTTTGCAAACTAAATTTTACAAATTATGAAATTCTTAAATAAAGAAAAATTATTTTCCCGTAAATGGTTTAAATCTTTGCTTTTAATTTTAAGTGGAACTTTTATAATGTCCTTGGGTTATGTTTATTTTATATCACCTTATAAAATCACGCCAGGTGGAATTTATGGTGTTGCTATTGTTTTTCACCATTTATTCAAATTTCCAACAGGTTTAACAGCCTTGGCTTTTGAAATACCAATAACTTTAATTGGACTAAAATTATTAGGTCCAAGGTTTGGTTGGAAAACTGTTGTTGGTTTTATATCAATGGCTATTTTTGTTGACCTTTTAACTTATTTTAATGGCGATGTTGCTTTGGTTGAAGGCGATACCTTGTTGTCAGCAATATTTGGCGGAGTTTTAATTGGTTTAGGTCTTGGTTTGGTTTTTAAATCTAGGGCATCATCAGGCGGTAGCGATGTTATTGCTATGATTTTCAATAAATATACAAGAATTCCATTAGGAACTTTAATTATTTATGTGGACTCTGTTATTGTACTAATAAGTTTAGTGGCTTTTCGTGATTGGAAAATTCCATTATACTCTTGGTTAGTGATTTATATTGTTGGTAAAACAGTTGACATAATATTAGAAGGTGCTAGTTACGAAAGAGCAATATTTATTATTTCAAATAAACATGAAGAAATAAAAGCAACTATTATACATGATTTAAAACGCGGAGGCACTGTTTTTCATGGTCAAGGAATGTATAGCAAAGAAGATAAAAAAATAATTTATACTATTGTAAGTCGTAGGGAATTTGAGTTGCTAAAAGATTATATTTATGAAATCGACCCCAACGCTTTTATTACTGTTACCGAAGCCCACGAAATTATTGGCGAGGGATTTAAACCAATTCAAGATTCTTTAAGCTAAAATTAATTTGATACTGTTTTTAGTCCTATAATAGAAACAATAAGGGTAAAAATAAAAAACATCCGCCAAAAACTTGTTGGTTCTTTAAAAATAAATATTCCTAATAAAACTGTACCAACTGCACCTATGCCTGTCCAAACTGCGTAAGCAGAGCCAATGGGTAAAGTTTTTGTCGCTTTTATTAGCAAGAGCATACTTATTGTTAGAGAAATAAAAAATGCAAAATACCATAAATACATTTCTGTTCCACTTGTTTCTTTTGCTTTTCCAAGACAAAAAGCAAATCCTGTTTCAAAAATTCCTGCTATAAATAAAATTATCCAATCCATAAATCTTTATATTTTTCTTCTTTTAAAAACATTAAACTTCTCAGGTACAGGATCATGCCCGTGTCCGCCCCAAGGATTACATCTTAAAATTCTCCAAATACTTAAAATTAAACCTTTAATAATACCATGTTTTTTTAAAGCTTGTATAGAATAATTGGAACAAGTAGGGGTATATCTACAAGATGGCGGTATTAATGGAGAGATTATCCATTGATAAAGTTTTATTAATAGTAGAAAAGGAGATATTAAAATGTATTTTAAAATTTTGAAAAATTTCATTCGGCGAAAATAAAAAAAATACTTTTACTATTAAATATAATTTTAAAAAAGTGGGTTAATAAAAATATCAACCTGTTAGCTTTTCGGATAAAGGGTTGTAGTGAACAACATTTTGTAAAGGCTTAAAATATTTTCTTGCTTGTGGAAAAATACTAGAATCTTCGTCTAAAATTTTATTTATTTCCTCACTATTTTTCTTTAAATACATTGTAATTGAAGCTGAACTTACTGCTGGTTCCATAAAGTTTGCAACATTAACACCAATTGGTTTCATTTTATTGGCAAGGCATTTTCTAACTGCAATTTCAATTTTATTTAAGTAGCTTTCAATATTTGTAATATTTGCAGAACTTTCAAATCCTGGTTCAGGTTTAACAATGTTTTCTGTCTTTGTTTTTAAAATATCTGAATCGGATAGGAGCAAGTATTCTGCTTCAATAGTAATTAAATTATTACTTGATGGAAAATTCAAATTATAAGCATAAATTGCTGCACTTTCTGTTATAGCTTGTAATCTAGGTAAATCAGAAGCAAAATCTTTTAATGCTTCAATACATTGATTGGTGAAAATAAAATTGCAATTTAACTTCTTAGATAAATCTTGAATAAAATTATTGGCTAAATTTATTATATTTTTGTGATGTTCTTCTCTTAGTTGTTCTAACTTATCTTTATAAACGTTAAAACTTGATAATGCCAATTTTGTTTTTTTTGTAAATTTACTAAAAGCTTGTTTGTCTTGCTTGGCTTGGGTTAATACAGAAATACATGATTTGTAAATTATATTAGCAATAAGTTTCTTATATTCTGTATTTAAATTAGAACGGCTTAAATCTATACCCATAAAACCTAAATCTTGTTTAAAAACTAAAAATACAATATCATGTTGGTCATCAAAAGGAGAATTAAATCTTAAATTTAGGTTTAGCCTTTGCTCTTCCGTATCTATGCTAAATTGAAAGTCTTGTTTTGCGTGAGTTTTTAATTTTTGTAAAATATCGTATTCAATTTCCCAAGAATATTCAACTTTTTTAGGCTTTCTTAAATTTGAAATTTGATTCAAATCTTCGTCTGTGTTTATTTCAACTAAATTTATATTTGAATTTTTATACTCTGCTTTATAAATCTTAGTGTTTTCAGAAAGATAATATGAATAAATATCTACCCCTGCAGGAAACAGAGAAGAGAGATGTTTAAGCAAAACATAAGCACTATCTTTGGCAAATGAAAAATCCAAGCTGATTTAATTTTTATTCGACAAAATTAAACAACTTAATTTTATTAAGCAAATGTTTTTAAGTTTAATTTTCAACTTAATAATTAAATTAAAGCATATTTTAAGCTTAATTTAACTTAATTTCCTTGCAAACACATGATATTTGTAGTTTAAAAATAATTAAATAATTAAAATTTTAAATTATGAAAAAGTTTAATTTTGTATTTGTAGGTAAAGATTTGATTAAAATTATTAACCATTCGTTTAATAAAACTATTGATTTAGTTAATGAAAACATTAGATTTCTTAATCCAAAAATTATTTCTAGTGTAATAATTGAACATATTCCGAATTTTGATTTTGAAAATGATGAACTTATTCTTATTCCTAGTAACGAATTTATACAGTGTAGTGAAAAATACTTTTCACATTTTAAATCTAATTTAGAAAATAAAGATTTTATGCAAAACTTTTCTAATGATATAATTGAAGTAGGGGCAAGTAGCTATGATTTTTCTCAACAACTTGTATATATTGTTGGCAATAAAACACTAATTGATTATGATAAAATAGAACTTAATCAAAAATATTTTATTAGAAAAAAACAAATATTCTTAGAAACAGAATTTTGGAAAGAAATTATTGCTAATCTTGATGAATTTGGGATTAAAGTGAGTAAAATAATGAGTCCGGGTTTTAAATTTAATGAAAATAATTTTGAACAACAAATTGATTTTAAAATTGGCAATCAAGAAAGTAATATAAGCTTTTATAAATCAGGTTTTATTATAGATTCTATAAATATTAATTTAGGAATAGAAAATATTATTAAGCAAATAAGCGAAGAGTTTAATATATCCATTGGGGTTGCTAAAAAATTATTAGAAAATTTTGGTTCTGCTTTATTAGAAAAAAAATATTATAATGTTATTATCGAAATTCCTATTTATAAAAATTATACTCAGGATATTTCTTTAACAGATTTAAGTTTTTGTGTGCGAAATTCTCTTAAACAAATTTACGATAATTTGATTTTAAAGCTTAGCAAAAAGTATAAATCAGAAATATTTGAAAACTCTTATATTTTTTTAGATTCTTATTTTAATATTAGGGAAATGAATAAGTTTTTGGAAGTTATTTTAAACAAAAAAGTACTTAATTTTGATAAAAAAACTTTTGAATTTGAAAATTTACTTAATTTGCTTAATATTTTTAATTTGAATTGCTTATATACAAAAGAAAATCTTGAAAAATCCGAAAAAACATCAAATTATAAAGAAAAAATATTGTTGGAAAAGCCTGTGCAAAACAAAATACACAATTTTGTTTCTAAGTTTGTAAAGACATTAAATTCCGGTATTCAAAATATTTTAATAGAGCCTGAGTTTAGATAGTTTTATTTTATTCGTCTTTTATTACTAAAATAAACCCTGAGCCGTGAATATTATTTATTTGTATTTTATCGCTGTCTTTAAAATATTTTCTAAGTTTGGTAATATATACGTCCATACTTCTTGCATTAAAATAATTATCGTCTCCCCAAATCTTTTTTAAGGCTTGATTTCTGTCTAATACATTATTTCTATAAAGATATAATTCTTGTAAAAGGTCAGATTCACGTGGGGTTAATTTATGCACTGTATCTTGGTGTTGAAGAGTACGTAATTGAGTGTTAAAAACATATTTTCCAATAGTAATTTTTTCGCTTAATTCTTGTGCAAATTGATTAGTGTTTCTACGTATAATAACTTTGATTTTGGCTAATAAAACTTCAGAATCAAAAGGTTTTGTCAAATAATCGTCTGCACCTGACTTAAAACCTTCTAGGACATCGTCTTTTAATGATTTTGCTGTTAGAAAAATTATTGGAATAGTTTTATTGATTTTTCTAATTTCTTTAGCAATTGTAAAACCGTCAACATTTGGCAGCATTACGTCAAGTATGCATAAATCATATGTGTTTTTATTAAAACTTGGTAATGCGTCTTTTCCATCGCTGACTAAATCAACATCAAATTCATTCATTTCCAAATAAGATTTAAGGACAAAACCAAAGTTTACATCATCTTCGACTAATAATAGCTTTTCTTTATTCATTATTTTATATTTTTAATTTATAATTGGCAAACTTACAATAAAAACACTTCCCTTTCCTAAAGTACTTTTAACATTAATATGTCCATTGTGGGCATTTACAATTTCATTAGCATAATTTAATCCTAAACCAAAACCTTTTATGTCGTGTACATTTCCTGTATGAACTCTATAAAATCTATCAAAAATTTTATTAAGAACATCCTTAGACATTCCGATTCCTTTGTCTTCAATTGAGATATTGAAAATATTATTTCTAATATAAGTGCTTAGCGTGATTTCCGGAAAATCCTTAGAATATTTCATTGCATTATCTAATAAATTGTTTAATACATTGGCCATTAAATCTCTGTCAATTCTTAGGTTTGGGTTATTTTCGCATAAATCTAATTTTATTTCTCCACCTCTTTCCAAAACAGCAAGTTCAATGTTTTTAACAATTTCAATAATTAAATTATTTATATCTTCAATTGAAGTTTTTAATTCAACATTCTTTTTATCTAAAACAGCCATTTGCAAAACTTGTTCTACATGTGAGTTCATTCTGTTAGTTTCTTGGCTTATAATATTAAGCATATTGTTTACTAATTCAGGATTTTCTTTGGCTTTATTGTTTTGCATTGAAGCTGCCGCAAGTTTAATAGTAGCAATAGGAGTTTTAAACTCATGTGTCATATTGTTTATAAAATCATTTTTAATTTCTGCATTTTTCTTTTGTTTAATTAAGGCATATAGAGCAAAACCAAAAGTTATAATAAAAATTAGTATTAAAATTATAGAAGTTCCTAATTGTGCATAAATAGTTTCTAAAACATATTTCTCCTTATTTGGAAAATTAACTAATAAAACATCAGGATTTGTAAAAAATGAAGCAGGGGTTAAATTAAATTGATAGCAATCTTTTGTTTTTTTTACATCAAAATTTGATGATTTTAATTTTATCCTTTGCTTATTGTCGCTAATTGCAAACTCAAAGTCAATATCTAAGCCAACAGATGCCAATGATTTTTTTAAAATTGAATTAACAGTTTCTGTATCAAATCTGTTCTCAATAGGTATTTGTCTTTGTAAAAATTCAGTTTCTAATTGAGTTATTATTTGTTCAAACTCCATGGTTTTCTGTGCAAATTGTTGAAACATATAAGCTTCTATATCAGAAAAATCAGAAAAACCTGAATAAAAAGACAGAGAACTCAAATCAGAGCCGGGAAAAGATTGAAAATGTATGTTTGAATATTGGTTAAAAATAGGGCTTAAACCTAATTGAGACCAATATGGATCAACAGGAACTAAACTGTCTATGTTTTTATTTTTCGGATTAAGTTTGTCGTAAACAAAAAATACTGCATCGTGTTTTTGCAAAACAACAATACTTCGAGAGACAGCCTCGGCAATTCCCCTTTCAACAATTTCTTTTGAGCTTTTATATGAGTTTCTAAGATGTATAGTTTGCATAATAATTATCAATATCAAGGAAATTGACATCAATAAAACAATACCGTTAACCATCTGTCTTTTCTTCATACTACAAATATAAATAATCAAATTGTATCTTTAATCTTGCCTTAACAATTCTTTAACTATATTTAACTTTACGTAAACAGTAAATGTGAAATTAATGTTGTTATTTTGTAACTGAATTTAAAGATATGAAATAATAATATGTAAAAATACTCTCCTTTAAATAACAATGCTTAATTTTTTTTTAAAGATCCCGTCTCCCCGGCGGGATTTTTTATTTTTAATAAGCATTAATTCGTAAAAATAATATTTATTTTAAAAAAAATGCTAAAATATTTGTTTTTAACACAATAAATATTTATTTTTACTGTTTTAAATAAACAAAATATAAAATTATTGGTTTAATGAAATAGAAATGAAAAATACTCTCCTTTAAATAACAATGCTTAATTTTTTTTTAAAGAATCCCGTCTCCCCGGCGGGATTTTTTATTTTAATATGCTGTGCCAAGTATTGAAAAACTTAATTTATTTCTTAATTCATTTTAAGTGTTTTGCGAAAAATATAATCAGTTTATAAATAATATTAAAAAATAATAGAATATTTTAAACAATTTTAAACTATTCCTGTTTAACTATTACTCTCCTTTAAATAACAATGCTTAATTTTTTTTAATACATCCTGTCTCCCCGGCAGGATGTTTTTTTACACACAAATAATTTATTTAGATTTGTTCTAAACAATATTAAAATTAAATTGTTAATTATTATTATCGATAGGAGATTGCGAAAATCCTGTAAAGAGTAGCGTAAATTAAAAATTATTATTATGAAAATAAAATCTTATAGTTTGATAATGACAATAATTTTATCCGGCATTTTTTCTGTTTTATATTCTCAAAACACTGATATTACTTATGTAGAGGCTCCTTACAAAATTCATTCTTATGTTTCAAAAAGTTTTCCAAAAAGTGAAGTAATTCAATATAAAACAAAGAATTTAGAGCATGAAGTTTTATTTTCTGATGGGGTGAAATTATATTTTAACAATGATTTGCAGATTGTAAAAATTGAAAGTCAGTGTAAATTACCTGATACTGCTGTACAGCCTGAGATTGTTAAATTTGTGCAAGAAAATTACCCCGAAGAATATGTTAGAGAATGGGAATTAAATGGGGACAGACAAGAAATTCGCTTGAAATATGATAAAGAATTAAGTTTTAATTTGTCTGGGGAATTGATTGCCAAGGAATAAAGATTAAGAGG
>JALOAQ010000098.1 GCA_023228725.1 Bacteroidales bacterium | reverse complement strand
AAACTAAAAATTTTGAAAGAAAAATATCTGAATACACTGGTGCAAAATCTACTCTTTGCTTAAATTCTGCTACTGCTGGTTTAGAACTTATGCTTAGATGGTTTGGAGTAGGACCAGGCGATGAAGTTATTGTTCCAGCTTATACTTATTGTGCTTCGGCAAATGTTATTGTGCATTGTGGGGCTATTCCAGTTTTGATTGATGTTGATGCGAAAACTTTTAATTTAAACATTTCTCAGCTTAAAAAACTTGTAAATAAAAGAACAAAAGTTATTATGCCTGTTGATATTGCTGGTTTACCTTGTAATTATGACGAAATTAATAATTTTGTAAACTCTCCTGTTGTAAAATCCTTTTTTAAAGCTAATAACGATATCCAAAAAGCTTTAGGAAGAATTTTGGTTTTATCAGATGCCGCCCACTCTTTTGGTGCTGAGTATAAAGGAAAAAAAACAGGTTCTTTATGTGATATTTCAGTTTTTTCTTTTCATGCAGTGAAAAATCTTACAACTGCTGAAGGTGGAGCAGTAGCTTTAAATCTGCCTAAACCTTTTGATAATGAAGAATTGTATAAGTTTCTTTGTGTTTTGAGTTTGCACGGACAAAATAAGGATGCCTTAGCAAAAACTAAAGGCAATTGGCGTTATGATGTGATTACTGCAGGATATAAAGCAAATATGACTGATATTCAGGCTTCTATAGGTTTGGTTGAACTTGAAAGATATGATTCTGAAACTTTGCCAAGACGAAAACAAATTTTTGATTTATATACAAAAAGTTTTAGTAATGATGTGAATTTTACTGTTCCATTTTATGAAGACGAAATTTATAAATCTTCTTATCATGTTTATTTATTGAGAATTAATAATATTGACGAAGCACAACGTGATGCTATTATTCAGGAGATTTATGATAATGGAGTGTCTGTAAACGTTCATTTTCAGCCTTTACCTTTACTTTCTTTTTATAAAGAATTAAAATATAAAATGCAAGATTATCCACAATCTTACGAAAATTATAAATGCGAAATTTCTTTACCTGTTTATTATGATTTAAGTGATGAACAAGTTGAGAAAGTTGTTGAAGTAGTAAAAAATTCCGTTTTAAAAATTATTGCAAAATAAACATGAAAAGAGTTTTTGATCTGTTTTTTTCATTTTTCGGCTTAATGTTTTTATTTCCTTTTTTGCTGATAATAAGCTTATTAATAATGCTTGATTCAAAAGGTGGAGTTTTTTATCGTCAGTTAAGAGTAGGCAAGGGAGGAAAAGATTTTTATATTTTTAAATTTCGCACAATGAAACCAAATTCCGATAAGCAAGGTTTGCTTACTGTTGGCGATAGAGATAATAGAATAACTAAAATTGGAGTTTTTTTAAGAAAATATAAAATTGATGAATTTCCTCAACTTATAAATGCTTTTATTGGTGATATGTCTATTGTTGGACCACGACCTGAAGTTAGAAAATATGTTGATTTATACAATGATGAGCAAAAGCAGGTTTTAAATCTTAGACCTGGAATTACAGATTATGCTTCCATTGAATTTAGCAGAGAAAATGAATTATTAGCAAAGTCAGAAAATCCAGAAAAAACTTATATAGAGGAAATTATGCCAACAAAATTGCAATTAAATTTGAAATATATTAACGAAGCTTGTTTGCAAACTGATTTAAAAATTATTTTTAAGACTTTAAAGAAGATATTGTGTTAAAGTCTTATAATTTGTTAATTCAATTTATTTGATGTAAAAAATATTTAGGCTAAAGCCGTTGATAGAATGAGATTTATATATCCGCCAAATAAATCTGGCGGGAATTGATATTTCGATTTATTACAAAACGATAATATCAATAAAAACATTTTGGCTAAAGCCGTTGATAGTGTGAGATTTATATATCCGCCATATAAATCTGGCGGGAATTGATATTCGATTTTATAAAAAACGATAATATCAATTAAAATATTTAGGCTAAAGCCGATGATAGTGTGAGATTTATATAGCCGCCAGATAAATCTGGCGGGAATTGATATTCGATTTTATAAAAAACGATAATATCAATTAAAATATTTTGGCTAAAGCCGATGATAGTGTGAGATTTATATAGCCGCCAGATAAATCTGGCGGGAATTGATATTTCGATTTATTACAAAACGATAATATCAATAAAAATATTTTGGCTAAAGCCGTTGACAGTGTGAGATTTATATATCCGCCATATAAATCTGGCGGGAATTGATATTTCGATTTATTACAAAACGATAATATCAATAAAAATATTTTGGCTAAAGCCGTTGATAGAATGAGATTTATATATCCGCCAGATAAATCTGGCGGGAATTGATATTTCGATTTATTACAAAACGATAATATCAATAAAATCTTGCGGGAATTTAATAAATGATATAAAATCTATTATTATTCAAATAAAAGTGATATATTTACATTTGAGTTTATAATAAATGATGATATCAATAAAAATGAAAAATTTTCATAATTTTATAAGACAAAAAATGGTAATATCCAGTGGAATGGGTTTTAACCCATTCCTAATGATATTAATAAAACAATTCTTTAGCCAAAATAATAAATAAAAACCTTATAAATATGCCATATATTAAAGTATATATTCATTTTGTTTGGAGCACAAAAAATAGAGAGCCTTTTTTAGATTCAAAGGAATTGAGAGCAAAAGTTTGGCACCATATCAGAGAAAATGCTAAAACAAAAGGAATTTTCGTTGATTTTGTCAATGGTTATTCTGAGCATTGTCATTGTTTAGTTTCTTTGGGAAGCAATCAAACCATTGAAAATATTATGCAACTAATTAAAGGAGAATCTTCTTTTTGGATAAATAAACAAGGTTTAACGAAGAAAAAATTTCAATGGCAAGATGAATATTTCGCGGTTTCTGTTTCAGAATCTATGATTAAAATAGTAAGAAATTATATCAAAAATCAAGAGCAACATCATTCAAAAAAGACATACCAACAAGAATATGATGAATTTATTACTAAATACGGATTTGTAGCGTATAAAGATAAATAATATTTATATCAATTAGAATATAGTTTTTATCAATCAATAAAAATATTTTGGCTAAAGCCGATGATAGAGTGAGATTTATATGTCCGCCAGATAAATCTGGCGGGAATTGATATTTCGATTTATTACAAAATGATAATATCAATAAAAATATTTTGGCTAAAGCCGTTGACAGTGTGAGATTTATATATCCGCCAGATAAATCTGGCGGGAATTGATATTTCGATTTATTACAAAACGATAATATCAATAAAAATATTTTGGCTAAAGCCGATGATAGAGTGAGGTTTATATAGCCGCCATATAAATCTGGCGGGAATTGATATTTCGATTTATTACAAAACGATAATATCAACAAAAACATTTTGGCTAAAGCCGTTGACAGTGTGAGATTTATATGTCCGCCAGATAAATCTGGCGGGAATTGATATTTCGATTTATTACAAAACGATAATATCAATAAAAATATTTTGGCTAAAGCCATTGATAGTGTTAGATTTATATATCCGCCAGATAAATCTGGCGGGAATTGACTAACGTGATTTAAAAATTCTAAATATTTCAATAAAAACGTTTTGTTTATATTTTGATTTTATAAAAAAATGATAATATTCATAAAAACATTTTGGCTAAAGCCGATGATAGTGTTAGATTTATATATCCGCCAGATAAATCTGGCGGGAATTGATATTTCGATTTATTACAAAACGATAATATCAATAAAAACATTTTGGCTAAAGCCGATGATAGAATGAGATTTATATATCCGCCGGATAATCTGGCGGGAATTGATATTTCGATTTATTACAAAACGATAATATCAATAAAGAATGTAAATTTTTCATAATCCAATAAAATAAAAAAGGTGAATATCCATTGGAATGGGTTTTAACCCATTCCTAATGATATTAAGAAAACAATTCGGCTTTAGCCAAAATAAAAAACAATTAAAAAAGCATTATAATATTTGATTTTTTATGTAAGTTTGGAGCGTGAAAAAAATAATTATTTTAATATTATTTGTTCAATTTGCTTATTCTTTATTTTCTCAACACGAAGATATTGAAAGGCATTTTAAATCCTATAAACTCTATAATTTGCCTTATGAGGATTTTACATATTACAAAGATACCCTTACAGATTCTTTTTTTCTATATACTCCCCAACAAAATTATAGTTTAAATCCTTTGGGACTTCCAAATCTTGGTACTGCTTTTTTTTCGCCATTATTTTCAGAAAATAAAATTCATGAATATTGGTTTTTAAATAATTATATCCCATATATTCAACAACATGATGAAATTATTTATTTTGATGCAAAAAAACCTTTTACAATCTTTAAATTTTCCGGCGGTGGCAAAGGACAGGAATATGTTAGATTTTTACATACACAAAATATTTCGCCAACATTTAATTTCGCTTTTAATTATGATATAATAAATTCTGATGGGTTTTATCAATATTCTAAATCAAAAATTAATGCCATAAGCCTTGCTACTGCATATACTAAGCGAAAATATCAAAATCATTTTAATTTTATATTTAATAAAATTCAAAATTTAGAAAATGGTGGCTTGAAAGATATTGATAAATATTTGACATCAAATTATTCGGCTGGAACTTATGCTACACAACTTTCCCAAGCTCAAAATACAGTTTCCCAACTTGGCTTTCAATTTAACCAAGAATTTGGCTTTGGAAAATATGCAGTCGATACAATTATCCAAGGAAAAGATACAAGTTTAAATAAAAGTTTTGATGGAAAATTTTCAATTATTCATGATTTAAAAGCTGATAGATATTTTAGAATTTATCAAGATATACCATCTTCTTATTATGAAAATACTTATTTTGATACAAGAAATACTTTTGATTCATCAGGGTATAAAACCTTGGATAATCAGGTCTTGTTAAATTTTAATATTTCTCCAAAAGGGAAAATGGAGAATTTTCAAGTTCTAAGCGGAATTAGATCATATTTATATAATTATACTATAGACTCTAGTATTTCTCATTTGCATTTTTCTAATTTTCTTGTTGGAAATTTAATTATACAAAGCCAAAAATCTTATTTTAATTTTGAAACAGATTACTGTTTTATTGGTCAAGATATTGGTGAATTTGACATATTTGGAGAATATTTACTTGATATTTCAAACTCAATAAGTTGGAAGTCTGGAGTAAATTATAGCTTTAAAAATACTGAAGAATTTATTTATGCTTACTCTTCAAACCATTATATTTGGGAAAATGATTTTTTTAAAACTGTAATTTTAAACGCCAACACAAGTTTAAATTTTAAAGAGCTTAAGCTTTCTACAGGTTTAAATTCCAACTATTTGAAAAATTATATAGTTTTTAATCAAGATGCTCTTCCTATTCAGGTTGCGAATGCAAATTTTATTGCAGATGTTTGGCTGGCAAAACGCTTTGATTTAGGAAAATTCCATTGGTTTTCTAAATTATCTTATCAATATATTAAAGATAAAAGTAGGGTTCCACTTCCCGATTTTGTCGCTTATTCTTCAATTTATTTTAAATCGCCTTTGTTTAAAAAGGCTATGGTTTTGCAACTAGGCTTTGACGTGAAATATTTTTCAAAAGCTTATTTATATGCTTATAATCCTGCTTTAAGTGTTTTTTATTTGCAAACAGAAAGTAAATATGGAAATTATCCTAATATGGCTTTTAATCTTAGTGTACTTGTTAAAAGATTAAGAGGTTTTGTTAGACTTAGTAATTTCAACTCATTTGTGATGCCTCGAAATTATTTTGTCTCACATAAAATGCCGGATAATCCATTTTCTTTTAATTTTGGTATTGCTTGGGAGTTTTATGATTAAAAAAATATTGAAAAATATTTGCTAATTTTTCTAAAGAAAGCATAATTTTTATTATCTTGTGAAAAATTAAAATACAGTGAATCCTAAACCTGGAAGTCATATTAAAAGTTTTAAAATTTTAACAATTATTTTATTTGTTATTCTTTTGATTTTAGGTGGCTTTTCTGTTTATTATTATTTTAAAATCGAGTCTAAACTAGAAGAAAATAAAAGGGATTATAAAGAAATAATTCAGTCAAAAAAAATAAAAGTTGTTTTGGCAACAAATCCTATTGATTATTTTATTTACCAAGGTCAACCAATGGGTTTTCAATTAGAAATTTTGGAAAGTTTTGCAAAAGCTAAGAATTTGGACTTAGATATTAGCATAGAAAATGATGCTCAAAAAGGTTTGGAAATGTTGCAAAATCGAGACTGTGATATTTTAGCCCAAGGCATAGCAAACTCATCAAGTCTAGAAGCATTAGTAAATTATACTTTACCAATTCGTACAAGTCGCTTAGTTTTGGTTAAGCATATTCCAAAAAATGAAGATGTTTTAATGAAAAGCCAGGAACTTGATATTAGTACTGAATTAAAACCTATTTATGTGCTTAAAAATCAAACAGATATTAAAGATTTAAAAACTTATCTTAAAGATATTATTCCTAATTTTTATTTGGTAGAAATAGATTCTTTATCAAACGAAGCAATAATAAAAAATGTTTCAGATGGAATTTTTGAATTAGCTGTAGTAGATTATAATATTGCAAAAATTAGCGAAAGTTATTGGCAAAATATTGATTATTCTACAGATTTGAGCCTTAGCAAAAATATTTCTTGGGCATTACGTCCTGAATCAAGCCAATTATTAGATAGTTTAAATTTTTGGTTAGAAGAGTTTTTACAATCTTATGATTATAGGAGATTAAATTTGAAATATATTAATAATAATAAAACTTTAGTTGATATAGAAAGCGAATTTTACTCTGTTAGCACTGGAAAAATTAGCGAGTATGATGATATAATTAAAAAATATAGTAAAATAATAAACTGGGATTGGCGTTTAATTTCATCATTAATTTATGAAGAATCTAGATTTAATCCAAATGTGGTAAGTTGGGCAGGAGCTTATGGTCTAATGCAGTTGATGCCTATAACTTTCAATAAATTTAATGACCCGCAAAAGTCAGGTGTTGATGCTCAAATTTATTCTGGAATAAAATATATAGAATTTCTAAATGAAAAGTTTATAGAGCAAGTTCCGGATTTAGAAAATAGAATTTACTTTGTATTAGCGTCTTATAATATTGGACCTGGACATATTGAGGATGCTATGCGGCTTGCAGAAAAATACAATGCTGATATTTCATCATGGGAATCGCTTGCTTTTTATCTTTCTAATTTGTCAAATGCTAAATACTATAACGATGCTCTTGTTGTGCATGGTTATTTTCCTGGTATATATGCAGTTGAGTTTGCAAAATCAATTGTAAAAAGGTATGAACATTATAAAAATATTATTCCTGAATAAATTTTATTCAATAATAAATTTTGAGTTCACAATCGTATTATCTGAAATTATACTTAATAAATAAACACCAGTTTGTAAATTGCTTGTATCTATATTTATTAAACCTTTAGCATTAGTTTTACTTATAACACACTTAGCATTAGCATCATAAATGTTTATAATATCCGCTTCTGTATCCTTTAAATCAATGAAAATTTGTGAATTACCAGGATTGGGAAAAACCAGAATATTTGAGTTTATATTTGAAAGTTTAGACAGTAAAATGCCATTTCCTTTTAATAAAATTAAAAATTCACTTTGTTCTGTGTCATTATTTATCAGCAATTCAGCATTTTTTAAACCTAAGCTTGTTGGAGAAAATTTAATATTTAAATAAGCAGTAGTATTTGGCATTAATAGAGTGTCAAGATTTTCATCAAATTCAAGAGAAAAGTCTTCTATATCATTTCCTTGTAATACAAAAATTTCTTCATCAGTAAATTTAATAATGTCTCCACCATCATTTGAAAAGCTTATATTAATTTCTTGAAATTCTTCTTCAAATATTAAGTTTCCAAAATTTAGTGTTTGTTCATTATTTATAATCTCGTTGCCTTTTTTTACAATAAGATTTGAGTTTTTTCTGTAAATATAAGCAGAACCGGAATTATTTAAATAATTTTCTCCATTCACATCATAGTCTTCTTGGTTTGCACAAACAATAAAATTATAGTCATGAATTGCTAACTTAAATCCATAAGCAGCACTGCCACTTCTATCACTAGCACAAAGCTTTTGTGTTTCTGTCCAATTATTATTTTCTAATTTGAATAAATAAGCTGCACCCGCATTAAATGAAAAATTTTCACCATTTTCATCATTGTCTTGTAAATCAGCACCTACAAGAGCATATGTCCCGTCTATGGCTACAGACTTTCCAAAATAATCATTAGCAGTTAAGTCTGAAGATTTCAGTTTTGTTTGTTCTTGCCAATTGTCGGAATTATTTTTAAAAATATAAGCAACACCACTTTGATTTAAATTCGAGTTTTCAGAATGTTTATACGCCCCAACAATAATATAATCACCGCTTATTGAAACTGAATATCCAAAATAACTCTCTGTTTTTCTATCTCCTGCAGTTAATTTTTGTTTTTCTGTCCATGTTTCTCCTTCTTTTTTGTAAACATATGCAGCACCGGCATCCATAATATAGCTAGCACCAGTTGAATTATAATCTTGTAAATAAGCACCAACTACTAGATAATTATTATCTATATCTATAGAATATCCGAAAAAATCAGCATCACTTCTATCACTTGCAACAATTTTTTGTGTTTGTACCCAAGTGTTTCCTTGTTTGGTAAAAGCATACACACTTCCGGAATTGTTCTTTAGATTTTCCCCATTTTCATCACTGCCTTGTTGATAAGCCGAAACAATAATGTTATTTTGACTTATACCAACATCTGTACCAAACAAATCATCATTACTTCTGTCAGAAGCACAAATTTTTTGTATTTCTGTCCAGTCTCCATCTATATTTTGAAAAATATAAGCTGAACCTGCATTTGGTTTTGTGTTTTGACCATTTTCATCTTCAGCTTCTTTTTGCGCACCAACAACAATATAATCGCCATCAATTGCAACAGAATTTCCAAAATAATCTCCAGAACTTCTATCACTAGATACTATTTTTTGATAAAATTCCCATTGCCCATTTTCATTTTTAAAAACATAAGCAGCACCTGCATTTATGAAAATATTTTCTTCACTGTTATCAGCATCTTTAGGTTCTTGGTTAGCTCCAACAACAGCAAAATCACCACTTATTGCAACAGAAGTTCCAAAAGAAGCATTCTTTGTTCTTTCGTTAGCAGTTATTTTTAGTCTCTCAGTCCAATCTTGAGAAAATACAAAATTTACAATAAGTAAACACACAAATAAGGCTTTAATTTTTAAAAATGAACTCATAATATTTTAAATTTATAATGCTACAAAAATATAAGTTTAAATTTTGTTTGCAAAAAGAATATTTAGAATTAAAAAAAAATCAGATAAAAAAAAACTGTTTTTTTTGTTATTGTATTAAAATATTTACTATTTTTGACCGAACGTTCAGTCAATAAAAAATAAAACGCAGAAAACTATGCAATATAAGGGTTTAACAGAAAAAGAAATTGAGGCAAGCCGTTTATTACATGGCGATAATCTTATTACAAATCTTAAAAAAAGCTCTGCTATTAAATTATTATTAGAAAAATTTAACGATCCTTTGATTAAAATTTTATTATTCGCTGCTTTAATTTCCTTAGGAATTGGTTTTATTGATAATCAATTTATAGAAACTATAGGTATATTTTTTGCTGTTTTTTTGGCCACAGGTATAGGTTTTTGGTTTGAATTTGATGCGAATAAAAAATTTGATATTTTAAATTTGGTAAATAATGATTCTCTTGTGAAAGTAATTAGAAATGGAATTATTACTGAAATTCGCAAAAGGGATATAGTTGTTGGGGATTATATAATTTTGTCTGTTGGTGATGAAGTTGCTGCTGATGGAATTTTAATAGAGTCTGTTTCTTTATTAGTTGATGAATCTAGTTTGACAGGTGAACCCTCTGTAAATAAAGGTCTTAAACATAGTGATTTTGATAAGGAAAACACCTTTCCTTTTAATAAAGTTTTGCGTAGTTCTAAAGTTCTTGACGGAAGTGGAATCTTTATAGTTCAAGCGGTTGGAAATAATACTGAATATGGAAAACTAGCAAAAAGTTCTGTTGAAATATCAAATATTAAAACACCTTTAAATATTCAATTAGAAAAACTTGCGAAATTAATTGGAATTGTTGGCTCAGGTCTTGCTGTTTTAATTTTTCTTACTCTTTTTTTTAAAGATTTATTTTTAAAAAATATAGTTTTAAGTTTCGAACAAGCATATTTTTTTATAAGCCTTATTGTTTTTCTTTTGATTTTTAGCTTAAAATTATGGTCCCCATATTTTTCTAGTCTTAAAGAAGTTGTTTTTAAGAAAAAAAGCGGTTTTTTAGAAAAAATTAAAAGCATAAAAAACTTAAAACTCTTTTTTATTGCTCTAGCAGTATTAATATTATCTATATTGGTTTCTTTTATTTTTGATTTTCATGTTTTTGATAAATCTTCTTGGATAGATATTCATACAGCGTCAAAAATTTTACAATATTTTATGATTGCCATAACTTTGATTGTTGTTACTGTGCCTGAAGGTTTGCCTATGAGCGTTAATCTTAGTTTAGCTTTGAGTATGAGAAATATGCTAAAGTCTAATAATTTGGTTAGAAAAATGCAGGCAACAGAAACTATGGGAGCATGTACAGTGATTTGTACAGATAAAACAGGAACTTTAACAAAAAATCAAATGGAAGTTGTGGAGGCTGTGTTTTATGGAAAAGAAGTTTTTGATTTTGATATAAATGACGAAAAACTTTTGTTTTTGAAAGAAAATATTTCAACAAACTCAACTGCTAATTTGGATTATTCTGATAAAACCAAAATAAAAGGTGTTGGAAATCCGACAGAAACTGCTTTGTTGTTGTGGCTAGAAAAATTAAATTGTTCAT
>JALOAQ010000097.1 GCA_023228725.1 Bacteroidales bacterium | reverse complement strand
TAGGTAGGTTTCTAAAATTGAAATTTACGAATTTTTAATCATTGATTTTCAACGACTTAGAAAATATTATAAACATTTTTTTAATTTAGTCGGTTAATAGTGATTATAATTTATGAATTGCTAAACCAGAGCGTAATTTTGGTTCAAACCAAGTAGTCTTAGGAGGCATAATATTTCCTGTATCAGAAATATTCAGTAATTGGTCCATAGAAACCGGATATAAGGCAAAAGCTACTTTCATTTCGCCTGAATCAACACGTTTTTTCAATTCGCCTAAACCTCTAATTCCACCTACAAAGTCTATTCTATTGCTACGTCTCAAATCTTTAATTCCTAAAATATCGTCAAGTATATATTTTGACATTACATTAACGTCTAAAATTTTAATTGGGTCGTCATCATCATAAGTACCGGGCTTTGCATTAAGTTTATACCAATTACCGTCAATATACATTGAAAATTCGTGCAAAGCAGAAGGTTTATAAATTTCTGCACCCATTTTTTGCATATAGAATTTTTCTGCAATTTTTGTTAAAAACTCCTCTTGTGACAGGCCATTCAAATCTTGTACTACGCGATTATAATCAATAATTTTAAGTTGTTTATCTGCAAAAATAACAGCCATAAAATAATTGTACTCTTCATCTCCGGTGTGATTAGGATTATTTTCGGCTCTTTCTTTCCCAATTCTGCTTGCTGCAGCAGTACGGTGATGCCCGTCAGCTACATAAAATACAGGAACTTTTGTTGCAAATAATTCTTCTATTCTTTTATTAATTTCTGCATCGTCAATTACCCAAAAATGATGTCCAAAACCATCTTCTGCAACAAAATCATACTCCGCTTCTTGATTTTTCACTATATTATCAATAATTTCGTCCAACTCGTCAACTGCTCTATAAGAGAAAAAAACAGGCTCAATATTAGCGTTTGTATATTTTGTTAAAGTCATTCTGTCTTCTTCTTTATCTGGACGGGTAAGCTCGTGTTTTAAAATTATTCCATTAAAATAATCTTCATAAAAAGCACAACCAACAATACCATATTGGGTACGGCCTTCCATAGTTTGTGCATAAATATAAAACTTAGCTTCATCGTCTTGAACAAGCCAGCCTTCTTTTTGCATTTTTTCAAAATTCTCAACTGCTTTTTCGTAAACCGCTTCGCTATGAACATCTGTACCCTCAGGTAAATCAATCTCGGCATGGGTTACGCGTAAAAGAGATTCTTTCTTGCCTTTTGCCATTTCGGCTGCCTCCTTACTATTCATTACATCGTAAGGTAAACACGAAATATTTTCAACCAAATGTTTTGGTGGACGCAATCCTTTAAAAGGTTTTACTACTGCCATTTTATCTAAATTTAAAAGTTAACTAAAATTTTTCGCAAATATAATTTTTTTAAACTGAATAAAAAATGTGTTAAAAAATACACGAAAATATTAAGAAATTTTTAACAATAATGCTATTTGAGTATCATTATACTATTTATTTTTGCAAACTATTTTTTTAACACAAGTTATTGAAATTTTAGTTGATGATACAGAATAAAATAAAATATTTATATAAATTCAGTCTTTTCTTAATATTGTTTTTAAAACTTAATACTTTATTTGGTCAATATATTTACCAAGGAAATTTTGAGGGCAAAAATAATACAGAAGTATATATAAAAGTTGAACTTATTAAACTTAATGCTTGGAATTGTCAAAATGACGGTTTTAACTATACTATTGACTACAACTGGGAAGTAAGTGTTTATAAAGATGGAGAAAAACTTGAGAATTACAAATTTTATAATGTGCAGTTTTATTTTCAAATTCCATTAGGAAATAGTAATAATGTTTATGGAAACATCAGTATTACAAATCCTGGAAAAGGTTCGGCAAAAACAAGCACCGACTGGTATAATACTAGGTTACATAACTGTGATGCAATAAGTTTGGAAAATATTGAATTTGAAAATTTAAAAATCATAATTAATAGCGAAGATTTCGCCAGTGAAGATTTTTATGTTGAAATAAACAATGAGCCTTTACCAATAGAACTAATTGATTTTACAGTAAAAAATACAGAATACGGTAATGAATTATTTTGGTCAACTGCTTCAGAAATTAACAATGAATATTTTATTTTAGAAATATCTGATGATGCAATAAACTTTTTTGAAATTGCTAAACTTGAAGGAGCGGGAAATTCATCTCAAACATTAAATTATAGCCATTTAGATAATAGTTTTACTACAGAAATTTCGTATTATCGTTTAAAACAAGTTGATTTTGATAAAAAGTTTACTTATTCAAAAATTATAAGCGTAGCAAATACCTTAACGGCTGAATTTAGCATTTATCCCAATCCTGTTGTTGAAAACATAAATATTGAGTTTTTATCACAAGTTGAGAATGAGTATATTGTAGATATTTTTAATCAAAATTCACAAAAAGTGTATTCTGAAAAATTAAATATTTCTAAAGGATTTAATAATTTTACTTTCAATATTTTTAACAATTTAGAATCAGGAGTTTATTTTTTCGTAATTAAAGATTCTAAGGGTAATATTATAATTAAAGAAAAAATCATAAACCAATCAAGGCTTTAAGTTCAAGTTTTTAATTTTCTTCTTCTTTTATTTCATTAGGATCAATTTTTAGTTTCACTAATTTTTTAATTCTTTTAAAGCCAAAAATATACATCCAAATCAGATATACAATAAAAACAAGCAATAGCCACTTATATCCTGCCATAATAAAATAATCATAAAACCCATGCATTAGCCATGCAGAAACAAATGCCAGAATAAGATAAAGCGATCTTTTTTTAGGGAGAAATTTAGCTAAGCCCAAATAATATCCCATTGATATAGCAAAAATAGCATGAGCCGGCACTGCTGTTACTGCTCTAAGAACACCTGCACTTAGTCCATAACCGAAAACAAACATAATGTTTTCAACCAAAGCAAATCCCATAGAAACATAAACAGCGTAAACAATTCCATCAAATTCTTCATCAAAATCTTTACTAGGCCAAATAAAAATTATTAAAACCAAATATTTGAATAATTCTTCTAAAAAACCTGCTTCTAAAAAAGCTCTATAAAAAGCAGTTTCCACATCAATAAAATATACAGCTATATCCGCTAATATAGGGGCGGTAATCAAAACCGCAGCAATACTAATCATTCCGCCTAATATACTAAAAAACAACATCCATAAAGGTTCTTTATTATACTTATCTTTTATATAAATATAAGTTAGAATAATGACAATTGGAGCTAATGCAATACTTAAATAAATCATAACTTTATAAATTAATTAAACCTAATTGTTTCTGCCGGGCTTATCTTCGACACTAAAAATGAAGGCAAAACCATCATTATCAAAGTGATAAATAAGGAAACAATATTTAATAATAAAATATAAATTAAATTTATATTTATTGGAACTACAGCCACATAATAAGAATCCGGATCAAGGCTAATTATTCCGAAATATTTCTGCAATAAACACAGTCCTATTCCTATAATATTACCTATTATCATTCCTCGCGAAATTAAAAATCCGGCAACATAAATAAATACTTTAGCAATTCTTACATTAGATGCACCTATACTTTTTAATATTCCAACCATATTCACTCTTTCTAAGATTATCACTAACAATCCCGAAATCATATTAAATCCGGCTACTGATAACATAAGAATTAAAATCACCCATACATTTATATCCAATAAAGATAGCCAGTCGAAAATTCCGGGATAATCTTCTTTTATGTTTTTTACTTTTAGCATTCCTGCATCCTGACTTATATAATTACCAACTAAACGGCTAATTTGAATTTCTAAATCTATAATTTTTGAAAAGTCTTTAATTTTAATTTCAAATCCTGTTATCTCGTCTTCTTTCCAATCGTTGAGTTTACGCAAATGCTTAATATCACATAAAACAAAAAATTTATCTAAATCTTCTAACTTAGTGTCATAAATTCCAATTATAGTAAACTTTCTCATTCTTGGAGGGTCTTGAATAAAATAAGCAGAAAAACTATCTCCTAAGTTCAAATTCAATGCGTTTGCAATAATTTCAGAAACAACAACTCCATTATTTCGGCTTGTATCATTAATTAATAAAGTATCACCTTGAGTTAAATACTGATTAAAAAACTGCCAATTAAAATCCTTATCTATTCCTTTAAAAACAACGCCTTGCAAATCATTTTCTGTCTTTGCTATACCGGCCTTAGTAATAAACATATTCATAGATTCTATACCCTCAATATTCTCAATTTCGGAAATCCATGTTTGCGTTTTACTTATAGGATATGTCTCATAAGAAGTATTGTTATCAAAATTCACAATTTGCAAATGCGAACCAAAACCAACAACTTTATTTGTAATTTCATTTTTAAATCCCGTAACAATAGCAATAGATAAAATCATTACCGCCAAGCCAATAGCAATACCGCCTATAGCTACGGCAATAATAGGACGACTGAAGCTATTCATAGCATGTTTTCTGCTAACAATTCTCTTGGCTAAATAAAGTTCTATGTTCAAATCAAAATATTTTATGTAAAAGTATAAACTTTAATCCAAATTCAATCATTATTTATTTAAATTTTTCAATTTATTATCCTACCTTTGTGCAAAAATAAAAATAGAAATGGAAAATATTCAAAATTTAGAAAAAATTGCTAGTCAGGTTCGCAGAGATTTGTTAAGAATGATTCATGCAAAAAAATCTGGTCATCCAGGTGGGTCCTTAGGGGTTACAGAACTTTTAGTAAGTCTTTATTTTGAAATAATGGAGCATAACAAAGATTTTAAAATGGACGGGATTAATGAAGATTTATTTTTTCTATCTATTGGTCACACTTCTGCTGCATGGTATAGTGTTTTAGCACGCTCGGGATATTTTCCTATTAGCGAACTAGCAAGTTTTAGAGCTATAAACTCAAGATTACAAGGACATCCAGCAACAGCAGAAGGATTACCCGGCATCAGAATTGCGTCAGGCTCTTTAGGTCAAGGCTTATCAAACGCTTGTGGGGCAGCTTTGGCAAAAAAGTTAAATAATGACGATAAATTTGTGTATTGTTTATTAGGCGATGGAGAAATTCAAGAAGGGCAGGTTTGGGAAGCCGCAATGTTTGCCCAAGCACGTAAAATTGATAATTTAATTGCTTTTATAGATTATAATAAACAACAAATTGATGGCACAATTGAAGATGTTATGAATTTAAAAAACCTTCGCCAAAAATGGGAAGCTTTTAATTGGATAGTTTTAGAATGTAACGGAAACGATTTTCAAGAACTTATTTCTACAATAAAACAAGCACAAAAACTTTCGGGCAAAGGACAAGCAATAATGATTTTATCAAAAACCGAAATGGGAAAAGGAGTAGATTTTATGACTGGTTCGCACAAATGGCACGGAATTCCGCCAAGCGATGAACAATTAGAAAATGCTCTGTCTCAACTTGAAGAAACTTTAGGTGATTATTAAAAAATAAATTTTGAGAAAAATAATTATAGCAATACTAATTGTTTTAGGTTTATTTACAAATCTGCAAGCCCAAATAAAAAATTATATTGAGCCTGAAAAACCTTTAACAAGAATTTTAATAATATTTGATGCTTCAACCAGTATGATGCAACGCTGGGACGGAGGAATAAAATTTGTTAAAGCTAAAGAATTATTAAATGAATTATTGGATTCCTTAGAAACTGTTCAAAAAACACAAAAATTAGAAATTGCTTTTAGAGTATATGGGCATCAAAGTCCCGACCATTTAATGGATTGTTTTGACACAAAACTAGAAGTAGCATTTGGCAAAAATACAGTAGGAATGATAAAAGACAGATTGAAAACCATTCAAGCTACCGGAACAACACCAATTGCATACTCATTAAGCAAAGCTGAATACGACTTCCCAGAATGTTCTGATTGTAGAAATATTGTTATTCTTATCACTGATGGTTTAGAAATGTGCGATGGAATGCCCTGCGAAGTTAGTGTGGCTTTGCAAAAAAAAGGTGTAGTACTTAAACCATATATAATTGGCGTAGATATTGACATTAGAGTTTCAGACTTATTGTCCTGTATGGGAAATTATTTTGATGCTAATAACGAAAAAGAATTTAGAAGAGCTATCAACACAATTGTTGGACAAGTAACTAATCTTACAAGCGTTCAAGTAAATTTATTAGATACTAACGGAAAGCCAATCGAAACAAATGCAGTAATGTCTTTTCACGACAATTTTTCAGGTGATATTCGTTATACATACATGCACACTCTAAACCAAACCGGACAAGCAGACACAATATATTTAGATATTCTTTCAACTTATGATTTAAAAGTTCACACTATACCACCTGTATATTTAGACAGTATAAAATTAGAAGAAGGAATTCACAATATCATAAATCTTCCAGCTCCACAAGGATATTTATTTGTTGATATAGAAGGAGTTGCACCTGAAAATTCTCAAATTAAATGTATAGTCCGCCAAACAGCTTTACCAGAAACTATGTATATTTTGGATGCAGACAAAAAGCAAAAACTTATAACAGGACTTTACGATTTAGAAATTTTAACTATGCCAAGGACTTACGTTGATGCAGTGCTTATTGAACAGTCTAAAACAACAAAAATTAATATTAAAGAACCCGGAGATTTAATAATTAATTTTAAAAATCCTGCTTTTGCAAGTTTACTTTACGAAAGAGGAGATATATTAACTAACTTATACGATTTTACACCCGATAAAACCCATTATAGATTTAGATTACAGCCAGGATATTATAGAATTATATTTAGAGAACAAAAATATTCTAAATCAACTAATACAGGAGAATTTAAGTTTAGAATAAACCCAGGGGAATTTAAAGTAGAAAATTTATAAAATTTAAAATATGAGTAAATATACTTATACCGAAAAAAAAGACACACGTTCAGGATTTGGAGCCGGATTAACAGAATTAGGCGAACTAAACAAAAACGTAGTTGCGCTTTGTGCCGACCTTACCGGCTCTTTAAAAATGAATGAATTTCAAAAAAAACACCCAGAAAGATTTTTTCAAGCAGGAATTGCCGAAGCTAACATGATGGGCGTTGCTGCCGGTCTAACAATAGGTGGTAAAATTCCTTTTGCAGGAACTTTTGCAGGATTTGCAACTGGTAGAGTTTACGACCAAATTCGACAAGCTATTGCATATTCAAATAAAAACGTGAAAATTGCTGCATCGCATGCAGGAATAACTTTAGGCGAAGATGGTGCTACTCACCAAATTTTAGAAGATATAGGAATGATGAAAATGCTACCAAACATGACTGTTATCGTTCCTTGCGATTATAATCAAACAAAAGCAGCTACAATTGCAATAGCTGAACATCAAGGACCTGTATATTTGAGATTTGGACGACCTGCTGTTCCTAATTTTACAAAACCAAACCAAAAATTTGAAATTGGTAAAGCTGAATTATTATACACAGGTAAGGATGTTACTATTTTAGCAAACGGACATATGGTGTGGAAAGCAATTGAAGCTTGCGAAATTTTATTGGAAAAAGGAATTGAAGCAGAAGTTTTTAATATTCACACTATTAAACCTTTTGACAAAGAAGCTGTCTTAAACTCAATTAAAAAAACTAAAGCTATGGTATGTGCAGAAGAACATATGCTGAATGGTGGATTAACAGATACAGCAGCTCAAATGCTAGCTTTAAATTTTCCTATTCCTATTGAAGCTGTTGCAATAGATGATAAATTTGGGGAAAGTGGAACACCAGACCAACTAATGGAAAAATATGGTTTAACAAGTGATAATATTGTTGCAGCAGTTGAAAAAGTTTTGAAAAGGAAATAATATTTAATGTCGAAAATTAAAGAAGAAGAAATAATAAGTTTATTATCTAAACCAGAAACTTTTAATCAAGGCTTCGAAATTTTAGTGAAAACTTATTCTAAACAATTATATTTTCACATTAGACGTATGCTAATCATACACCAAGATGCTGACGATGTTTTACAAGAAACTTGGATAAAAGCATTTACGCAAATTAGCAAATTTCGTTTCGAATCTTCGATATATACTTGGTTGTACAGGATAGCTACAAATAATTGCTTGAATTTTTTGGATAAAAAGAAAAGACAATTTGTTTTTTCAGCTTTAAATTATGAAGACAGTTTAGTGCAAAAATTAGAAAGCGACAAATATTTTGATGGAGATGATTTACAACTTAAACTACAAAAAGCAGTTTTAAAACTTCCTGAAAAACAAAGATTAGTTTTTAATATGAAATATTATGGAGAAATGAAATATGATGAGATTTCAGAAATTTTAGGAACGAGTGTCGGAGCTCTAAAAGCCTCATATCATCATGCAACAACAAAAATTGAAAAATATATTAACGAAGATTAAACCTTTACAACTTTAAATTGTCAAAAATAAAAATATGAAAACGCTTAAAGACATAGAAAAAAAGAATAATTTCAAAGTTCCAGAAGATTATTTCGACAATATGGAAAAAGAAGTAATCAAAAAAATTAAGTCTGGCGAACTAATTAAAAAACCTTCTCCTTTTCAGGTTTTTAAACCCTACTTATATATGGCTGCATCTGTTATTTTGTTAGCATATGGAATAAAAACTGTGTTAAATATAAGTGTTAATAAGAAAAGTGAAACAATAATTTCTAAAATTGAAGACTTTTCCTATACTTTTGATGATATGATATCAGAGCTTAGCTATGATGAGTTGGCATTTTACGAATATTTAAATGATGAAGACAATAATTACTGGGCTTCCGAAGAATTAATTAATGATGATGAAGACCTTATATATTTAGAAGATTATTTAGCACAATATTATTTAGAATATGAACTTGAATAATTAAAAATCATATATTTACAAAAATATCAATACAATGAAAACACGAATAATAACAATAATGGTTTTATGTATTTTTACTAGTCTAAATGTTTTTCCACAACAATACAAAAACAGAGGTAAAGATTGTAAACTAGACAATGAAAAAATGCACTCTGAAAAAATTGCTTTTTTAAGCTCAGAAATTGATTTGAGCGTTAGCGAAGCACAGCAGTTTTGGCCAATTTATAATGAATTTAATGAAGAGTTAGATAAATTATTTAACTCAGAAAGAGAAATTAATCGCGAATTAAAAATTAATTTACCTAATTTAAGTGATAAAGAAATTTCAGACAAGCTTAATAAATTAATACAAATTAAAATTGATAGAGCAGACTTAGAAAGTAAATATCATAAAAAGTTTTGCGAAGTTTTGCCAATAGATAAAGTTGCAATGTTATACAAGTCAGACAGAGAATTTCGCAAACATTTATTGCATAAATATAAAGGCTATAATAATAGAGAATAATAAGTTTTCAACTTAGTTTTTCGACTAAAGATAAGCAAGTTTTCACAAGGACATAACACATTTAAAGATTAATTATTCCTTGTTAAAAAAAGGACAACTCATACAATTAGCAAATAAATTATTTTCACTTTTTCCAAAATGTTTTTAACTTTGTGAAAATTAATCCTATTAAAATATAATTGGATTAAAACTAGAAAACTACTTAAATTATGTCAAATATTTTTCATGGAGTTGAGAAAGATTTTTTTAAACTTTCTGGCTCTAAAGCTCAAACTACCAAAATACCGTATATTAGTGTTGATAATTTTCCTAATCTTGGATTTTTTACAGCTTTAAAATTTTTAGAATGGGTATCTGAAAACCCAAAAGGTCTTATTAGCTTACCAACAGGAAAAACTCCTGAGTATTTCATCAAATGGACACAATATTTATTAAAAAATTGGGACAAAGCAAATGGACAAGATTTATTAAAAAAATACAATCTTCATAAGTTAAAACGCCCTGATTTAAGTGAGCTAAATTTTATTCAAATTGATGAATTTTACCCAATTAATTCAAAACAACATAATAGTTTTTACAACTATATAAATGAATTTTACATTAAAGGTTTTGGTCTGAATACAGAAAATTGCCTTTTAATAAAAACTGAAGAAATTGAACTTGCAAGGAACAAACATTTTTCTGAAGTTTTTCCAGATAATAAGGTTGATTTATCTTTGCGTTATCGCGAAGCAAAGACTTTTCATGAGCAAATTCAACAAGAATCAATTTTTGCAATAGATAATTGGTGCACAAAATATGAAACAAAAATTAGAGAAAAAGGTGGAATAGGTTTTTTCTTAGGCGGAATTGGACCAGACGGGCATATTGCTTTTAACACCCGCGGTTCTGACCATAATTCAACTACTCGCCTTACTGCTACAAATTTTGAAACTCAAGCTGTTGTAGCTTCGGATTTGGGAGGAATAGAAGTTTCCAGAAATCGCTTGGTTATTACTATTGGCTTAGACACAATTACTTATAATCCTGATGCTGTTGCCATAATTTTTGCAGCAGGCGAGGCAAAAGCCGAACAAGTAAAAAATGCCTTAGAAAACGAAGCATCAAATGTATATCCTGCTACAGTTTTACAAAAATTAAAAAATGCCAGATTTTATATTACTAAAGGAGCAGGAATATTATTGGAAGATAGTGTTCAAGAATATTATAAATCAGGTGATTGGACAGATGACAAAACCGAAAGAGCAATCATAGATTTATGCAAAAAACTCGACAAATATGCCCACCACTTAAGTTATGAAGATTTAAAAAACGATAAATTTTGTAAATTAATTCCAAATCTAAGCCTAGACAAAGTCAAATTTGTTGAAAATAGGGTAATAAGCAAATTAAAAGCTGGTTTAAGCCCAAAATCCAAACAAGTTTTTTACCATACAGGACCTCATCATGATGATATTATGCTTGGAATTTTACCTCATGTAAATAGATTGTTAAGAGATGAAAGCAATAAGGCTGTTTTTTCAATTTTAACCTCCGGATTTACTGCTGTTACCAATAATTTTGTAATAGATATTCTAAATGATAGTT
>JALOAQ010000096.1 GCA_023228725.1 Bacteroidales bacterium | reverse complement strand
CTTTAAAAGTACATCAAGATACTAAAATGGGGATAGTAACCGATATTAAACAAGAATTGAGAAAAGCTTCAGCTCTGAAAATTAACTATTCGGCAAGAAAAGAAATTTAATAATAATCTAAAATATAAAAAAAGTGCAATTAACTTGCACTTTTTTTATATCTTTAAGTTTGAGATTTTTTATTTTTTGTATTTTAGCAACCAATATAAATGTTTTTCGTTTACATAAAAAAAGAATTAAAATTATGAGAAAAATAATATTAATAAGTTTTGTTATGTTATGTTTTGGCTTTAGTAAAGCACAAACAAGCACAACGCCAGACCCAAGATTATTAGATGTGTATTCACAAGAATATTTAGATGCAAACCAAGATAGAATAGCATATTTGAATTGGTTTTTAGATAATTCTTATTTCGTTGCGTTTGTGGGATTAGAAAAGGCTGAAACCTTGCCTTATTTATATGAAATAGATAAGGAAACTAAGGAGAAGAAAAATAAAATATTAGCAATTGACGAAGAAAGTTTTAACCCACTCTTAAGTTCTTATGAGATTTTTTATAACAAGGAATCGGCTTATAGAATTGGTAATACTGGATATGTTATCGCTTTTTATTCTCAAAAAAAACTAACTAAAAACTATAATCAATATAAAAATGAAAATCAATAGTTTGAAAATATTTATTATAAGCATATTTTTGCTTATAGGTGCTACTAGCTTTGGACAGCAATATTTAATTAGCCAAGGTGGAACTATTACTACTTGTGAAGGTACTTTGTATGATTCGGGTGGACCAAATGGAAATTACTCAAGTAGTGAAAATTATACAATAACTATATGTTCTGAAGATGGGAATTTTTTAGTTTTAAACTTTACTCAGTTTGAATTTGAATCAGGAACTTATGATAAATTATCAATATATGATGGACCTAACACTACAAGTCCCGCTTTAGTTACTAATGCTGGTGGTACAACTTTATTAAATCAAACTTTTACTTCTACAGGTTCTTGCCTTACATTGCATATGCAAACTGATGGATATATTACTCGTCCTGGTTTTGCTGCAGTAATTTCTTGTTTGCCACCTTGTCAAGATTTTGAAATAGATATTATTAGTACTAGCCTCCCATTTTCTCAACCTTTAGATTCAATGTGGATTAATGTTTGTCTAGGAGAAAGTATTACTTTTACCGCAGCAGGCACATATCCGAATAATAATGTTAACTATACTCAATCTGATGCAACTACTGATTGGTATTGGACATTAAGTTCCTCAGGTCCTCCTATTGAGGCAAATGGTGTAGGCATGACTACTTTTACTCACACTTTTAATGAATCAGGAGGTTATTTTCTCGGATTGGTGGGCAAAGATGCTAATGGTTGTCTAGTCAGTTATTTAGAGCAAATTAGAGTTAGAGTTTCAATTCCACCAAATCTTTCTGTTGACCCGGCAGTGGGTGGATGTATAAGCGATGCAATTGAGTTATCCGGACATGTAACCACAAATTCTTGGGAAATTGTTATTGCTGACGAACAAATAGTTCAAGAATGTATTACAGATGATCAGGGAGTTGTGCAGTCATTTTGTTGGAATATTAATGCTTTTCAACCTGGACAAACCATTACTTCACTTAATGACTTAGAACATGTTTGTTTAAATATTGAACACTCTTGGATAGCAGATGTTTGGATATATATTGAATGCCCAAATGGACAACAGGCAGAGATAAATTATTATAGTACTTCCAACCCTTGTTCAGGTGAGTTTTTTGGATCTCCAAACCATTCAGATAACTGTGTGCCAGGTACTGGTTGGGATTATTGCTGGACCATGAATGCAACACAATCGCATACAGCATGGTGCCAAGGAAATTCAGGCTCTGTTCCTCCTGGTGATTATTTACCAACAGGTAATTTCGCAGATTTAATAGGTTGTCCTATAAATGGTGAGTGGTGTGTTGTAATTATTGATGACTGGGATGTTGATGATGGAACTTTGTTCTCTGTTGATATTGGCTTTAATCAAGCTGTAACTCCTTCATACTTATGGTCATACTCTCATACTTATGCTCCTACAGGTATGTCGTGGTCGGGTAATGGCTTAGGAGCAAATTCTGGTGGAACTGCAACAGCAATTCCAATTGCATCAGGTACACAAGCATATAATTTCTGTGTAACAGATGATTTTGGTTGTTCGTATTGTATTCCTACAACTGCAGAGGTTTTGTCTATAGATGATCCTTCTTGTTGTATTTTACCTAGTACTAATGCAGGACTTGATGCGGCAGTTTGTTCAAATACATATACTTTTAATGCAAGTATTGCTGCAGGAAATACTGGAACTTGGAACATGATTAGTGGACCAGGAACAGCAACTTGGGCAAATCAAAACTCTCCTCATGCAACAGTAACAGTTAGTGAGTGGGGAGTGTATGAGTTTGAGTGGACAGAGCAATATTTGTCTCCTACATGTGTTGATAAAGATAGAGTAACTGTTGAGTTTTGGCCAATTCCAACAACTACTTTTACATACCAACCTATAATGTGTAATGCAGACCATTCTACTATTACTTATGTTGGTAATATGACTGGTTCTGCTACATTTAACTGGGATTTTGATGGGGCTGCTGTTGTGAATGGGAGCGGTGTAGGACCATATACAATTTATTGGACAGAACCAGGAATGCACTCTGTAGGGTTGAATATTACTGAAAATGGCTGTTCTTCTGCCGATACTTTAGTAAATATATTAAATCCTGTAGTTTTAGAACATAGTATAGAAGTTGACAATGATCCTTGTTTTGCCTCTTGTGGTGGTAGAGCTGAAGTTTTTCCAACAGGTGGCACAGAACCCTATACATATTCTTGGGCTTCACAAAATCCGGTTTTACCAAATTTGTGCGAAGGAAATTATACTATTACTGTTACTGATGCTAATAATTGTACAACAGGACAGAATTTTACAGTAACAGAGCCACCTTTACTTTTAATAAATGATATTTCTTTTAATCACCTTATTTGTTATCAATCTAATGATGGAAATATTTCTATTACCGCATCGGGTGGTACCGGCGATTTAACTTATTTATGGTCTGATATTGGTTTTGGCACTGCAAATAGAACTGATATTGCAGCAGGTGAATACTGTGTAACTATTACAGACGAAAATGGATGCTCTGTAACTGACTGTGTTACAATCACTCAGCCCAATGAACTATTAGTAACAGTTTCTCCAAATGTAGCAATTTGTGAAGAAAGTCAAACTGTACTTCAAGCCCAAGCTATGGGCGGAACTGTGCCTTATACTTATATGTGGAGATACCATCAAGATTCTAGCTTTAACCCTGGTCCCTCAACTTATACTGTAAGTCCTGATACAACTAGAATGTTTGAAGTTTATGTTTTAGATGCACATGGTTGTACTAGCAATATAGCTACGATTAAAGTTACGGTTAGTCCTAAAATGATTATTGACACTATGCTAATTAAACATAATAGATGTTATCAATCTTGTGATGGACGTGCAGAAATTGTTATGCATGGTGGATTAGCTCCATTACAGTATTCTTGGGGTTCGGATAATCATATATATTCAGGTTTGTGTGCAGGAATTTATACTGTAACAGTTACTGACCTTATCGGCTGTTCTGTTGCAAATAATTTTGTTATTGAGCAACCAACTCAATTAGTATACTCATCAACCGTAAAACCAGCAACTTGCTTTGGTTATGATGATGGAGAAGCCAATATTTATGTTCAAGGTGGAGTAAGTCCTTATACTTATACTTGGCCTAATGGACATAATACAGAAACTTTTGTTGGAAATGCAGGAAGTTATACAGTAACAGTTTTAGACGATCATAATTGTAGGATAGTTTCAGATTTTGAAATTACTCAACCATCAAAAATTATTGTTTTACCTATGAGTAATAAAACTATTTGCAAAACTCAATCAGTAAGCCTTAATAATCAAGCAACTGGTGGAACTCCATATTATGATTTTAGATGGGAAGGTAGCGATGGAAGTGTTTGGAACTCAAATCTATATACCGTAAGCCCATCGACAACTACAACTTATAGCTTAGTCGTTACAGATTCCCATGGTTGTAAAAGCGATAGAGTTAGTACTACTGTTTATGTTAATCCTGATTTAGTAATTAATTCTGTGGTTACTAGCAATGACACGGTTTGCCCTGGCGATCCGGCTATAATTCACGTTGATGTTGAAGGAGGAAACGGAGGCCCTTATTTAATGACTTTACAAGATGGTAGAGTTGTACCTTCGCCTTTTACTGTTAATCCTGATACAACTACAATGTATTATATTACTCTTGCAGATATGTGTGGAACACCAAAAGTTGTGGATTCTATCCTTATAAATGCTCGCCCAAAACCAAAAAATTTATTCACTGTAGAAAGTGTTGCGGGTTGTCCACCTTTTGCGGCTCATTTTACTGAAGAAACTCCAAATTTTGGACAAACGTATTTGTGGAATTTTGGTGATAAAAAATATTCAACCGAGAAAAATCCTGTTCATATTTATAAAGAACCGGGAGTTTATACTGTAAGCCTTGAAGTTAAAGATTTATTTGGCTGTAAATTTAAACGTGAAATTGAAAACTTTATCACGGTTTATCAAGGACCAATTGCTAATTTTGAAACTTCATCTCAAATAGTTTCTTTTATAGATGGTGAAATTGAGTTTATAAACCACTCTTCTTATGCTTCTAATTATTATTGGTACTTTGGAGATGGTGATAGTTCACTATTTGTAAACCCACGCCATACATATAAAAATATAGGAGAATATCAAGTAATATTAGTAGCTGAAACTGATAGATATTGTACTGATACTACAACTAGAACTATAAGTGTGAGAAACGAATTTGCATTTTATATGCCTACTTCGTTTACTCCCAATGGCGATGGGCTTAACGATTGTGCCAGACCTTGTGGTAATGGTATAGATAAAGAAGATTTCTCACTTTATATTTATGATAAATGGGGCACACCGGTCTTTGAAACTCATAAATTTGATCCTGATCTTAGTTGTGAAGCTTGCTCTGAAGGTGCTTGGGATGGTACTTTTAGAGGAAATAAAAACAAAGGAGATGAAATTATGGAAACAGGTGTATATTATTGGTATGCCGAGTTTAAAGATTTATATGGAACAGTGCATAAAAAACAAGGACAAATTACTTTAGTTAGATAAATAAATTAAAGGCGCTGTCTCATAAGTGTCAAACTGCTTCTTTCAATATTCGGACTCAGTCACGTACTTTTGTACGCTCCTTCGTCCTCAATTTCAGAGCCTTGCATTTTAACACTTCTGAAACAGCTTAAAAGTTTATTGTTTTAAAAGTTGTTTTGAGACAGCCTCTTTTTTATGCTTTTTATTGATTTATAAGCTCATCTAAGACTAACCACCTATACTCTTTTTCTTCAATTATTTCTAATAATTTTGAATACTCCTCGGATTTGTCTATTAAATCTATATGGTTTATTTCTCCAGAATTTATCTCAATTTCTAAATTTTGTTTTTTATGATTTAATTCATCAAGATCTTTACTTAATGCTTCATACTCAAATTTATCATTAAAACTTATTTTGGTGTTCTTGTTTTTTGTAAGGTTTGGCTTTGGATTGGGAAGTTTTTTTTCAGTCTTTAATTCTGATTTTAGCTTTTGAAATTTTATTGAATTTCTGTATTGAGTGTAGTTGCCAGGGAAATCTGAAATTTTTCCATTACCCTCAAAAACAAAAACATGGTCAACTATTTTATCCATAAAAAACCTGTCGTGAGAAACTATAATAACACTTGCTTCTATTTCAAGTAGATATTCCTCCAAAACCTGTAAAGTCATAATATCTAAATCATTTGTTGGCTCGTCCATTATCAAAACATTTGGTTGAGTCATTAAAATGGAGCATAGATATAATCTGCGTTTTTCTCCTCCGCTAAGTTTTTTTACATAAGTATATTGCATTTCAGGAGAAAATAAAAAATATTGCAAAAATCCAGAAGCAGAAAATGTTTTACCGTTTTTTAATTTTATTGTTTCTGCTACTTTTTTAATAATATCAATTGGTTTAGAATCATCATCAAAATTTAAACCTTCCTGAGTGTAATAAGCAATTTTTACAGTGCTGCCAATTTCAATCCTACCAGAATCTGGCTTTATATTATTTGTTAAAATATTTAAAAATGTAGTTTTACCGCTTCCGTTGTTTCCAACAATTCCAATCTTTTCGTTTCTTGCTATTTTATACGAAAAGTCAGAAATCAAATTTTCTGTACCAAAAGCTTTTGAAATATTATGAATATTTATAACTTTTTTACCTAATCTTTCGCTTGCAATACCTAATTCTAACTTGTTGTTTTCAATTTTTTGCGAAGCTTTTTCTTTTAAATTATCAAACTCATCTATTCTAAATTTTGATTTTGTAGTTCTTGCTTTTGGCATGCGGCTTATCCATTCTTGTTCTCTACGCATTAAATTTTGAGCTCTGTCAATATTAGATTGTAAGTTTTCAATTCTTTCGGCTCTTTTTTCAACAAAATATGAGTAATTTCCATTGTAAATAAAAATTTTACCCATATCTAATTCAAAAATTGTATTACAAACTCTATCTAAAAAATATCTGTCGTGAGTAACCATAAAAATTGTTGAAACAGATTTTTCCAAATACTCTTCAAGCCATTCTATCATATCCAAATCAAGATGGTTTGTTGGTTCGTCAAGTATTAAAAGTTCAGGCTCGCTTATCAAAGTTCCAGCTAAGGCAACTCTTTTTTTCTGTCCACCACTTAAATATTTTATCTTTTTTGAAAAATTATCAATTTGCAGTTTGCCTAATATTTGTTTTACTTTTGATTCGTAATCCCAAGCATTTAAACTATCCATTTTATCAAGTATTTTTTGTAAATTAGAATGGTCCTTGGCATTTAAAATCTCGTGATATTCCCGTATGGTGCTAATAATTTCGTCTTCTAAAAAAAATACTGCTTCTAAAATAGTTTTTTCAGGATCTAAATTTAATTCTTGTGGTAAATAAGCTAAACGCAAATCTCTTTTGTTAGTAATATTTCCAGTATCGCCTGAGTCTAAATTTGCTAAAATGTTTAATAAAGAAGTTTTCCCAGCTCCATTTTTGGCAATTAAGGCTATTTTATCTCCTTGGGAAATGTGGATGTTTATGCTTTCAAATAATAGTTTTTCACCATACCTTTTGCTTAAATTTTCACCTTGTAAAAGACTGCTCATTTTATAATTTTAAAATGCAAATATAATAAAATAAGAGGATTTTTTAAGAATTAATCCGCCTGCTATTCTTTTAATAAGTCTGGCCTAAGCTTTAAAGTCCTTTCGTATGCTTGATTTTCTTTCCATTCTTCAATTTTTTTAAAATTTCCTGAAAGTAAAATTTTCGGAACTTCCCAAGCATTAAAAACTTCAGGACGGGTATAAACAGGGGGGGCTAATAAGTTGTCTTGAAAAGAATCGCTTAATGCAGACTGCTCATCTCCAATTGCACCAGGAAGAAGCCTGACAATACTATCACAAATAATTGCAGCGGCTAACTCGCCACCGGTTAATACAAAATCGCCAATGCTGTATTCTTCATCTATTAAATTTTCTCTTATCCTGTTATCAATTCCTTTATAATGTCCACATAAAATAATTATGTTTTTTAATAAACTTATTTTGTTGGCTTCTTTTTGATTCCATGTTTTTCCATCTGGTGAAGTGTAAAGGATTAAATCATATTTTCTTTCAGATTTAAGTTTTTCTATTAAATTAAAAATAGGCTCAATCATTAAAACCATTCCAGCCTCGCCACCATATGGGTAATCATCAACTTGTTTGTGTTTTCCTAATCCATATTCACGTAAATCATGTATATTTATTTCTACTATGCCTTTGTCTTTTGCTTTTTTTATGATAGACAAATCTAAAGGAGCAGAAATTAATGCAGGTAAAACTGTAATGATATCAATTCTCATTTTTTATTTTTTTTAATAATTACAAACATAATAAAAGCAATAAAATAATCCCATTTTTGATGTTTAAACTTTTTAAACTTTAAAATTATTTACCCGGCTTAGAAAAATCAATAAAAATTTGTTTCTAAATTATATAAAATATAACTTCGTAGGTTTTATAATATTAATGTAATAGTTTGTTAAATATTTAATTATCAGAAACTTAGTATGATTGAAGAAGATAAAAAAGGTTTAGAAAACCAAGAAAATATGACAGAAAACACAGTTCAAGACAGTAATATTGTTGAAAAACTTGAGATTAATACTGTAATTGATGAGGTTGAAACAGCACAAAGTGAAATTATTGAGGAAAATAAAACCGAATCGCAGAAGGATGAGGCAGATAATATTTCTGAAGATAAAAAAATAGAAAATGATGAAATTTTTGTTTCTGAAATTGATGTTGAGGAAGAAGAAAAATTAGAAGATACTCAAGATAAGCCTGAAGAAAATGATTATGCTAGTTTGAATAATGAAGAGATTATTGAAAAACTTAAGCATCTTATTTACGAATCAAATATTGAAGAAACCCGCAAAGACATTGACCTGCTTAAAAGTCTTTTTTATAAAAATTTAAAGAAAAAGCAAGATGCCTTGCGTCAAGAAATTATTAACTCTACCGGAAATGAGTTGGAAGTTAGTTTACCAAAAGATGCTAATGAAGATTATTTAAAAGAATTGTGGATTGAATATGCTAAGAAAAGAGAGGAATTAGCAAAACAACAAGAAGTTGAAAAACTTGAAAATTTAAAAAGAAAAGAAGAGATAATAGAGAAAATTAAAGTTTTAGCAAATGGCGAAGAGTCAATGAATAAAACTTTTAACGAGTTTAAAGACTTGCAACAAGAATGGCTGAAAATTGGACAAGTTCCTGCAGAAGTATCAAATAATTTATGGAATAATTATCAGTTGCAAATTGAAAGGTTTTATGATTTAGTTAAACTGAATAAAGAGGCAAGGGATTTTGATTTTAAGAGAAATTTAGAACAAAAAATAGAATTGTGCGAAAAAGCCGAAGAATTGCTTTTAGTAACAGATGTAGTTGCTGCTTACAAAAAATTACAAGATTATCACGAATTATGGAAAGAATTAGGTCCGGTGCCAAGCGATAAACGTGTGGAATTATGGGATAGATTTTCGGATATTAGCAAAAAAGTAAGAAAAAACTATCAAGATTATTTTGAAAAACTAAAAGAAGAAAGAGAGGCAAATTATAAGCAAAAACTTATTCTTTGCGAAAAAGTTGAAAATATTTTGACAGAAAACACCCCAAATTCCGGCAAAGAATGGATAGAACTTTCAGAACAAGTTTTGGAAATACAAAAAGTTTGGAAAACTATAGGAATGGTGCCAGCAGCTGTTAATAATGAAGTTTTTGAAAGGTTTAGAATGGCTTGCAATAAGTTTTTTGAAGGGAAAAATGATTTTTTTAATGAAATTAATGCAGAACAAAAAGATAATTTACAGAAAAAAATAGAAATTTGTTTAAGTGCAGAATCATTGCAAGAAAGTACAGATTGGAAAAAATCAACAGGATTATTTATAGATTTACAAAAAAAATGGAAGGAAATCGGACCAGTTCCCAGAAAAAGTTCGGACCAAGTTTGGAAAAGATTTAGACAAGCTTGCGACCATTTTTTTAATGCAAAATCAGAATTTTTCGAAAATATTGAAAAAGAACATAAAGACAACTTAATAAAAAAAGAAGCACTTATTGAAGAAATTAAAAATTATAAACCCTTGGGCGACCAAACTGAAAATATTAATAAAATAAAAGAATTCCAAAACACTTGGACTGAAATTGGTTTTGTTGCAAACTCAGAAAGAGACAAGCTTTATAATGAATATAGAGAGGCAATAAATGAATTATATAAAAAGCTAAAACTTAATAAATCTGCATTAGAATTGAGTAATTTCGCTAATAAAGTTGACGCTATAAAAGAAAGCGGTTCTACAAACGAACTTGCAAAAGAAAGAAATCGTATTTTACAAAAAATTAAAGAACTTAATGCAGAAATATTAAAAATAGAAAATAATATGGGATTTTTTGCTTCTGGTTCCGAAAGTTTAGTGAAAGATTTTAATAAAAAAATTGAAAAAGCTCAGGCTGAAATAAAAACTCTTAAAGAAAAAAAGAAAGCTATAGATTTGGCTGAACGTGAGCTTAAAAAGAAAGACAAAAATGATGAACAAACCAATTAGACATTTATTTGTTTTTATATTCTTATTTTTTCCAATTTTAGTTTTTGCTCAGCAAGGCTCTATAAAAGGATTTGTATATGACAAAGAAACTGGCGAACCCTGTATGTTTGCTAATATTTCAATTAAAGGAACAAACTTTGGTGCCGCAACAGACATAAATGGTTATTTCTCTATTCCAAGAATACCTAACGGAGATTATCAAATTGAAATAAGCTATGTGGGTTATGATAATATTCTCGAAGATTTTAGCATAGTAAATTCTAAATTGTATTCTAAAAATTATTACATGATAAAGTCAGCTTTTGTACTTGATGAAACTATTGTTTCGGCAGAAAGGCAAGAGATGAAAACGCAAACCAGAATTTCAATAGTTAAAGTTTCGCCAACACAGATAAAACAACTCCCATCAGTTGGTGGCGAACCCGATATAGCACAGTATTTGCAAGTTGTGCCCGGAGTTACTTTTACAGGCGACCAAGGTGGGCAGCTTTATATTCGTGGTGGGTCAAATATCCAAAATTTAGTGCTTTTAGACGGAATGACTATCTATAATCCATTTCATTCAATTGGACTGTTTTCAGTTTTTGATTCTGATATAATTAGAAATGCAGATATTTATACAGGCGGATATAATTCAGAATATGGAGGCAGAATTTCTTCAGTAATGGATATTTCTATGAGAGAAGGAAATTCAAGACGCTTTGGAGGAAAACTAAGCGCTAGCAGTTTTGGAACTAAACTATTATTAGAAGGACCTATTATTAAATATAGCGAAGATAAAGCTA
>JALOAQ010000095.1 GCA_023228725.1 Bacteroidales bacterium | reverse complement strand
AATGGCGAGATAGATTTATAAATGCCCCTCATTGGTCTCAAGTACTAATTTCTTTTGTTGTTATATTTCTTGTTTATCAATCTATATGTTCGGATATGCAGGCATTTATTTATTTTCAATTTTAAAAATAAGAGATTAGTTGAAAATTTATATTAAATTCGCAAAAACTAAGTAATTGATTACAAAGTTTAAAATATGGTTTTTAAAATTAAGTAAAATGCGTAAAATAATTTTTATCCTCGCCTTGCTATCATTGCTTATTCTAGGTTTTTTAGGAATAAGTTTTGGAGCAATTAAAAACCCGGCTTTTTGGTTAGATAGCAAAATTGAAATTAATAAATATTATTTCGGAAAAATTGATGAGGCAACATATTGGTTTCAGTTTACAAAAACTGATAAAGACTTGGCTGAGGGAAATTATTTTATTCTTACAAATGATGCTTATGCAGATATTAAAGCATTTAGCATTAAAAAGAACAAAAGAAATTATATTTTAAATTTTGACAATACTTCAGTTGATTTAAAAATAGACGCAAATATTTCTTCTAATGGTTTTGCTCTGCATTGTTCTAAATTGAAGTCTAAATTTTTATTTTTTAAAAAATATGAATTATTAGGGAATTATTCATTTAAAAAATATATTAAACCTGAGTTTAAAACTTTTCCAAAAAGATATAAAGAAGAGATATTTAGCGATATCAAGGTAATAAAAGATATTGAATATGGAAAAGCTAGTGGTTATTGGACTTCTTACGACACTGGTTCAGATGATTATTTAGGTGTTTTGCTTGACGGATTTTTATCTTCATTATTTAAAGAAACTTTATCTTTAAAAATGGATATTTATATGCCAAAAAACGATAATTTAGAAAAACGACCACTAATTATGTTAATTCATGGTGGTGCATTTTATATTGGAGACAAAGGAGTTGAGACTATGTCTGAAATGTGTAAGTATTTTTCAAAACGAGGATATGTTTGTGCTTCAATAAATTATAGAATAGGCTTTAAATTAGCTAAAGCTTCTATTGAGAGGGCTGGTTATAGAGCTTTGCAAGATGCACATTCGGCTTTAAGATTTTTGGTAAAAAATTGTGATACTTATAATATTAATCCGAATTATATTTTTGTAGGTGGAAGTAGTGCAGGTGGTATAACAGCTTTAAATTTAGCTTTTATGCGAAATAAAGACAGACCATCAAGTTCTCAAAAATCATTTTTATATTCTGACTTAGGAAATATCGAAAGTACAGGAAATTCGTGCAAAGATAAATTTGAAATAAAAGCCGTTATAAATATGTGGGGAGCTATAAATAGTTTGGATATGATAGATAACTCAAAAGCTTCTGTGATTTCTTTTCATGGTGATATTGATGATGTGGTACCAATTGATTATAATTATCCATTTCAAGATATTAAAGGAGGATTTAGTAGTATTTTGTTGAACAAAACTTATGGTTCTTTGCCAATTCACATAAAACTTAAAGAAAATTCAAATCGGGAATATTTACATATTTTTGAGGGTTTGGGGCATAGTTTAAATGTTGATAAAAATGATAAAATAAATAAAAACTTTCACATTATTTGTGATGAATCTAAAGATTTTTTATATGAAGAGATAGTTCCAAGTAATTGGGGTATTTATTCAATTCCACCTATTTTAATAAATAGCGCTATGCCTGTATATGAAACTAATGCTTCAGAAATAAAAGAGTATTATTGGGATATTGAAGGAGGTATAATTATTGGAAAAAATAAAAACAAAATTAGAGTTGTTTGGTTTAAAGAAGCAGAAAAACATGTTTTGAAATTATCTTTCTTAACAGACTTAGGTGCAGGCTTTTATTCAGAGTATGAATTTTAAATTTTTTTATGCGTTTTGACAATAAATCAGGAAAATTTTTAGAAGATGCAATTATGCAGTTTAGCTCTTTGCCAGGGATAGGTAAAAAAACAGCTTTACGTTTTGCTTTACATTTATTAAGACGGCCGGAAACTGAGGTGGAAAATTTTGCGAACTCAATTTTAAGCTTAAAAAAAGACACAAAGTTTTGTACTGTTTGTAATAATATTTCAGATAATGAATTGTGTAGCCTTTGTTCAGATAAAACTAGAGATTTTTCAAAAATTTGTATAGTAGAAGGTATTCACGACATTATGGCTCTTGAGTCAACATCTCAATATAACGGTTTATATCATGTTTTAGGTGGTGTAATTTCGCCAATGGAGGGAATTAGTCCTTCAGATTTGAATTTAGCAAATTTGTTTACCCGCTTAGACCAAGGCAATATTCAAGAAGTTATATTTGCTTTGCCTGCCACAATGGAAGGCGACACAACAAATTATTTTATAAATAGAAAAATTGAGAATAAAAATATAGAAATTACTGTATTGGCTCGTGGCGTAGCAATAGGCGATGAATTGCAATATACAGATGAAATTACTCTTGGTCAGTCAATTATAAATAGGAAACCTTTTACGAAATAAATTATTTAATAATTGTTTTTATTGTAAGTTTTGCACTTGTTTTTAATATAAGGGCAAAATCCCGCCAAAACCCCCACTTTTTACAAAAACAACACCCCCATTTTAGATTCTACGTAAATTCTCAAATAAAGTTTCATTTTTTGTACTCAAATCGGTTCGAGTTTTAAAAGTCGAACTTTTTTAAATTTTATTGCTACACTTTTTATAAATATTAAAAATATCAAAAATCCAATTCAATTTTTTATTAACTTTGTACACTAAGAATATTTAATCATGACAAAAGAAAATGCAATAAAGATATTTGAGCAAAAGCAAGTCCGCACGAAATGGGACGAGGAGCAGGAAAAATGGTATTTTTCTGTAATAGATGTTATTGAAATTTTGACAGAAAGCCCACGCCCAAGAAAATATTGGAATGCTTTGAAAACTAAGCTAAAAGAGGAAGGAAGTGAGTTGTCCCAAAATATGGGACAACTGAAAATGCAGTCGTCAGACGGAAAGTTTTACTTAACAGATGTTGCTGATACAGAACAACTTTTTCGTTTAATTCAATCTATTCCATCACCAAAGGCAGAACCTTTTAAAGTATGGTTGGCACAAATTGCATCAGAGCGTATAGACGAAATGCAAGACCCTGAATTGTCCATTGATAGAGCTTTGGAGCAATATCTTAAATTAGGTTATTCCGAAAATTGGATTAATCAACGCTTGAAAAGTATTGAAATCCGCAAAGAACTTACAGACGAATGGAAAAAACGCGGAATAAAAGAAGGACAGCAATTCGCAAGTTTGACAGACATCATAACCAAAGCTTGGAGTGGTAATACAACTAAAGAGTATAAAATTCTCAAAGGTCTGAAAAAGGAAAATCTTCGGGACAATATGACTAACACCGAATTGATTTTGAACATGCTTGCAGAGGCTTCTACCAAAGATATTTCGCAAGAAGAAAGTCCAGAAACTTTTGAAGAAAGTGCAAAAATTGCCAAGCGTGGAGGAAACGTAGCAAATGTAGCCCGATTAGAGTTAGAAGCTCAAACAGGTAAAAAAGTTGTTACATCGTTAAATGCAAAGACAGCACTCAAAGGAAAAGACACAAGGCAAATCGGAAATAAATGATAACGATAATTGCGACACTGAAGGAGGCGAACAAAATAATTGTTTAAATAAAGTTTTGTTTTTCGCTTCGCTCAAAACTCGAAGGGAAAAGTTTTTATTGGCGTTGCTGTGTGCAGGGGATATTTCTCGCAAAGCAGAGCTTCGCTCGAAAAGACCGATAATTATCGGTCGGGAAGTGAGGTTGAATTTTTCCGCCTGTTTTGTCATGATTTTTGCAATAAATAGCAAAAATCCCGCCAAAACCCCCACTTTCTTGTAAAACTAAAACCCCATTCTAGATGCCACGTAAACTCTTAAATAAAGTTTCATTTTCGCTACGCCCAAAAAAGAAGTTAAAAGGTAAAAGTTGAAAGTGCTTCTCGCATTTCGCCCACTATGTCTAACAACAAAAAACTAACCACTAAATATTAACCACTTTACAATCTTTTAACTAAAATTTATTAAGAAAATCTTATGATTTCTAATTTTTTATTGTTCTTAATTTATATTATTGTAATTTTGCAGAAATTAAAATTTAGAAAATATGAAATTATTAGACGGAAAAGTTGTATTAATCACCGGAGCTGCACGCGGAATAGGTAGAGCTATTGCTCTTTCATGTGCTCAAGCCGGAGCTAATATTGCATTTACAGATATGAATGCTGATGATAATTTTACAAGTTTAGAAAAAGAATTAGCCTCCTTTGGTGTAAAAGCAAAAGGATATGTTTCAAATGCTGCTGATTTTAGTTCTACTGAAAAAACTGTTGAAGAAGTTGTGGCTGATTTTGAAAGAATAGATGTTTTAGTTAATAATGCAGGTATTACTAGAGATGCTTTATTGATGAGAATGAGCGAAGAACAATGGGATTTAGTGATAAATGTAAATCTAAAATCTGTTTACAATTTAACTAAAGCAGTTCAAAGAACTATGTTAAAGCAACGCAGTGGTTCAATTATAAATATGAGCTCTGTAGTTGGTGTTTCAGGAAATGCAGGACAATCAAACTATTCTGCTTCTAAAGCCGGACTTATTGGTTTTACAAAATCTATTGCACAGGAGTTAGGCCCTCGTAATATTAGAGCTAATGCTATTGCTCCAGGATTTATTGAAACTGAAATGACAAAAGCAATTCCAGAAGAAGCTCGTCAAGCTTGGACTGAAAAAATTCCTTTAAGACGTGCCGGACAAGCCGAAGATGTTGCAAATCTAGTAGTTTTTCTAGGCTCTGATATGTCCTCATATATTTCAGGACAAGTAATTAACGTTTGTGGAGCAATGTTAACATAATTTTTATAGTGCAAATTTATTTTGAATATCCTAAATATTTAATCTTAGTAGCTGTTGCAATTGCGGCGGCTACTTCTTTTTTATTATATTATAAAGACAGGCTTTATAAAGAACTTGATAAGTGGAAAAAGATTTTAATGGCAAGTTTAAGGTTTGTTTTTGTATTAATAATTTTATTATTAATTTTAAACCCAATTTTTAAAACTTCGGGAATACTTGTGCAAAAGCCAATATTAGTTTTTGTGCAAGATAATTCTGCTTCGATTTTATTAAATAAAGATTCCACTTATTATCAAAATCAATATAAAACAGAGCTGAATAATTTATTTGATGATTTAAAAAATAAATTTGATTTACGCTATATGCAATTTGACGAAGCTATAAACACTGATAGCGTATTAAATTATCAAGGTCAGCTTACAAATATTTCAAGCATTTTTCCTGAAATTATTTCTAGTTACGCAGGAATGAATTTGGGTGCTGTGTTGATTGCAACAGATGGAATTTATAATAGCGGAGAAAATCCTATTTATCTTGATAATATAAACTTTCCAGTTTATTCAATTGCTATGGGAGATACTATTTCTCAAAAAGATTTAATATTGAAAGATATAATGCACAATCATATAGCCTTTTTAGGAAATAAATTCCCTGTAAGATTGCTTGTTTCTGCTGAAAAATGTAGCGAAAAAGAAAGTGAAATTATTATTAGACGAGATGAGAAAATAGTTTATCAATCAAATTTTGAATTGCCTGAAAATGCAAGCCAAAAACAAATTGATATTGAGCTTCACGCTGATAAAATCGGTGCTCAACAATATTCTGTTGAGTTAAAAAAATTAAAAGACGAAATTAGTTATGAAAATAATTTTGCTGATTTTATTATAAATATTGTTGATAATAGAAATAAAGTTTTATTGTTGGCAAATTCTCCACATCCTGATATAGGAGCTATAAAATATGCTCTTAAAGATAATCCTGATTTTGAACTAGAAATAAAATATATTTATGATTTTAACGAAAGTGTTAAAAATTATGATTTAGTAATTTTACATCAATTACCATCTTCGCAATTTGCTGCAACAAAGGTTTTTGCAGAAATTAAACAAAATTCTATCCCAAGTTTATACATTATTGGTGTCAATACTTCAATTCAAGCTTTTAATTCTATTGAAACAGGTATGAAAATAGTGTCAAATTCAAATAATTTTGACGATGCTAGTGGAATTTTAAATTCAAACTTTCTTGCTTTTGATATTGGAGTTGACCAAAGTTTTTTTAAATATTTATCTCCTTTAAAAGTGAATTTTGCTGATTATAATTTTGAAAATGAAGCTAAAATACTTTTACACCAAGCTATAAATGGGATAAAAACTTCTAAACCTTTAATTGTATTTATAGATAATTTAAACTCTAAAAATGGAATAATTTGTGGAGAAGGTATTTGGAAATGGAGGCTTGATGATTTTAAGCATAATTCAGATCATGATTCTTTTAATTCTTTTATAAATAAAACTGTTCAATATTTATTGGTAAAAAAAATTAAGGATAAGTTAAACCTTGAATTTAAGCAAGTTTACAACGAAAATGAACCGGTAATAGTAAATGTTGCATTTTATAATGAAACATTTGACTTAGTGCCTAATTTAGATATTTCTTTGGTTTTAAAAAATGAAGAAAATAAGGAGTTTTATTATTCGTTTTTAAATTTTGGAAACTCTTACAGGCTTGATATGGGAAGATTAGAAGTAGGAAGATATAGCTTTTTGGTGAAAACAAAATTTGATAATAAAAATTATGAATATTCAGGGCAATTTTTAGTAAAAAGCATAAATATTGAATCTTTAATAACAAAGGCAAACCATCAAGTTTTATTCCAATTAGCCGAAAAAACAAACGCAAAAGTGTTTTACCCTAATGAAATGAGAGAAATTAGCAAAGAAATTGAAGCTAATCAAAATATTGGAGATATTGCTTATAAAAATGAAAAACTACATAATTTCACAGACTTATATTTATTGTTCTTTGTAATTCTTTTATTCGCCGCTCTTGAGTGGATTTTAAGAAAATTTTGGGGTGGATATTAAACAGTTGAAAGTCTATAGAGTCGAAAGTCTATAAAGTCGAAAGTCTGTAAAGTCGAAAGTGCTTCTCGCATTTCGCCCACTAACAACTAAATACTAAATACTAACAACTAAATAGTTGTTTCGAAGTTGGCGAGCCTGCGAGCCAACAGAGAAACTTTCAACTTTCCATTAACCATTTTCCGCTATTAGTTTTAAGCTCTCTAATTTTAAAATGCTAATATTTTTTCCACTAACTTTTATAATTTCATCTTTTTGAAAATCAGATAAAGTATTTATTATGCTTTCTTTTGAATATGCTAATGACCTTGCCATCTCTTCGCGAGTAAAAGGCAGACTGAAGTTTTTTGAATTAAATAATTTATGTAAACGCAATAATAATAAAGCTAAAGCACCATTAACATTTCTATGATTAATTATTAACAAATTGTGAATTGCAGAGTTTGTCATTTCTGACATAGTACTAATTAAATCTAATGCAAATTCGCCATTTTCTTTTATTAGTTTTTCGAAAATATTTCTATCAAAAATTCTAACTTTTGAAGTAGTTACGGCAATGGCAGAAAAATCTAATTTCTTTATTACAAAAGAACACATTAAGCCAATAAAATCACCATTAACGCTAAAACCAAATGTGGAATCTTTTCCTTTAATTTCAAGGTTTAGTTTAACAAAACCTTCTTCTAAAACTAAAATTTGACTCGCTAAGCTTCCCTGTTTTATAATAGTCTCGTTTTTGTTATAACTAATTAAACTAGAACTTTCTATTAATTCCGAAAATTCAGAATCTGTAAGTTTTGTAGCCCAAGAAAATGTGTTTTTATCTTGCATATAGTAATAATCTAAATTTATGTAAAACTAAGTATTAAAACAAGTAAAATTACATATTTGTTCATATAATATTAATATGTTTTTAATTAGGTAATGTGGTAGCCTAATACTATATTTGCAACAATTAAATTATTATAAACTTTTAAATTAAAATACTATGGCAGATATGAAATTTAGGATTAAAGCAAAAAGTGCAAGTCCTGCGAAAACAATTGTAAAAGCAAGAAATTTTGAGCTTATTGTTGATGAACCTGAAAATTTAGGTGGAAGTGATGAAGGTGCAAATCCAGTTGAGTATGTCTTAGCTGCTTTTGCAGGTTGTATAAATGTTATGGCTCATGTAATAGCTCAAGAAATGAAATTTGAGTTAAGAGGGTTAGAAATTGATATTTGTGGCGATTTAAATCCTGCAAGATTATTTGGACAATCTTATGAAGATCGTGCCGGTTACAAACAAATTGAAGTAAGTTTAAAAGCCGATACAGATGCTGACGAGTCAACTTTGGCAAAATGGTTAGAAGCAATTGAAGATAGATGTCCGGTAAGCGATAACTTACAAAATCCTACTCCCGTAAAAATTACTTGTAAAAAGAAGTAATTAAATCTTAAAAAAAAGGCTGCTAATTTTTAGCAGCCTTTTTTCTTATTTTTTAATAAATGATTTTGTATCGCTTTGAGTTTTTATAAAATAAATTCCATTTGCCCAGTCTTTTATATCTAAAACAAGTTTATTTTCGTTTATAAACTGCTTGTATATTAATTTTCCGTTAATATCATAAATGTTTATTTCCGAATTTTGAATATTATCAATATTTATAAATTTATTTGTTGGGTTTGGATAAATTTTAATTTGATTATCAATATCATTATTTATACCAGTAGTACTAACATTAACCCATTCTCCGGCAATTGATGAGCCACACATATTTGTTACGATTAAAGTTACATAATACTGCCCTTCTTGATTATATGTAAAGCTTGGGTTTTGCTCGTTAGATGTAGATGGTAAAAATTCGTTATCTCCAAAATCCCAAGTCCAAGAAGCCGCATTTGTTGATTCGTCAGTAAAATTAGCTTGTAACTGGTTAGTTGTGAAAGAAAACTGTGCTTCAGGTAATATATCGCAGTCTTCTATTCTAACAAAATCAATTGCAACTCCTTCTGTTTCTTCGTCTCCTATTGGGAAAGAAATAAGTCCTGTATCAAAAACAAAGCGGAATTTTACACTTGATTGTCCTGCCATAAAACCAATTTCTGTAGAAACCTCTTGCCAACCTTCTGATGAGCCTCCCCAGGTTCCAAAACTTAATAAATCTTCGCCATACCAACCGTTAGAAATGCTTCCTGCTCTTACAGTATCCCAAGCCATTCCATCAAAAGAATATTCAACTAAAAAGTTTGACATTAAAGGCGTTGTTTCGTATTGAACCATTGCTTTAAATTTTGGGTTTACCATATCGCTTAAATCAAAGCATGGAGATTCTAAATATGAAACTTCACTTTGATTATGAGGCCCTGTTGCATTTGTAACCCAAGCATAATCACCGTCTCCTGCATGATTTATAATAGTATAATTAGGTTCTGCTAATTCTAAACTAGAATTTGTTCCATAAGCCATCCAGCCTCCGTCTCCGTCTTCAAAAGATTCTGAATAAGAGTTTTCAACAAGTATTGTGTTTTGTTTTAAAACTATTTTTGTAAAACTGTCGTTTTCTATGTCTTCGTCTCCTTCAAGATTTGTTTTAGCAATAATTTCATATATTCCAATTTCGCTAAAATCTCCAGTAATATTAAAAAAATGTTGAACAGCTCCACCAGCAACAATAGAGGCTATAACTTCATCGCTTGCTAACCAAGTTTCGCCTCCATCAATAGAATAATTCACAGGAATATTATTTGCAGTTTGGACTCCATAATTTTTAACTTCAATTCTTACGGTTTCAATATCAGTAAGTCCGCAACCAGTGTTTGGAGTAATAATATTGCTAACACCAACATCTTTTAAAACAGATTCTTTTATAGTAAAATCATCAATAGCTAAGCCGTTAGCAACTAAATAGCCACCTTCAAAAGTAATTCTAAATCTAACATTTGTTTCATCAATTAAATCAGGCATAGAAACAACAAGATTTTTCCAAGTATCTGTAGAGCTTAATTCAGCAATTGTTAAATTCCAAGTTTCACCTCCATCAACAGATGCTTTTATTTTTGCAGAATTTCCATATAAAGAAAAATCTGCCCAATATTTTAGCTCTAATCTAGGTTGAAATAATCCTGACAAATCATAACAAGGACTTTCTATATATGAGTTTTCGCTTGTGTTTGCATTTCCATTCAAATTTGTTACCCAACAAAAATCACCCGAAGCTGCTGAGTTTATAACAGGATTTTCTGTTGAAGCCGAAGGATTGCCATAAACCCAACTTGAAGATGTTCCTCCACTTGACCAAAAGCCAAAATTATCTTCAAAATCTTCAATTAGTGGAAAAGTATTATAAGTTGGTAAAAAATATGTTGAAGCACTTAGAGTATTATTGCCTATATATTCATCTAAACCATAATTTATAGTAATTTCAATATTATATTCTCCAAAATCAGAAAATGAAATTAAATTTTCAAACTCATAAGTTATTTCAGAATCCGGACTTATTAAGCCGGAGTAATTTTCAAAAACTGGCGATCCTCCATTAACATAATATACTAATTCAAATTCTGTAACATCAAATTCACCTCTGTTTTTTATTAGGCAGAAGATTTGTTCTTCGCCTAAATCGCAAGCACTTCCTGGCAAGGAAATAGATTTTAATTCTAAATCATAAGCTAAATTCCTTGTTATATTTATATCGAAATTAACATTAGTGCTACCAAGAAAAAGCATATCAGCAGAACTAACTATAATAAAATAAGTTTGTCCTTGGTTCACATTAATATTATTAATTGCAGGATTGCTTGAAGCATTATCAACAAATGCTATACAATTTCCTGCAGCTTCGTCAGGACATTTGTCAGTTAAAAATAAACCAATATTTGCACTAGCAATAGGTAAACTTGATGTTATAACTTGTGTGTTAGTTAGTGCAATATTTATTTGCATATCGGTTTCTGGCGTAAATTGAAAAATATACTCTTCATTTACCATAGCATTAGAGCCACACAAATCGTTAGCATCAAAAAGATTCCCCATACCTACTGTACTTAGTCCAGTAGCTGAAAAAGGGATTGTAGTGATCATGTGTGGATTTGAACAATCTTGTTGGGCAAAAATAAAATTAGA
>JALOAQ010000094.1 GCA_023228725.1 Bacteroidales bacterium | reverse complement strand
GGTTGCTGACGCGAGCCCGAAAAGGGGGAAGATTTACAAAAAAACAAAATTCCAAGCTATGCTTGGTTTTTATAATGAAAAATATATTTATCCGAACGAAAAATAAAATAAAATTTTTATTAAAGGGGGTTGCTGACGCGAGCCCGAAAAGGGGGAAGATTTACAAAAAAACAAAATTCCAAGCTATGCTTGGTTTTTATAATGAAAAATATATTTATCGCGAACGAAAAATAAAATAAAATTTTTATTAAAGGGGGGTTGCTGACGCGAGCCCGAAAAGGGGGAAGATTTACAAAAAAACAAAATTCCAAGCTATGCTTGGTTTTTATAATGAAAAATATATTTATCCGAACGAGTTCGGATAAATATATTTTTCATTATAAAAAAAACCGCTTAAGCGGTTTAATTTTGTTTTTTTGTAGCGAGAGGCGGGGTTGAACCGCCGACCTCATGATTATGAATCATGCGCTCTAACCGACTGAGCTATCTCGCCGTAGTTTTATTAGCAATTTGAGAGTGCAAAAATAACTATTTTTATTAAATATCAAATATTTTTGGTAAATTAAAATTAATTTTATAAATTGCGTAAAAATATTTAAAGATTTTTATGTATAATTTATAAAAAAATAAGCTATGACAAAAATTGAAATTGAATATATTATTAAATCTTCACCAAGAATATTATTTGATAGATTATCAACCGAAACTGGTTTATCCGAGTGGTTTGCTGACGATGTATCAATAAAAGACAATATTTACACCTTTATTTGGGAAGGCGTTGAAGAAAAAGCAGAAATGTTAAGTAACAAAGATTTATCATATATACGTTTTAAATGGTTAGACTGCGAAAATGAAGATGCGTATTTTGAATTTAGAATACAAAATCACGAGCTAACTAAAGAAATATCTCTCATTATTACTGATTTTGCTATCGACAACGAACGCGAAGAAGTTATTGAACTCTGGGAAACACAAATAAATAATCTTAAATATATTCTTGGAGCATAAACTTTGTCAATTTGTTTTTTTATTTTTGCATGATTAAATTTTACACATGCTAAAGAAAATACATAAACACATTATAAAATCTTTTCTAGGTCCATGGTTAGCCATTTTCCTAATTTGTGTGTTTTTATTATTACTCCAATTTTTATGGAAATATATAGACGATTTAGTAGGAAAAGGTCTAGAATGGCAAGTTATTGTTGAACTTTTATTTTATGCATCATTAACCCTAATACCTTTAGCCCTACCTCTTTCTATTTTATTAGCAACAATAATGACTTATGGAAATCTTGGTGAAAAAAATGAGCTATTTGCAATGAAATCTGGTGGAATATCTTTATACAGAATAATGTATCCTCTTTTTTTCCTAAATTTACTAATAAGTATTGTAGCATTCTCTTTTTCCAACAACCTACTACCATATACAAATTTAAAAATGCGAACCCTACTTTACAATATTCAACAACAAAGACCAGAAATAAATCTTCAAAGTGGAATTTTTACTCAACCTGTAAGTGATTTAAGCATTAAAGTAGAACGAAAAAAAAGAAAAACTAATAATCTAGAGGATATTTTAATATATGATCATAGAAATAAAAAACAATCAACTAGTATTACTACAGCTAAACAAGGAAGTATACATATTACTGAAGATAAAGCATTTTTAATTCTTGATTTACAAGACGGAAATAGATATGAGGATTTAGATTTTAATAAAAACATTAATAATAATAAATATCCTCACCAAAGTGCAAGTTTTAAATCACAAACCGCTTATATTGAGTTAGATGCTCTAGGAATGGATCAAGCTAATGAAGATTTATTCAAAAATAGTTTTGATATGTTAAACAATAAACAACTAATTGTTACGATTGATTCGTTAAAAGAAAGTTTAAACAAAAGAAAAAACGACATATACTTTAATATAAGTGAATATTCTTTATTTAAAGGTAAACACACCTGGTTAAACATGAACGAAGATGAGTTAGAAATTGCTAATACAGAAGTTGATGAATTATCAATTACAGATTTAAAGAATATTCATGTCGATTCAATTTTTAATGATTTAAACTTAGCTCAAAAAAACAAGGTTTTAGATTTCGGATTAAACTATGCTAGTTCAACAAAACTATATGTAGAGCTAACTAAAGATGAGCTAGATGGATATAAACGCTATATAGCCAGACATAGAATAGAATGGCATAGAAAATATGTTTTAGCAATTGCATGTGTTTTATTTTACCTAATAGGAGCACCACTTGGAGCAATTATTCGTAAAGGAGGCTTTGGTTTACCGGTTATAGTATCAGTTTTTCTATTTCTAATCTATTATGTTATTTCAATAACTTTTGAAAAAACAACGCGAGAAGCTGTTTTTGAACCTATTCTTGGAATGTGGATGAGTACCTACGTTCTTATTCCTTTAGCTGGCTTCCTAATTTACAAAGCAGCAACTGATTCAATGAGAATTAGCACACATTTTTACTCAAACTTAAAAAGCAAGTTTAAAAGAAAAACAAAAAGGACTTAGAAAGCTCAATAATTTTATGTTACTTTGTAGCAATTTTAAACTAGTGATATGAGAATATTGATTTTAACAAATAAAATGCCCTATCCACCACGAGACGGAGGCTCCATAGCAAGTTTATCATTAGCACTTTCTTTAAATCAATGTCAAAATCAGGTCGAAATACTTTCAATGAATACCTCAAAACACTACACTGATTTAGATAGTATTCCAAAAGATATAACAGATAAAATAAAAATACATGCCGTTAAAATCAATACTGACACATCGGTTTTTAAGGCTTTTACTAATTTAATTTTCTCTTCACAACCATATAACGCCCAAAGATTTATTTCTAAAGAATTTAAAAATAAATTAATAGATATTTTACAAAAAAATGATTATAACATAGTTCAATTAGAAGGATTGTATCTTTGCCCATATATTGAAACTATTAAAAAATACTCTAAGGCGAAAATTTCTTTCAGAGCCCATAATATAGAACATGAAATTTGGGAAAGAGCAAGCCTAAACGAAACAAGCAGTTTTTATCGTATTTATAAAAAAAATCTTGCTAAAAGAATAAAGAATTTTAAACTTTCATACTTAAACAAATACGATTTGTTAGTTCCTATTACAGAGCGTGATGGAAAGATATTTAATGAATTTGGAAACTCTAAGCCACAACAAGTAACACCAACAGGCATAGATAAAAACAACAGATTTTTAAATGTCGAAAATAAGGGAAAGTTTCCCGGTTTTTTCCATATAGGAGCCTTAGATTGGATTCCTAATCAAGAAGGCTTAACTTGGTTTATCGAAAATATTTGGAATACCTTTATCAAAGAAAATCCTGATTGTATTCTTACCATAGCAGGGCGAAATGCACCGGTTTTATATGAAGAATATTTGCGAAATTGTAAAAATATTGATTATCTTGGCGAAATTGAAGACGCAGTAGAGTTTATTGCAAGTCAATCAATAATGATTGTTCCTTTACTTTCAGGTTCTGGAATGAGAATTAAAATTATCGAAGGAATGGCTGCCGGAAAAACAATAATATCCACTTCTATTGGAACTGAAGGAATAAATACAAGCCATGAAAAAAATGTGTTGATAGCAAATTCTTCGGCAGGATTTTTAACATATTTGAATAAAATTAAAAACAATAAAGATTTTCATAACTCAATTTCAGTGGAAGCAAGAAAATTTATTCTTGAAAACTTCGATAATCTTAAAATAGCTGAAAATTTAAATAAGTTTTATCTATCTCATATAAAATGATTATTCTATTCCAAATATTATTTTTCTTCTTAGTATTTTTAGTATTTCATACTTATGTACTTTTCCCTTTTTTATTATTTATTTTAACAAAAAATAAAACATTAGATTTTAACCAAAGTATAGAAAAAAAGGAAGTTACAATAATTATGTCGCTTTATAACGAAGAAAGCGTAATTGCTGAAAAGATTGACTCTATTTTAAATTCTGATTATCCACTTGATAAAATTAAAATTATCATAGGCTCTGATAACAGCAAGGACAAAACCAATGAAATAGTTGAAACTTATGCAAAAAAATATAATAACATAGATTTTAAAGCTTTCGATAAAAGGCAAGGTAAATCAAATGTTATTAATGCTATGATTGATAAATCTAATTCTGAAATTTTAATTCTATCAGACGCAAACGTATTTTTTGATAAAAACACAATTTCTGAATTGCTTAGACCATTTTCAGACCCAAAAGTTGGTTTAGTGGATTCTCATATGAAAAATACAGGATTGAAAAAAGAAGGAATATCAATTCAAGAGAAATCCTATATTTCAAGAGAAGTCTATATAAAACACAGAGAAAGTATTTTATGGGGAAGTATGATGGGACCTTTCGGAGGCTGTTTTGCTATAAGACGTGAATTATACTCACCTGTGCCTAAAACTTTTTTAGTTGACGATTTTTATTTATGTATGAAAGTTTTAGAAAAAGGATATAAAGCAGTAAATAATATTCAAGCAGTTGTGTATGAAGATGTTTCAAATAATTTATCAGACGAATTTAGAAGAAAAGTAAGAATAGCTACTGGGAATTTTCAAAATCTTAAAGAATTTAAACATTTACTTTGGCCTGTATGGAAAGGTTTAGGATTTAGTTTTTTATCTCACAAAGTATTAAGATGGATAACACCTATATTTTTAATATTAGCTTGGGCTATTAACTTTTACCTAGCTTTTTATTCAAAATTCTATCTTATTTTCTTCTGTTTATATAATTTTATACTTTTATTACCAATACTTGACTTTTTACTTAAAAAAATAAATATTCATAACGTATTTTTGCGTTTTATTACACATTTTATAACAATGAATATTGCTTTATTTACAGGAATGTTTAAAGCAATGAAAGGAGTTAAATCAAATGTCTGGAAACCTACAAAAAGAAATCAATAGACCTTTAAACACAATAGAGGAAGCTATTGAAGATATTAAAAATGGAAAAATCGTAATTGTTGTTGACGACTACGATAGAGAAAACGAGGGTGATTTTATTGTTGCAGCAGAAAAAATCACTCCCGAAATTGTTAATTTTATGGCCACTCATGGTCGCGGTTTAATATGTGCACCACTTAGCGAGAGCAGATGCAAAGAATTAGATTTAGAATTAATGGTAGGTAAAAATACCGCTTTGCACGAAACTCCATTTACTGTTTCAGTTGACTTAAATGGTCATGGTTGCACAACCGGAATTTCTGCATCGGATAGAGCAAAAACTATTTTTGCTTTAATTGATGAAAATACAAAACCGGAAGATTTAGGACGACCTGGTCATATTTTTCCGCTTATGGCAAGAGAAAACGGAGTGCTTAGACGTGCAGGACACACCGAAGCGGTTGTTGATTTAACAAGATTAGCAGGATTAAAAGTTGGTGGTGCATTAGTGGAAATTATGAACGAAGACGGCACTATGGCACGACTACCTGAATTAATGCAAATTGCAGAAAAATTCAAGCTTAAAATAATTTCAATTGAAGATTTAATAAAATATCGCTTAGAATTTGACAGCTTAATTATTAAAGGCGATAAAGTACACTTACCAACCGAATACGGAGATTTTGAAATGATTCCTTTTCAACAAAAAAGCAATGGATTAGAACATTCTGCACTTATAAAAGGAAGTTGGAAAGCTGATGAACAAATCTTAGTTAGAGTACATTCAAGTTGTGTTACAGGCGATATTTTTGGTTCTCAGCGTTGCGACTGCGGACATCAACTTCACGAATCAATGAAAATGATTGAAAAAGCTGGCAAGGGCGTGATTATTTATCTAAATCAAGAAGGACGTGGAATTGGACTAATGAATAAAATTTCTGCATATAAACTTCAAGAAAATGGTTTAGATACTGTTGAAGCAAATATACATTTAGGTTTTGAAGCAGACGAAAGAGATTATGGTGTTGGTGCACAAATTTTAAGAAGTCTTGGAGTAAAAAAAATGACTTTAATTACAAATAATCCTTCAAAAAAAGCCGGACTAAAAGGTTATGGTTTACAAATTTGCGATATTCAACATATAGAAATAAAACCAAATAAGTTTAATGAATTTTATCTTAAAACCAAAAAAGATAAAATGGGTCACGAACTTAATTTAGGCGAAAATGAATAAACTAAAAATTGTTTTCATGGGGACTCCAAGCTTTGCAGTGGAGTCTTTAAAACAATTGATCAATGATAAACAGGAAATTCTTGCAATAATTACAGCTCCGGACAAAGCTGCAGGAAGAGGAAAAAAAATATCAGAATCTGATGTTAAAATTTATGCTAAAAACTTAGGCATCAAAATATTACAACCCACAAACTTAAAAAGCGAAGATTTTATTTCTGAACTAAAAAGTTTAAATGCAGATTTATTTGTTGTTGTTGCTTTTAGAATGTTGCCTAAAGAAGTTTGGCAAATTCCAAAATTTGGAACAATAAATTTACACGCTTCTCTCCTGCCCGATTATCGTGGAGCTGCTCCTATAAATCATGCAATCTTAAACGGAGATACAAAAACCGGACTTACAACTTTTTTTATAAACGAGGAAATAGATACTGGAAAAGTGATTTTTCAGGAAAAATGTGAAATTTTAGATACTGATAATGCAGGAAGTTTGCATGATAAACTTATGATATTAGGAGGTGAATTATTAATAAAAACTGTTAATTCAATTGCGAATGCCACTGCAAAAAGTATAGACCAAAAATCTATAAAAATTGAAAACACAAGACAAGCCCCTAAATTAAATAAAGAATTTTGCAAACTTGACTTTAATAAATCTGCCAAAGATTTGCATAATAAAGTTAGAGCCTTATCTCCTTATCCAACAGCTTGGTTTGATTTAGAAGATTCAAAAAACACCATTAAAGTTTTTGAAACTTCTTATGAAATCGTGGAACATAATTACCAAACAGGCAAAATTATCAGCGATAACAAAAGTCAATTAAAAATTTCAACAAAAGACGGATTTCTTATCATACACGAACTTCAAATATCAGGTAAAAAAAGAATGAAAACCAAAGATTTTTTGAATGGATATAAGTTTTAAGAATGCTAAAAGTTGAAAAAGGCTTCTCGTTTTTCGCTACGCTCAAAACTCGAAGAGAGGCAACCACTAATTACACGGATTTACACGAATTATGGTTTCTCGCCTTACGCTAGATACAAACGAGAAGTAAAAAGTTGAAAGTGCTTCTCGCATTTCGCCCACTAACAACCGAATACTAAATACTAAATACTATTACAGCTAAATTACCATAAAATTCACTAATCTATAATAATTGTCGGATATTGATTTATAATATAAAAATAATAAATAAGCATTTTCGGTTTGTTGGTGGCTTCCTTCAAAAAAACTATGACTAATTTTACCGTCTTTATCAACTAAAACATAACGATAATTATAATAACCTTGTTTTAAAAACAATAATTTCTCATAAGTTTTTGTTTCCAAATTATAAAGCATCTTACTATTTTCATCTAGTGAATAATTTGTCAATTCGCCATAAATATAAACATCAGAATTACTAATTGGACTTTTGTGTTCCAAACTAAATTTAACAATGGCATATTCCGACTGAACTTCGGGAAAATCAGAATTTCTAAACCTTTTTGTGCGAATTACATATGAGCCATTTATGTCATTAACACTTGAATAAGGACTAAACATTTCAGTTTTATCCTTAACTAAATCAATATAATAATAAGGCTTTTTAAATTCTATATGCTCAACCCTTTCAGAATTTAATTCTAAATTATTAAAATTAAAATATCTATACTCATTTGTAGCATCAAAAGCAATTTTATCTTCCCATTCATACACAATTTTATCATTATCTATAAAAGAAAAAGGGAAATCGTATTTTGCAGTATTCCATTGGTAATTTTGCATTACAACAGGCCTAAGCTCAATTTGAGGCTCAGAAATATTTAAAGCTTTTCTTAATATTGTAAAATCAATTTTTTGATATTTAATACGATAATCATTTAATAAAGCCATATTTTTTCCTGCATTTATTTGAAGAATATTTTCAAAAAGCATAAAACGCTTTGTAATCACAATCTTATTTTCACCACCTGATTTTAAATACACAATCAATAAATAATTTCCTGATTTTGTTAACTCAATATCTCTGTTTGGAATTTCAAGATTATAATGAGTATAATTTACAAAAGTATTATGGGAGTCTTCATAATCATAAATTTCATTTTCATCAAAACCATCTGCATATTCAAAAAAAAGCAAATCAGAAACTTTCCAATCATAAGTGCAATGCAATATTGTATAATAATAAATTTCTGGACTTGATTCTATTTGGTCAAAATTAAAAGACAGTGCATTATCGCTACCAAATTCCAAAACTGGATACCCCTGCTCCCACTCTAAGGGATGCATTCTTACAGATTTAATATTTTTTTCAAAAACAGCATCCTCACATTTTAAATTTTCAAAATTTATTGAAAATAAACTTAGGCTCAGAAAATTTAAAACCACTAAAAACAGAACTTTTATTTTTTTTATCGGCATAAAATTTGTATTTTTTTCAATATTGAACAAATTTAATTAATTTTACAAAAAATTTATTTATGAAACGTATTTTATTTTCATTTTTTTTATGTTTTATCACTATTCTTTCATTTTCCCAAGGAATAAACACAAAAGCCATAGAAAAAACAAACAATATCAATGCCAATTATAAAACTGTTGTTGGCACAAAGATAAAATTAATTCCTCCGCGAGGATTTATTGAAAGCAAAACTTATACTGGATTTCAACATGAATTAGCTGGTAGTAGTATTGTAATAACCGAAGTCCCGGGCGAAGTAAATAGAAATATGATAGGTTTTGATAAAAAATATTTAATTAAATCAGGAGTTATTGTTGAAAAACAAATTTTTTATAAAATAAATGGCTTTGATGCTCTTTTAATTGAAGGAAAACAAGTAGCTTACGGAAAAACTTATTATAAAATAATGTTGCTTATTGGAGATATTTATAGGTCTTATTTAATTTCGGCTTCAATACCTTCGGAAGTTTCACAAAAGCACATAGCAGAAGTTAAAGAATCTGTTTTAGCTGTAATTTATGACCCAAAAATTTCATCTGAACTAAGCGACAGGTTCGATTTTACTGTTGATGTAAGTGGTACAGGGCTAAAAAAAGGAAATTTAATGTTAAGTTCTCTAACATATTCTGACGATGGGAATATACCTTCAAAAACAAAAGAAAAAACTTCTATGACTATTAGAAAATCAACAATAGGAAAAGCTTTAAGCGAAGCAGAAAAAATAACTTTATGCAAAAAACTTTTCGAAAATTATCCATTAGAATGGGACGATGAAGTAAAACAAGAGCCAAAACCATTTGATATTGGCAATTTAAAGGGATATGAAATGTATTCTCTTGGAATGCATAAAGAAATGTATATCAAAGAGTTTATTTACCAAACCATTATTTTTGATAATTTAGATTACTATGTTATCACAGGTTTTACTTATGGTGAAGTTGATAAAAATTTAAAAATTTTCAAAAAAGTAACAGCAAGTTTAAAAACTAAAAATTAAAATCTTTTTAATTAACTCCTGGAAAACTATCCACAATTTTAACCTTTACATCTGGAAAACTATTTACAATTTGCACTTTAAAATCGGGAAAACTTTCAACGACTTGCCATTTTCCACAAGAATCGGGAAATGAACTTACATATTTTACTTTAATATCAGGAAAACTCTCAACATATTGAATTTTAAAATCTGGAAATGAAGTTACAAATTGAACTTTTCCCCAAAGTTTAATACCTTTATAATAACAATCTCCGGCCAAAAGAGCTTGTATAGCCTCGGTTTTTTCAAAATCATTCAAATCTGTAAATTTAAAATTTGATTCAATAATATTTTGCTCATCGCAATTGCAATCTTGGGCATAAAGAAAACCAAAACTTAAAATAATTAAGCTTAGTAAAAATAATTTTTTCATAATTTTTGAGTTTTTGATTAATAATATAAATTTACAGCAAAAACTATTCCGAAAATCAGTCGAAAGTTTAGAAAGTTGTTAGTGGGCGAAATGCGAGAAGCACATTCGACTTTTGACTTTTAACTTCTTTTTTGAGCCTAGTGAAAACGAAACTTTATAATAAAAATTTTGTTCGACTCCTTCAGAGTCGCAGTTTCTGTTATCATTCATAGCCGTAGGTTGCCACCTACGGCTATTTACATTCGACCACTTCGTGGTCGCGCTTCTATTGGAATTTTCTTACAGTTTGTTTTTAATTTATGAATGGTACATTTTAGCAAAACGCTAAATATTTTGCCTTACCGATTTTATATGCTCCAAGTCCAAAGGACTTGAATGTTAATAAGCCCGAGTGAAACTCGGGTTATTATATCTCTTTAAACAGCAACTCCGAAGGAGTTGAATTTTCAACATTCATCAAAACTATACCAATAAAATTAAAAACTCCGACTTTTAAAACTCGAACCGATTTCTGAGTGTAAAACGAAACTTTTTTTAAGAATTTACGTAGAATCTAGAATGGGGTTGTTGTTTTTGTAATTAACATATTTCTATATTTCTTCACAAAAAAAACAACTCCCTGTTTCGCCTGTTTTGTCATGATTTTTGTTTTGCTTTGCAACAAAAATCACGCCAAAACCCGTTCACATATTTTCTACAAACCCAACTTTTCGAAAAAAAATTTCGATGGGGCTCTGCCCCATACCCCGTATACCCGTTTTCCAACAAGCTCTGCACTGAGCTTTGCTCTCGCATCAAAAACCTTCAAATAGCCAAATAGCCAAATAGCCAAATAAACTAACCTAATCCCTAACGCAGCGCACTGAGTACCCGTTACCCTTGTAGTAGTTGGTCCTGCTAACATTGCTGTAATTATAGTACAAGTAACGAGTCCAAGCGCCATTGCTACCATCCTCAGTAGCCGACCACCAATAACCGTAGTGCCCAAGATCGTAGAAATAACCACCGTAGCTACGGTAACCTCCCGGCAGAGCTGTAAAACCGGTTTTATTGCGATAACTAGAATAATCAGTATTACCAAC
>JALOAQ010000093.1 GCA_023228725.1 Bacteroidales bacterium | reverse complement strand
AAGAATAAAATAATTTCCCTCAGCCAAGTCTTTATCAGTTTTTGTAAACTGAAACCAATATGTTGCCTCATCAATTTTTCCGAAATAATATTTATTAATTTCAATTTTGCTATCTAACCAAAAAGCTGGGGCTTTATTTACTCCAAAACTTATTCCTAAAAAACCTAGAATAAGCAATGATAGCAAGGCGAGGATAAAAATTATTTTACGCATTTTACTTAATTTAGAAAACCATATTTTAAAATTTGTAATCAATCACTTAGTTTTTGCGAATTTAATATAAATTTTAAACTTATCTCTTATTTTTAAAATTGAAAATAAATAAATGCCTGCATATCCGAACATATAGATTGATAAACAAGAAATATAACAATAAAAGAAATTAGGACTTGAGACCAATGTGGGGCATTTATAAATCTATCTCGCCATTTATCTTTAAAATTGTAGCTTAACCAGTGAGTAACAAAACCAAAAAGCATTATTAACCAAACTTTATAATAGCCTGCCATAACAGCTGGAATTATTTCAGGGCTAAAATTATTCCATATTCTATGCAACATTGTAGCTGCTGTTTCATAATCTGGAGCTCTAAAAAACACACGTGTAAAAGTGATAAATCCAAAAGTTAAAGTTATTTTCCATATTGTTGCCAACACATTATTATACTTTTCCCAAGGCGATATTTTTCTCCAAAATTTATAAACTACAATACCCAATCCATTTAATCCACCCCAAATAAGGAAGTTCCAACTTGAACCATGCCACAAACCACCTAAAAGCATTGTAATCATCAAGTTTATATTGGTAATAATATTTTTCTTAACTTTTGGAAAAATTAATATTAATAAAAACACTATTAGTGCAAAAACCAACAAACCTATACTCACCCAAAAGTTAGCGGCCAATAATGCAAAAATCCCTAAAATAAGTACAAAATTCACCCATGTTCCAACACTTGCATTACGATTTCCACCCAAAGGAATATATAAATAATCTTTTAACCAAGAAGAAAGTGAAATATGCCATCTCGACCAAAATTCTCCGCAGTTTTTTGCTTTATAAGGCGAATTAAAATTTTGACTTAATCTAAATCCCAGTAATAAAGCTACTCCAATTGCTATATCAGTATATCCTGAAAAATCGACATAAACCTGTAAAGAATAACCCAACATTGCCATAAAACTTTCAAAACCTGAATACATTTCAGGATTAGCAAATATTCTATCAACAAAATTTACAGCAATATAATCACCAATAGCAATTTTTTTAACAAGTCCTTTTAAAATCATAAAAATTGCTAAGCCAAACTCATAACGCGACAATTGGAATTTTTTATAAATTTGGGGTATAAATTCCGAAGCCCTTACTATTGGACCAGCTACTAATTGCGGAAAAAACGAAACATAAAAGCCAAAATCAATAATATTTTTCACAGGCTCCATTTTTCGTTTATAAATATCCAAAGTATATGACATTGTTTGAAAAGTGTAGAAAGAAATGCCCACAGGTAAAAATATTCTAGAAGTATCAAAATGCGAACCTGTCAAAAGATTTGAAAAATCTGCTAAATAATTATAGGCAACCAAGCTAGTACCAAACAGATCATTTATAACAGAAGTGAAAAAATATGTATATTTAAAATATGAAAGTAAAAATAAATTTATAAAAACACTTAAAGCTAATAATAATTTTCTGGATATTTCTGATTTTGCCCTATGAATACCCATTCCGGTATAGTAATCAACAAAAGTGCTGAAAATCAATAGGAAAAAGAAAAAACCACTAGATTTATAATAAAAAAACAAGCTTAATACTAATAAATACAAAGATCTTAAAGTAAAACGCTTATGAACAAGGCTATAGCCTAATAAAACCACTGCAAAAAATCCCCAAAAGAAAAATCTTGTGAAAATTAAAGGAGCTTCTTCACTATAATAAAATATATTTTTAATAAATTCTAAAAAACTCATAACAATATTTTTCTTTATTTTTTACTTTTTTGTAAAAACTCTGCAAAATCTTTAATAATAGCATCAAACAATAAATCTGCAACAACTATATATCCATCTCTTGTAAAATGTATTCTATCTTTATTTGCTAATTCATCTTTTCGCCATAAATTTATAGATTTTTGTCCACCCATAACTCTATACAAATTCCAAAGACTAGCACCATAAAAATTTGCTAAAGTTTTCATACTTCTATAAATTTCACTAGAAAAAGGATTTACCCCTCCCCTATAATAATAAAAATCATTATTAGTAGTCAACAAAATTGCACAATCAGGACTTATATTCAAAATTTTATCAATAATTTTTTTGTAGTTTTCAATGTATACTGACTCTTTAAAGTTTTTTCCTGCTGCATCGTTAACTCCAATTGAAAGTATAACTAAATCCGGGTTTACTGCTTTTAAATGTTGTTCAAACAAATCGGCTTTTAAGTATGAAGTTGTTGAAGCACCATTTATTCCTACAGCGCTATAATTAATTCCAGGTTCTGAATTTTCTAAATATGCCCCGTAAAAATAAAACTTAGTTTCGCAAGAATCTTTTTTTGAAATATAAATCTGAACAGAATCTAATTTTTCCTTAAAATAAAATTCACTTGCCCCAATATCAAAATTTACAATTATTGTGTCTAAAAGATTTTCAGGTTTAACTTTTAAAAGCCAAGTGGTATCTTCAAGATTATGAAAAACACTATATTTATCAAATTTATGCTTATGGATTTCTGAAACAGAATTAAAACTAATTATAATAGAAGCTATGCTGTCCTCAGTAAAAGCAGTTATACCTGAAAGTCCTATATCAATTTTTGGTTCTTTATCTGTAATTCTTTCAAACTCCCATTCGCCTTCAATTTTAGAAGTATAATAAAAAGGGTGGTTAGTTTTTGCAATACTAAAAGGGAAAACCAAGCCAGGTGCCCCCTCCATTCCAGGCATCATATTTTCAAAATTTTTACGCATTTGCCAAGACCAAATACCAGCTTGAATATGAGAACCACCTAAGTGCAAAATAGAAATTTGTCCTTCTCCTGTAAAATTAAGTTTTTCTAGTTTTGAATAAAATTTATCAAAATTTTTATTATCACCATAGCTTTCCAAATAACAAGAATCATACTGAAGATACTCATATTTATATTCAGAGAATAAATGCCTTAAATCTTGGGCTTCAAGTCGATTTTGCAGAATAAAAAAACTTAAACTGCATAAAATAAATAATTTCACACTATTCAGCATTATTCATCCTTTCTAAATATTCTGCATAATTAATAATAAGCGAATTATAAAAAATATTTGCAACTACATTTGCTCCATTTGGTGTGAAATGAACAAAATCCGGACTTGCTAATTGAGGGGTTGCATTAACCCATGCAATCATAGAATTTTCACCTCCCATTGCTTTATACATATCCCAATAAACGCAACCTGCTCTATGAGTGGCTTTTCTCAACTCGTTCACAATATTTTCTAAATTTGGGTATGTTTGATAATTATCTTTTATTTTCGTAGCCATATCACTTGGACCAATAACAATAATATTTACATCAGGGACTACATTTTTTAGAAATGCTAATTGGTAATAAAAATTATTTGCAAATCCTTCTGCACTTTTTTTATCCTCAATATAAGGAACAACATTTCCTCCAAATTGTAAAATAAAAAGGTCAACCCCTAAATTTGCAAACGAATTAGCTAATAAACTACCATCTGTAGTTGTAAACACAGTTCCAGAACTTCCTCTTAAAGCAATATTATCAACAAAAACTCCAGATTCATCCTCTAATGAAACTGCATAAAAATCAGGACTATCATAAGCCTCAAACTCTAATCTTAAATTATTCAAATAAGAATCAGACTTATATCTATAAACATACAAATCCTCTCCAGCTTCCAAAGAATCAAGGGCAAGCTCTATACCGTCAGAAATTACTTTAATCTGAACTTTGTCCTTAGAATTTCCATAATAAATCGCAATATTTTTAAAACTTTTAGTATTGGAATATCCTAAGTCTGACTCACTAAACTCTAACCAAGCACTATATTTTGTTGTTGCTTCCCAAGTTGCAGAATCACTTATAGGAGCAAAACGATTATATGCAATCATAGGACCATATTTTTTGTGAGGAGAGTAATTCTCACTATAAGCAAAACCATTAAAACGATACCAATTTGAAGAATTTGATTGTTTTAAACTAAATTGGGAATAAACTACTACAGGCGAACATAATCCTATGCCAAGTCCGCCATAACGAGTTTGAAATTTATTACGCAAAAAAGAACTAATTCTATCCCCCTCAATTTGAGAATCTCCATAATGCATAATTCTAACAGTTTTTTCGCTATTAATATTATGTAGTTTAGAATAAAAAACATCCAAAACATAAGGATTATTTTCCGGAAATTCAAGAGGAGTTACAGATTTTTTTAATTCGGCAAAATCGATATTATCTATTAAATCAATTTCTGTTTCAGGCATAAGTTCGTTTATATCTATCTGACTATTTATTAAAGAGTCTGCATCTATTTTTTTATTTTTACTACTTAAAAACATTTCATCAAAGCTAGGAAAATGCAAAACCCAATTCTTATTTATTCTAATTCCTTCTTTTGGAAAAATAAACATTAATATTGCTAATAAGACAATAACAGAAACAACAAAATATAAAACATGCCTAACTTTCATTATTTTTTCTTATAAATTTGTAATTTTTGACCAATTTGTAATTTTGAAGCATCATTTATTCCATTCCAGTACATAATATCCTCTGCACTTGCCCATGAGTAATTTTGAGATATTTTATATAAAGAATCTCCTTTTTCAATTGTTATTGTTTCTACTAATTCATAATCCTTAAAATCAAATTTCTTAGGCTCAGCGGTATTATTATTATCATTGCTATTTGGTTTTGAATTTTCTACAATAAGTTTAGAATCCTCTTTTACCCAAATACTTAAAACTTTTCCTGCATAAATATTTGTACCTTTAATATTGTTCCAATCTTGTAAATCCGAAATTTTTACAGAATATTTTTGAGCAATATAACCTAAATTGTCGCCTGTTTGAATTGTATATTTAATTTCTTCATATCCTTTTCCTGGACTTATAGAAACATAATTTGAATTAGAAGTATTACTGAAATTTGGCATAATAAAAACAGGAAAATAAACCGAATCTTTAAAAACCAAAATTGAGTCTATATTTGAATAAAATTTATCTTTATATCCTAAGGGCAAATAAACTTCTTTTTCAGACTTTCGCCCATCGATAATATTACCAGTAAATAAAGGGTTGATTTTTTTTAGTATTTTCAAGTCTAATTCTAAATATTCAGAAATTTGTTCAAAATGCAGTCTGTCTTTAATAAAAATCGTATCGGTAAGGCTATAACTTTCCGAAACGTAAAATGCAGGATTTATAATTTCATTTTCACTAAACCATTTTACTATAGCCAAATAATGGTAAAAATAATTTTGATAATTAATATCCATTTTCTTTAATGCTTCGTCAAAAGAATCTGTATTTTTCATAGCTTTACGCATAATAGCAGGGGAAGATACATAAGCCATAACTGCATAATCCCAAGAGCCAAAAGAATTATGTAAATCCATTAAATATTTTCCTGCAACTCTTGAGCTTATTTTCGCATCCAAACGTTGGTCGTAACAAGTATCAATACACAATCCATAACGAAGTGCCGGCATAAATTGTAAAGCCCAAAAACCGTAGGCAGTTGTAGAATTTACATAATATTTATTTAAACGAGAAACTAAAAAAGGCAAATACTCTAAATTTTTCAAAGAATCCGAATAATCTTGCAAAAAACTTGTTTTGGTTCTTAAATCAGCTAAGGCATAAAGCAATAAACATTTAGTTTTATAATCAAGGTTTTGTAAGTCCGAATAAAAATTAAATGAAATATTATTTAAAGCATAAGTTTCATTTCCAAGGTTTACAAATTCAGAATCTCCATAAAGTTTAGAAAAATTTATATCCTCGCAATATTTTAAAACCGTTTCATTATCATATTTAAATAAGCTTAAATTAGTTTTTAAATCTGAAATAAATTCATTACTACTAAGATATTGTGAAAATGAATCTTTACCAATACAAACTAAAAGAATGTGAAAAATAAAATATGTAAAAAATAAGTTTCTCATAGATTTAAACTGCGACAAAAATAATTAAATTTATTAATTATTAGAAGTGATTTTTCTTCTATAAAAAAAGAGCAGTTTAAACCGCCCTCTTTTTATATTTTTGTATTTTATTAGTCTAATCCCAAAACTTTTACGCCTTGTTTAAAGACAATATCTTTTGGGATTCCGGCTTGTGCAATTTTATCAAGGTCTTTTTGTAGTTCTTCATCTATATTACTTTTTGTGTCAACCCAATTTTTTGCAGCTTGAAGATTTCCATCACCTTGGATAACAATAATATCGTTTACCATTTCTGCAACTGCTGCTTTCATTTTTTCGAAATTAACAGAATATTTGCCTGTTTCTTCATTTTTAACAAAAGCTCCTCTTTCTTTTAAATAGTAAAATTCCATCATATTAGCTTTTCCGTGTGAACTTGCTACGCCAAAACGTACAGAACGGAAAATTCCAGCCATAAATGTAACATAATTATCCATTAAATCTTTTTCTGGAAATTCGCCCATTTCGTAAAGTTGAGTAACCATGTATAAGCCAGCAATATCTGCTTTTGCTTCTTCTACTGGGCTATAATATTCTTCTAAAGCTTCACGAACAGCTTTTTTAGAATTGATTGTATATTTTACTCCTAAACCATGAGCAACTTCATGAAACATTACATTTTGGAAAAATGCATCTTCGAATTTTACATGTTTTAATTGAGTTTCATCAATTAACAACTCAGCTATTGGAAGTAAAATTGTATTAAATTTAGCTTCCATAGAATTTTTCAATTGTAGTTTTCTAGATCCTTTAGTTGCGTGAACTCTTGGGTCGTTAGGTAAATTTATTGCAATATTTTTACTTCCTGAATTACAATCGCCACCATAATAAATTGCATTATAAACATTCATATCGCCAGAATTTGTTGCAGATTCTGTTTTGTACTCTGGTGGAACTGGCAATCCTGCTTGGAGTTGTGGTAAAATTTCGTTAAAATGTTCTATATTTTTACTCCATTCTAAATCTTTTATTAAAATTTGTCCGGAATGAGCTGCTTTTACACCCATAAATGCGTCTTCATAGCTTTCTATAGGACCAACAACAAAATCAATTTTATTATTTTTCATATCCATCCAAGCTAAATCACTTGTAAGATAATCATCAGTACGTAAAGCTGTTGCTCTCAAACGTAAGTAAGTTTGAAATTCTTTATCGCTAACTAATTCAGCTGCCTCATCTAAAAGTTGAGCTGCTCTTTCAATTTCTTGTGCATATTCTTCGTGATACCATACACATTTTAATTTACCAGCATCATCTCTACGTATTAAAGTGTACCAGCTCATTTTGTCAGGATTGTCAAAAGAGTTGAACTCTTCTTTTGTAATATCATTAGGATAATAATTTGCTCCCAAAGGTTTTTCGTTAAATTCGTCAATAAAAGCTTGATTTCCATTTAATCTATCCCAAGGTCCATAATTAATTAATGCATACTTTAAAGCATCTTCATTTTCTATAGAATTTAAAAACTCATCTTTGTCGCCAATTGCGTCTTTCCAAAATAAATTATCCATGATTTCGGCAACTTCTATAAGTTTCACAAGAGCCTGTCTGTCTCCATCAGTTAAATGGTCTAAATTTGCATAAAGTTCAACTTCTGCATAATCGGCTACTAGTTTTTGCATTTCTGTTAATTCTACTTGTTTAGCTTCCTCTTTATTTTTATTGCCACAAGCACTCAAACTAAAAACAAGTGTTGCAATAAATAAAAGGTTAAAAAAATTGATTTTCATATTTATAAAATTTAAGTTAAAAATTATTATTCACCACCTAAGTATGCCAATAAAACAATGGCTCCAATAATAGCAATAATCAATAGAGCAATTTTCCACCAGCACCAAGGTCTTTCTCCTTGAACTTTACCTGTTCTGCCATTAACAATAAAACGGTAAGATTTATTTTTAAAACGATATGCACTAATCCAAATAGGCAACAAAGTATGTTTAAAAGTTATATTTGAATAAGTAACGTTTTTGTAATTAATTCTCTGTCTATCTCCGCCAATATCTCTGCAAATATGCTCTTCAATTACCGGATTCATTTTTATTTTAGCCTTACTAAATCCATCTTCTAATCCTACGGCATAAGTTTCAGCTCTAAAGCCGGACAAAAATTTTTCGTCATAAGGAATTAAATTTTCTAAATCCCAAGGTTCTAATACATCAGTATTTTTTTGTGGTAAAGATTTACTAGCAAGCACTAAAACATCGTCAAAAAACACGTCAACATTACCGCTAACATTTGTCCAACGGGTTTTTGTAACTGTCCTAGTTTGAGATTTTCCACTACTGTCAGTATAAGTTTGAGTTTCTTGATAATCAATACCTCTTTGTCCTTTATAAACAGTATTAGTATCTGAATCATAAGTCCAATAAGGCAAATACATTCCAGATATTTTGTTAGATTGCGTAGCACGTTTTTTAAAACCTGTGGGAGTAAACCACAGTTTTTTAACCCATTTTTTAAAATTATCTATAGCTTCTTTTGAAGTAACTTTAAAAGGTAGTAAAGATTTAGGTTTAATTATTTTTGAGCTACTTTCATTTTTTACAATTAGTTTATTCCCACAAAATGGACAATCGCTTGATACCACATTTTTCTCTAAAGTAGTAACAGCCCCACAGGCATCACAAGAAATTGTGGCAATTTCTTCTAAATCTGAACCTTGTTCTGCTTGTTTTAAAAATTCTTCAAAATCTAGTTCTTCAATTTTCTCATCTCTAACTTCTATTTCATTAAATGTTCCACAATAAGGACAAGTTAAAGAAGTAGTTCCAGGTTCAAAAACTAATTTTGCAGCACAATTTTTACAAACTATGTCTTTTTGATTTGTTTCTGACAATTTAGGGTCAAAGTTTTGTTCATCCATTGCTAATTTTTTTTAAAAGTGTATTAAGGCGTAAAATTAAGAAAATTTTTAAACAAAATCACTTTTTTTTATTTTTATTCAACAAAGGATTTTGATTTTTGGCTTAGTCCAAATATTTTCTAATTATTAAGTCTATTTATTGATAAACAAACTTGAGTATATATTTTGTTCAAAATCATTATTTTTTCTATTACGAGAACTATATTTATAATGATTTGAAATAATTAAAGGAAACAGTTCATCGTATTGCATAAAAGAATAATTTATAAAAACATTAGGATATTGAATATTAGGAGATTCGCTACTATAATGAGAGTACAATGAATGAAATTGTATTAACACAGTGTCTTGCAACCTAATGGTAAAATATACCGTTTCGGAATAAATATCTTTTTTAGTTTTATTAGTCGCAACTACTTCTAGTATGTCAGAATTGATATCACTATTATGATAAACACTATGAATAGAATAATCATAAGAAGTATTTTTGCGAATAACATTCAAATCCTTATATTTTACAGGATGGTTTGCTAATAGGTACTTGAGTGAATTATTAATGTTTTTCGAAAATTTATTTGTAAAAATAAGTTTTTTGTGCTTATTACTCTTTAGGGAGACAGACTCATTAAATTTTTTACTGCTATGCAATTTATTTCCAACATAATAAGACTCAAATTGAGTATAATCTGCAACAAAATTATGATGAGAAACATTTAGAGAAATATTGTTTTCGATTGATTGCAACACCAAGTCTTCAAGGGATTTAATATTTGAGATAGATTCTGCTGGAACTTCTTGAAACCCATTGAGATAAACAATATTTTCATGATCAGTATTCAAATTTGAAAATTCAAACTGTTTTAGACGATAATCTATTGATTGAATTGAAAAGAACTTAGAATTTTGATTATTCTGTTTTTGAATTTCACAAAAACCAAGAGAATCTGAAACGGAAATAATTTTATTGTCGCAAAAAACTATTGCATTACTTATAGGCTTGTGTGTTTCCTTATCAAGAAGTTTTAATTTAAAAATTTCAGATGAAAAAACACTATTAATATTTGAAAATATTAAAAACCATATTGCAAAAAAAAAAGAAACTTACTTTCATATTTATTTTATTTCATGCATAAATACTATTATTATTCTGTCAGCGTATGTTCTGTTACATATCTGCTCGATGCGCTAGCTGAACCTTGCGAAGCACGTCTAAATGGTCGCCATTTCTGATTATAGGGTCTTTCAAAAAAACCTTGGAACCAACCAACCACATCTGCTGTAACCTTACCAATCCACGTTCCTTCATACTCAGGCGGCTCAGTATCTCGAATATTATTTTGTTTTAAAATACCGTCTCTATAATCATACCAAAAAGTTCCACTGTATCTAGCTATTGAAATTGCTCCCCAAATTACATCCTTATCGTAAACATTAGCAAATGAGTTATCACGTGCTAAAGTACTTTCTAAAGCGCTTAACATCCTATTATAGCCAAATAATGTGTTAAAATTTACAATTATATCTTCCAACTCCAATAAGTACTCAATTTGCAAACTATCAACCAAACCATTTGGTTTTAAATAATTTGTTATCACATAAGAAATACTAAAATTAAACATACTACTGTCCGTAAAATCGTATAATTCATCAATTGTAGTCATAGTTGTAGTATCAGCAAAGCTATCAAAATAATCTACTATGTATAGAAAAGCACTATCTAGCACTATACTGTCATTTAATAAAAAATACCCCAAAGCATTGTTGTGCATAATACCCACACTATCAATAGGATTAATTGTTTGTATTTTCGTTGTTGAATAGAAATATGTTGGAGATTCATATTCTATGTTTTTTTCACAACTAACAAATAAAAATAGTACAATCAGACTAATTACAAAACCTAAATATTTTACAACTTTTTTCATAACAATTCAATTTTTAAATTAATAAAACTTGAACTGTTGCAAATTTAAAGTTAAAATCCATAGTATCCAAGCGAACATCAACATTTTATACCAATCAAAATTCACAACTATATAAATAAGCACTACTAAATAAATAAGCACTACTAACCGACAAAAATATTAAAAAAATTAAAATAAATAAAGGGGCTTGATCGAAATCTCGCCCCATAGTTGTAATTTTGTGTCGCTTAAAACATATCATTACAACTATGAGCAAAAATACAATAAAA
>JALOAQ010000001.1 GCA_023228725.1 Bacteroidales bacterium | reverse complement strand
ATTAGTTATAATATTGGTTCAGGCACTTGTTCGGATTCTGACCAAATTACAATAACTGTAAATCCAACGCCTGTTGTAAATATTACAAATCCTGGAGATTTTTGCTCCACTGATGCAAGTGTAAATTTATCTGCAACTCCCGGCGGTGGAACTTGGTCTGGCACAGGAGTTTCAAGCTCTGGCGAATTTGATCCAAGCTCTGCAAATATTGGAGCAAACACAATTACTTATGAAATTACACAATCGGGTTGCACAGGTTCTAATTCTATTATAATCAATGTTTTAGAATCACTTGATGCAAACATTAGCCCAATAGAAACAATATGTTTTGACTCTATATTTATCCAATTAGAAGTATCTAATTTAGGCGGAATATGGACAGGAAATGGAGTTTCTTCAAATGGTTTGTTCAATGTTGCAGAAGCCGGGATTGGCACACATCATATTGAATATGCAATAGAAGGAACATGTTCAAGTTCAGGTTCAATTGATATTAAAGTTATTGAAGGTGTAAATTCGTATTCATATAGTTTGCGTCATCCTTATTGTATGGGAGGTAATGATGGAGAAATTATAATAGCGGCTTCAGGTGGAACTGCTCCATATACTTATGAAATTAATAATATTTCTGTGCAAAGTGATACAATTATTTTTAGCGAATTAATAGCAGGAATTTATAATATTACAATTACAGATGAAAATTCTTGTTTTTTAATTACAGAAGATATATATTTGCATGAAGGAAATGATGATTGTATTAAAATTCCAAATGCTTTTACTCCTAATGGAGACGGCATAAATGATGAATGGATAATTACAAACTTAGATGCTTTTGATAAACATATATTAAAAGTATTTAACCGTTGGGGGCAGGAAGTATATAAAGGATATTATGGAAGTCCTTATTGGGATGGAATGTACAATGGTAAACCTTTGCCAACTGGAGCTTATGTTTATGTTTTAGAATTAAAAAATATTGATAAAGAATTTTTAGGAATAGTAACTATAATGAGATAATAAATTAAAATTAAGTAATATGAAAAAATTAGCTTTAATACTTTTTTGCAATGTTTTGTTAGTAATGAACATTGTTAATGCACAACAAAATGTTGGATTTGGAACAACAAGTCCGCATGCTTCTGCACTTTTAGACATGACAGCAACTGATAAGGGATTATTAATCCCAAGAGTAACATTACTTGCTATAAATAATGGAACCGCGCCCGTAAATAATCCTGCTACGGGTTTATTGGTTTATAATTCTGCCGGTAGTTTAGAAAAAGGATTTTATTACTGGGACGGCACTCAATGGGTAATGGTTGGAGCAGGAGGTTCTAGTGAGTGTACAACTCTTGATGGAGCATATAATTGTGGTGGAGCAGGCGCCGGAAGAATAATAAATGCAAACAATGGAGCAGTGGAGATAAAATTACCTTCTAGCGGAACTGACCTTGCTGCTCTTTATGTTGAAAGTAATAAAGGAGCAAGTATTCCTGCAGCTACGGCTGGAATAGAAGTATTGCATACTGAATTTGGCGCTGCATTATTTGCAGAAATTACAAAAACAACAAATCCTTATCCAACAGTTCAGGCTATAACTAATACTAGTTTAACAGGTACAAATATTTCATCAGGAATTTCTGGCTATCACGAAGGTACAGGTATAGGAGCAGGAGTTTGGGGTGAAGCTTCTAGTAATAGCCCAGCAGGTGCCAGTTGGGGTGTAAAAGGGCAAGGGAATAATAAATCTTTTGGCGGGTATTTTCATTCTCAAAGTTATCCTGGGCTTTTTGCAGAAACTAATGACTATACAAGTCCGGCTATCCAAGCAGCAGGAGCTGCACAAAGTCCACTTAATCCAGGTCTCTTGCTCGTTGGCTGGGCTCAGTTTAAGAGTGGCACAGCACCTGATGCAACCGGATATGGTGTAAATGCTTTAATAAATAATGCTGCAGGAGAAATTACAATAGCTCCGGATGCGGGTGGATATGGCGGTATTGGAGCTCCAGGTATAGAGTGGTATGGACTTTTTTATTATTCTGCTACTCAGGCTTCTAGGCGTGAACTAAAACGTGATATTACATATTTTGATGAAAATGTTAATTCTTATCTTATGAATAATATTATGGCAATGAAACCTAGTTTTTATAAATATAAAAGCGAAAATGATGTAAAAATCGCCGGTAATGAGCAACGCACTCGTTATAATATGCATATGGGGTTTATTTTAGATGAAACTCCTGATTTTGTACAAGATAATAGTTTTTCAGGAATAGATATTTATAGTTTGACAACACTTGGAATAACAGGAGTTCAAATAAACCGTCGTGATATTGACGAGATAAAAGAGCAAATGACTGAAATTTTTGATTTTGGCACAGCCAGCTTAAATGGTAATGAAATTTTTGTAAATTATAATAAAGATTTCCAAGGCTCAGAACCTGTTGTTAGCGTTACTCCAATGTCATCGGTAAAAGATTATTATATTAAATCTCAATCAAGTACAGGATTTACCTTAGCTGTTGAAGATGCGAATAATTTTAAGTTTAATTGGATTGCTGTCGCTTCAAAACCTGTTAAATCCCAACAATCTACTCCTCAAATAGATGCTCATTTAAAATCTCAATTAGAAGTTGATCAAGCTAAAAAACAAGATATTCATAAAGAACTATTTCATGAAGGACCACAAAAAACTGTTGAATTAAAAGGAGCGGACTCAAATAAATATAAGTCACAAAAGCTTGAAATAAAAAAATAAATTAAAGATAAAATATAGAATATTAAAAAAGCCGGTTATTGTCGGCTTTTTTTCTTTTATTTCGTAGTAAGTTCAATTAGTAAATGCAACTTTTAATAATATAAGAGATGCAAATGCAATTTCAGAAAAAGCCGTTACAAATAATTTTATTACTCAATTAGAGGCATTGGGCGAAATAGACCGAGTTGCCACAGGTATTTATTTTCGACCAAAAATCAGCAAAACAGTAGGCAAAATTTCCCCCACAATCGAAGAAATTGCCCAAGCAATCGTCAAGCGAGACAAAGCCAAAATTGTCCCCATGTATATAACAATCCAAAACTGTCCAATTAGTTTTGTTAATATTCATTAAAAGTGCAGCATTTTTAAACCAAAATAATTAGATTATATCAACGCTTTTTTTGAATATTACACTGTCTTTAAATTAAATTACTTATCTTTGTAAAAACTGTTTTAATAGAGTTCTATGCTTAAAGAAAAATACGTAAATCCATTTACCGACTTTGGTTTTAAAAAGTTATTTGGCGAAGAAGTCAACAAGGACTTGCTGATTGATTTTCTGAATAATCTGTTAATTGGCGAACAGCAAATCAAAAATCTGACTTATTTAAAAAACGAACATCTTAGTTCATTCGATACTGGAAGTAAAGCGATATTTGATTTATACTGTGAGAATGAAAAAGGCGAAAAGTTTATAGTTGAATTGCAAAAAGTCAAACAGAACTTTTTTAAAGACAGAAGTATTTATTATTCTACTTTCCCCATACAAGAGCAAGCCAAACGAGGAAACTGGAACTTTGAATTAAAAGCAGTTTATACAATTGGCATACTCGATTTTGTATTTGACGAACACAAAAATGAGCCTGAAAAACTCATACATAAAGTAAAACTATCTGAGATTGAGAAAAACACCATTTTTTACGATAAACTAACATATATTTATTTAGAAATGCCCAAATTCCTTAAGACTGAGGCTGAATTAACAACGAGCATTGATAAATGGCTGTTTGTATTAAAACATTTACCAGACTTACAAGGCAGACCGAAAGCATTACAAGAACGCATATTTGAAAAACTTTTTAAAACTGCTGAAATTGCACAGTTTTCTCAAAAAGAACGGCAAGAATATGAAGACAGTTTAAAATATTACAGAGATTTAGTAAATACTGTTGATACAGCAGAAATGGAAGGAAGAAAAAAAGAAAAGATTGAAATAGCAAAGAATTTATTAAAAGTAGGTGTTGCTATTGAAATTATTGTTAATACTACCGGATTAACTAAAGAGGAAATCGAAATACTAAAAAAAGAATTGTAGGTTATTGAAAGTCGAAAGTTAAAAGCTAAATTATTTACGAGTATTAAATTTGTTGAAATTTTCTGCTTGTTTTGTCATGATTTTTGCAATAAATGGCAAAAATCCCGCCAAAACCCCATTTTCTTGCTTTTACAAAACCTAAAACCAATACCCCATCTTAAATTATACGTAAATTCTCAAATAAAGTTTCGTTTTTTGTCCTCAAATCGGTTCGACTTTTAAAACTCGAACTTTTTTAATAAATAAAATTAAGAATAAGCCAGAATGTTTAAATGTTCATAAATTCAAAATAATTTAAAATTGCACTTAAGACTTGCTTAATTCTGAATTTAACGAATGCCGCCTACATTTTTGCTAAATAGTTAGGTAAAAAACTATTAATTTTATGTATGTTTGCAAAAAAATGTTTAGATGATAAAAAAAATAATTACTAATGATGCCCAGACTTTAATAAAAGTCATAAATGAGTCAATTTTAGAAAAAAAAGGTGAAGATATTTTAATTTTGGATTTGCAAAAAACAGGCAGTAGTGTTTGCGATTATTTTGTAATTTGCACAGGAAATTCTGAAACTCATGTAAATACATTAGCACAATATATTGAACATAATGTTAAAAAAATTCTTGATGATAAAGTTTGGCAAAAAGAAGGTTATGAAAATAAAGAATGGATATTGCTAGATTATGTAAATGTTATGGTTCATGTTTTTCAAGCTAAATCTCGTAATTTTTACCGCTTAGAGCAGTTGTGGGCTGATGGAGAAATTGTAGAAATAGATTTAAACAATAATTAGTCTTTTTAGTTGTTTATTGATAATATGAAAAAAATGGAAAATAAAAATAAAGGGTTTAATAAAGGCAATAAAAAACCTAACACCCCAAATACCGGCAATAAAAAGCCAAACTCACCAAATAAAGTTTGGTTATATGTTATTTTGTTCGGAATATTTTTGGCTTTTACTTTTATGGATTTTGGTTCTAAAACAAAAGAAATTGATAGGCAAAAATTTGAAACAGAATTACTTTTTTCAGGTGATCTTGAAAAAATTGTTGTTGTAAATAAAGATAAAGTTGATATTTACTTAAAAAACGAAGCTTTAAGTAAAGATAAGTATGATGATGTTGGAAAACCCGGAGCTTTTAATTTTTCAAAAAATACCGGTCCACATTATTTCTTTAAAATTGGTTCTGTAGAATCTTTTGAAATTCAACTTGCAGAAGCACAAAAAGACCTTGAACCTGGTCAAAGAATTGCTGCACAATATGAGACTAAACATAATTATATTGGCGAGATTTTAAGCTGGGTTTTGCCTTTTGCTATTATAATAGGAATATGGTTTTTTGTCTTTCGCAGAATGAGCGGAGGTGGAGGTGGTGGAAATCAAATTTTTAATATAGGAAAATCTAAGGCTCAAGTTTTTGATGATGAAAGAAGAGTGAAAGTAAATTTTAACGATGTGGCCGGACTTGAAGAAGCTAAAGTTGAAATTATGGAAATTGTAGATTTTCTTAAAAATTCAGAAAAATACACAAAACTTGGTGGGAAAATTCCAAAAGGTGCCTTATTAGTAGGTCCTCCAGGAACAGGAAAAACTTTGCTCGCTAAAGCTGTTGCAGGCGAAGCTAATGTGCCTTTCTTTTCGCTTAGTGGCTCAGATTTTGTTGAAATGTTTGTAGGAGTTGGTGCTTCTAGAGTTCGTGATTTATTTAAACAAGCTAAAGCTAAAGCTCCTTGTATTATTTTTATTGACGAAATCGATGCTATTGGTAGAGCAAGAGGAAAAAATGCTAATTTTGGTGGAAATGATGAAAGAGAAAATACCTTAAACCAACTTCTTACCGAAATGGACGGTTTTGATACAAATAGCGGAGTGATTATTCTTGCTGCCACAAACCGTGCTGATATTTTAGATAGTGCTCTAATGCGTGCAGGTCGCTTCGATAGACAAATACACTTGGAATTGCCTGATATAGTAGAGCGTGAAGCTATTTTTAAAGTGCATACCCGTGAGTTGAAAATGTCTAAAGAAGTAGATGTTAGCTTTTTAGCAAAACAAACTCCAGGATTTAGTGGTGCCGATATTGCTAATGTTTGTAACGAAGCTGCTTTGATTGCTGCAAGAAAAAGTAAAAAAGAAATTGAAAGACAAGATTTTTTAGATGCTGTGGATAGGATAGTGGGTGGTTTGGAGCGTAAAACAAAAATTATTTCTCAAAGTGAAAAAAGAACTATAGCTTTTCACGAAGCAGGTCACGCAACGGTTAGCTGGTTGCTAGAACATGCAAATCCATTGATTAAGGTTACAATTATTCCGAGAGGTAGAGCCTTAGGTGCTGCGTGGTATTTGCCAGAAGAAAGACAAATTACAACTAAAGAGCAAATTTTAGACGAAATGGCTTCAACTCTCGGAGGTAGAGCTTCAGAAGAAATTAATTTTGGAAAAGTTTCTACAGGTGCTCTAAATGATTTGGAAAGAGTTACAAAACAAGCTTTCGCTATGGTAAGCTTTTTTGGAATGAGCGATAAAATTGGAAACCTTTCTTATTATGATTCAAGCGGACAAAGTGATTTTGGTTTTACTAAGCCTTATAGCGAAAAAACTTCAGAACTGATTGATGCCGAAGTAAAAGCTATTGTAGAAGAACAATATCAAAGAGCAATTAATGTTTTGAAAGAAAATATAAGCGGACTTACAGAACTTGCAGAAACTTTATTAGAAAAAGAAGTGATTTTTAGCGACGATTTAGAAAGAATTTTTGGAAAAAGAAAAGGTGATAAAGAAAGTCCAGACTCAGTAAATTTTAACCAAGATAAAACTAATATAACAGAAATTAAATAAAATTGAATAATTTTTATAAAAGAACTTTAACAGGCTTGGTTTTCGTAATTGTCTGTATATCAATGGTTTTGCTAAACCAATGGTCTTTACTCGCATTTTTGATTATTGCAGATATTTGGCTAAAAATTGAGTTTTTTAGAATTGTAAAACATGATAAAGCTAAGCCCATTAGTTTCACAAGTATTTTTACAGGTGTTTTATTTATTTTAATAAATTTTCTTGTAATTAATTTTGAAATAAGCTCAAAACTTTATGTTTTATTATTAATTCCTTTGTTTTTTATTTTTATAGAAGAGCTTTTCAGAAATCTTGAAAATCCAATTAGAAACTTAGCTTTCAGCATTTTATCATTGGTTTATATTAGTTTGCCATTAGCTTTGGCTCAGACAATTAGTTATAAAGATTTAGGGGATAATCAAATTCAATTTTTACCACAAATTTTACTTGGAATATTAGTTTTAATTTGGATTTTTGACTCTATGTCTTATGTGATAGGTGTTCCATTAGGAAAACATAGACTTTTTGAAAGAGTGTCGCCAAAAAAATCATGGGAAGGTGCAATTGGAGGAAGTGTTTTTACTTTACTTATCGGTTTTTTTATGTCCTATTTTATTCCAAATCTTAGCCGTTTTGATTGGATATCAATTACTGTAATAGTTATTGTTTTTGGAAGTTTAGGAGATTTAATCGAATCGCTTTTTAAACGTAGTATTAGTTTAAAAGATTCAGGAAACACATTGCCCGGACACGGTGGTTTATTAGACAGGTTAGATAGCTTTATTTTTGTAATACCTTGGGTATATGTGTATTTTGTTTTGAAGGAAATTGTAATACAATAAGGTTTTTTTAAGTAAAACCAACAACTTTTGTGCTTAGATTTTGTTAAGTTCAATAAACTTAAATTTTAATATATATGAAAGTATTTATGATAGGTGGCACAGGTCTGATTGGCAGTGTCGCAGCTGAAGAATTAATAAATAGGGGTCATCAAGTAAGTTGTTTGTCTTTACCACCTCTTCCCTCAGGTTCGGTTCTTCCAAAAGATATGAATGTTGAATTTGGAAATTTTATGGAAATGAGTGATGATGAGCTTAAACAAAAAATGCAAGGCTTTGACGCTTTTGTTTTTGCTGCCGGAATTGATGAAAGGATTACAGGACCTGCACCAATTTATGATTTGTTTAAAAAGTTTAATATTGATGCCTTAGAAAGAATTTTAAAATTTGCAAAAGAAGTTGGGCTAAAACATGCAGTTGTTTGCGGTTCTTATTTTACATATTTTGAAAGGGTTCGTCCCAAAGATGAGTTGTATAAATGGCATCCTTATATTCGTAGTAGAGTTGACCAGTTGAATATGAGCTTAAGTTTTGCAGATGAAAATTTTGATGTTGCTGTTTTGGAATTGCCTTATATCTTTGGAACTCAGCCAGGTAGAAAACCAGTTTGGGTGTTTTTAGTTGAAATGCTTTTAAAAATGGGCAAAAAAACTATGTATCCCAAAGGTGGAACTACAATGCTGACAGTAAAGCAAGTGGGACAAGCAATAGCAGGTGCTTTAGAAAAAAATAAAGGTGGAAATGCTTATCCAATTGGTTATTATAATATGAAATGGCCAGAAATGTTGAAAATTTTCCATAAATATATGGGAGTTCCAGATAGAAAAATAATTACTTTACCAACATTTTTAATAAAAATGTCTGCACGCAAAACTTTAAAAGAACATATTAAAGCCAACTTAGAGCCAGGCTTACATCCTGTAAAATTTACTAGTTTGCAATGTTCGGATCAGTTTATTGATAAATCTTTAGCCTGTGATTTTTTAGGTGTACAAGATGACGATATTGAAGCTGCAATAGCCGAATCTGTAAAACTTAGTATGGAAATAATAAATAAAAATCTTGAAGTTATAGATATGAAAGGTGAATAGCTTGGTAACTTTTTCTATCAGACTTTTATCTTAGATTTTGTTGTTTTTATAAACAAAGGTAGATATGTTTTTGAAGAAATACTTCAAAATAAAATGTTTGGCGACTTAGTAAAATAATTATTATTTAATTAAAAAGTTGCTTTAATAAAATTATTTGCTATTTTTGAAAATCTAATAATTAGAGTATTAAATGGGCTTAGTTCAATTTTATTATAAAGTATTTTTACCTAAAAAGGAAATACCTTATTATGCTAAATATTCGATTTTTAAAATATTATGGCGTCCTATCAGAAAGTATATAAATGTTGTTTTAATTCCAAATACGCCATTTAATTTTTTAAGAATATTTCTTTATAAATTAATTGGCTATAAAATAGGTAAAAATGTATTTATTGGGATGAAGTGTTATCTAGATGATTTAGAGCCACATAAGACTAAAATTGAAAATAACGTCATTATTTCTTATGGTGTTTATTTTTCTTTGCATGGAAAAAATCAAACTAGAACATTTATTCATATTAAGTCAGGTGCTTATATAGGAATGTGTGCAAGATTAATTGCGAAAAAAAACGGATTGAATATAGGTGAAAAAGCAATAGTTGGAGCTGGAAGTGTTGTTATTATGGATGTACCAGATAATGAAACCCATGTAGGAAATCCGGCTCGTAAAATTAAATAACAATTTTTAATTTATATTATTAACTAATAGCATATTAAACTTTTACATATTGCTTGCTAATCTCAATTTATCTTTAATGCTATCAATAATTTCATAAGTTTTTAAAATTTTATCTATATCCGCTTCTGGTTCTTTGTCGTAAATTATTGATTTTGCAAAAGAAGATATTTCGTCAAAATATGAGTTGTTTGGCTTTATATTAATGTTTTCAACAATTAAATCTCCTATATTTTCTTGAAATAATAGTTTAGAGTTTTGTAAATCTCGTTTTTTTAGAAATTTTGCTTTATTATTGCATAAATCTATTTCTACGTAATTTTTATCGCCATAAAAACTTATTTCATGATAATTTCCACTTGCTATTCGCGATGCTGTTAAATCTGCTACACTACCGTTAATAAATTCTATTCTAACATTTATAATATCCGGATCGCCATAATTTAAACTTGTAGAGCTAGTTTTTATATTTTTAACATTAGAAGAAACAACACTTAAAACCATATCAATATCTAAAATAAGCAAATCTAATAAAACGGAGTAAGAATCAATATCAAAATTAAAATGTTTAAAATTTTTAGACTGAATAAATTTTGGTTTTTTGATAAATGGTTTTGCTGATAAAAATGTATTGTTAAATCGATAGTGTAAGCCGGCCTGCACTTTAACATTGGCTTCATCTATAATATTATTTAATTTATTAAAATCTTCGTAATAAAACTTGCTACTAGGTTCAAAATATACATGTTTTGAGTTTTTTACAAGTTTTTCCAAATGCAAAGAATCGCTTAAAGGCGACAAAGCAATTACAGCATCAACCTCATCTAAAAGAGTTTCAACTTGTGTATAGGATTTAATTTTAGAATTTAAAAAATCTAATTCCTTACAAGACAATTCAGGGCTATAAATTCCAACCAAGGATAATTCAGGAATATCTAAAACATTGTCTAATATTTTATTGTGCTCATCAAAGTCTCCGTATATACCTGTTTTTACCATCTTACTAATTTTTATGTAAAAATATAGCTTTAAAATTCACTAAAAATACTTAGGCATACAGACTTTTCAACTGATATATGTTAAAATAAGCAAAACATCAGAATTATTATTGGATAATTTATATTTTTATAATATGATTTTGCGTTTTAAGGCTTTGATTTTGAGCCAAATAAAATATTATTAAAAATATTTTGTTCAATTGATATTATTTTATACTTTTGCAAACCAAATAATATGGTCTAGTAGCTCAGCTGGATAGAGCAACGGCCTTCTAAGCCGTAGGTCTCAGGTTCGAATCCTGACTAGATCACAAAAATCTATTGTAAATTGCAGTAGATTTTTTTTATTTTTAAAGTTTTTTTTAACTTTGAAAAAAATTCATATATGAAAAATTTGGTAATTTTAATTTGTTTTGCTTTTATTACACTTTTTCTTGCTTCTTGTGGAAATAAAGCTGATGATATCGTAATTAATGGAAAAATTATAAAAGCTTCCGAAAATGATTATCAAGGCGAAAAACTCGATATTACAAACAAAATAATGTATGATGTGCCAATTCGTAATGAATTAATTGGAGATAGAAGCAAAAATAATCCGGATTGGTTTTGGGAAAACTTGCCTAGTCCTCAGGATAGCGAGTTTTTACAAGATTTACTAAATGATGCAATAATTGGTAAGCTAAAAACTTATTATTTCGATATTAGTGGAGATTATAGTAGTTTTGAAGAAATTCCTGAAACTGAATTGAAAAACTATATGGAAAAATGTTTTAATTACGAGTTTGAAGTAATTGATACAACTGTTTTGCCAAATAAAACAGATATAATGAAAGTTCAATTAGACCATAGCAATATTGTAAAAATAAGGTTTTTAGAAGAATGGTATATTGCAGAAGGAGTTTTTAAGAAAAGAGTAATTGCTATTGCTCCTTATTTTTCATATTTACGTCCGGATAATGAGCTAATAAATTTTGTGTTTTTCTGGATACTTGTTGATGGTCAATAACTTATATGTATAATACAGAATTAATTTACACAAAAGAAACAGTTGAGTTTGCAACAGTTGCCAAAGAGTTTATTGCTTTTTTAGAAGCTTCTGCAAAAATTTCTAAAAAAGAATTTATTGAAACGTCATTAAAAATTCTTCCTTTACTTTATTTAAAAGCTTTATTATTGCCAGAACTTGAAGATTTTGACGATGATTTTACAGAAAAATTTATTGACGAAGCTTCTTGGTCTTATATTCAGCAAGTTGTAGCAGCAAAATTAGATGAAGATGACCAATATGTTCAAATTCAGGATGCAACAGTTATGAATAGTTTAGATTCTCTGAATGTTGGTTTATCAGAATTATACGCTGATTTATATCAAGAAATTGGAGACTTTATTGGAGCTTTTAAACTTGGAGTTGATGAAATTACTCTTGCAGCATTTTATTATTGTCAAGAAAATTTTAAAACTTATTGGGGAATTAGAGCTGTGGTTTTAATGAAAAGTTTACACGAAATTAATTTTCAAAACGAAGAAGATTTTGATTTATAAAGCAAATATTAGCAATGAAGAGGTTCAGAAATTACCTTTATTTTCTTTCAAAGGCGAGGTTGTTATTGTTGATAATATAGAAATTTATAATAAAATTAAAGATGAGCTTTTTTTGGAAACTATTTGGGGTTTTGACACAGAAACTAAACCATGTTTTAAAAAAGGATTAGCTAATAATACTCCTGTTTCTTTGTTGCAATTGAGTAGTGCAGAAAAAACTTATCTTTTTAGATTAAATAAATTAGAATTACAAAAAGAAGTTGTAAATATTTTATCTTCTCCTAAATATTTAAAAGTAGGTGTATCTATACATGACGATTTAAAAGCCTTGAAAAAGCTAAAAAACTTTAATCCTCAATCTTTTATCGAACTACAAGATTACGTGAAAGAGTTTGATATTGAAGAAATGAGTTTAAAAAAAATAGCAGCTATTGTTTTAAATCTTAGAGTTTCAAAAGCTCAACAGCTTAGTAATTGGGCAGCAGAAGAATTAAACGAAAAACAAATAAAATATGCAGCCAGCGACTCATGGGTAAGTAGAGAAATTTATTTACATTTAAAATACAGGAAATAATGATTGAGCACGAAATGAAGTATAGAGTTCTATATGCAGATACTGATGCAATGGGAGTAATGTATTATGCAAACTATTTGAGAGTTTACGAAGCTGCAAGAGGCGAGTTTATGAGAAAACTTGGTTTTTCGTTTTCAGAAGCCGAAGAAAAAGGAATAGTTTGTCCTGCAATAAATGTAAACCTTGAATATCATAGATTTGCAAAATTTGATGAAGAAGTTATAATTAAAACTAGTATTACAGAAATCCCGAAAGTAAAACTTGTTTTTTATCAAAAAATGTATGATAAGGATAATAATCTTTTAAATTCCGCTATTGTAACATTAGGTTTTGTAAATACTGAAAAATTTAAAGCAGTTCGTTGTCCGCAGTGGCTTTTAAAGTATTTTGAGTTCTGATTGAGTTTGTGGGGATATAATTAGCTTTATAGCTTTTACAAGCGAGAGTTAAGATATCTTTAAAAACACAATATTTAGAAATATTCTTGACTGATTTACTTCAAAAATATGTAATTTTCTTTTATCTTTGTTATTACACTTTTCATGAATATTAAAGGATAATAAAACTATGACTAATAATATCATCATTTACCAAAATTCTGAGGGCAATATTAAAATAGATGTGCGTTTAGAAGACGAAACCGTTTGGTTGACACAAGCACAAATTTGTGAATTATTTCAAAAGGTGAAAGCAACTGTAAGTGTGCATATAAAAAATGTTTTTGAAGAGGGAGAATTAGATCCTATGGCAACTGTTCGGAAATTCCGAACAGTTCAACAAGAAGGAATGAGAAATGTTGAACGAGAGCTTGATTATTACAATCTCGATGTCATTATTTCTGTTGGCTACCGCGTGAAATCATTGCAAGGAACACAATTCCGCATATGGGCAACACAGCGTTTAAGAGAATATATCATCAAAGGTTTTACTTTGAATGACGATAGGTTTAAATTAGGAAACTCTATGAATTATTTTAAGGAATTACAAGAACGTATTCGTGAAATTCGCCTATTCTCACCACGAAGTAGCACAGAGAGTAATTTTTTTGTAACCTGTCATTGTTCTATTAGTTCTCCGTTAGAATCAAATAGCCTTTTTTGTTTTTTTAAAGGTTCAATTCTTTTATTAGCAAGGTCGATATAATCTTGTGATATATCATAACCCACATACTTTCTGCCTGATTTTAGAGCGGAAACTGCTGTCGTTCCACTCCCCATAAAAGGGTCAAGTATTACATCGTCTTGATAAGAATAAAGCTGTATTAGTCTATAAGGTAGTTCTTCTGGAAAAGGAGCAGGATGCCCAATTCTTCTTGCACTCTCTGCATTCATAGTCCAAATAGATTTAGTCCATTCTATAAACTGTTCTTTTAGAATAGTGTTTTTTCGTCCTTTCAGTTCAAGTTTGTAATCTCCTTTGGAAAAAATTAGAATATACTCGTGAATGTCTCTCAAGGTTGGATTTGAAGCACTCATCCAACTGCCCCAAGCTGTTGAAGGACTTGCGCTTGCTGCTTTATTCCAAATAATCTCTCCACGCATATTAAACCCAATATCGCTCATTATTTTTGAAATATAATCAGATAAGGGTATATAAGGTTTTCTGCCAAGGTTAGCAACATTAATGCAAGCTCTACCACCATTTACAAGAACTCTGTAAGTTTCTTTAAAAGAGTTTTCTAAAAGTTTAAGGTATTGTTTTAATGATAAATCTTCATCATATTCTTTTGAAACGTTGTAAGGAGGTGATGTAATCATTAGCTGGACAGAATTATTTGGAATCTCTTTCATATTCTCTGCTGAACCAAGGATAATCTTATTCTCAATTTCCTCAGGAAATGTATTAGTAGTTTTATCAACAATCTTTTTCCTATCAAGTTCACTGTATAATTTAGAGTCGTAAAACTTTGAACTGTCGTGATTAATACGCCCTTTTGTTCCAAATGTGCTTGTTTCTGTTCCTATTTTTGTGTTCATATTTAATTGCGTATTAGTTGTAAAAATTTTTCTGCTTTTCAATGTCGGTCCTTGCATTATTTGATATTCTTATGAGCTCACCAAGTTTCTTCTTTGATACCATTGAAGAAAAATAATTCATATCTTCCGAAACTAATTCTTTGCATAGTTCTGATATTCTCGTTGTATCATAGAAAGTTTCAAAACCAAGATATTTAGTTTTTTAATATATTCGGAGTTCGTAGGGTTTGGATTAACAGACCAAAAGCCTTGAATTACCCCTGCTGATTTTAGAAAATCTACTTTATGTGCGTAACTTGTTTGGATTGGTGTATTCCCCAAAATAATTATTGGAATTTTGGCTGACTCTATACCTGAAACTCTAATATTAATAGATTTCCCAATTGCTTTTAGCATAGAATCTGAACGAAGCAAACCCGGATTCCCTTTATGAGACTTATAATTTCCAATTAATTCTACTTTATCAGGCTCTATGAACTTATAGTTTGAGACAATACTCATTTTAATCTCAAAAATGAGTTTTATGTTTTCGGGTTTTTGTTGAGTATGGTTAGTTGTGCAAAAAGCTAAATCGGCACTTGAACGTGGTGGTAAACCAATTTCTTCACAAATAACGCTATTAACTGCAAACAGATTCTGGCTTCTTGCAATTGGCTCCAAAAAAGTTTTACTCCATTTTTCAGTAAACTGACCTATGAGAGAATTTCTACTTTGTAAGGTTTGACCTTCTGCCTCTTTCCCTTTAGGTACATAAGCAAAATGACCATCCCTTAAGTTATAAAACAATTGCTCTGGGGAAGCAAAGTTTTTTAGTGCTTCAATGAAGAATTGTTTTTCTATTTCATTATCCCAAAGTTTCATTTATATTTACTTTATATTGGTAAATGTCAAAAATACGAATAATTTTTATGAAACAAATATTTTCATTGGCTTTTTTTAAATTAAATTGTAAATCATCAAAAGTGTATTTTATTCACGGAATATTTCTGGTGCTGACATAAATGCTGGTTTTTGTGGTAGTTAACTGACTAATTTTAAATTATTATAGTGGACAGTTTTGGATTATTATACAACAGAAATATTAATAATTTTTATTTTTTGTTCTTATCTCTCAAATCCATTAAAGGTTTTTCATAAAAATTATATATCAAAAACGAAAAAAGTATTAAAACTAACCAAAAACAAATATAAATAATTAAACTTTCAAGCTTATTTGATACAGGAAAATTTTGGATAAAAATATACATTAAAGGTAAGTGTAGCAAATACATAGAATATGAAATCTTGCTTATAAACCGTATAGGGTTAAAAGGAATAGTTTCGTTTTTTAAATTTTGTAATATTGGTAAAACAAATAATATTGAAAGTCCAATTAAAGAATAATAAAATGTTTTTAGAAAAAAACCGGAAAATTTATGTACTATTAGAAAGCTGAGTAAACTTATGCCTAGTACAAAAAAATAATTTTTAAATTTATTCCAAAAACTTTGATGGTAAAAATTTATATATGCTCCCAAAATTCCAAATCCAATAGTATCAAGCCTTGTTAAAACTAATTTTCTAAAATATAAGTCAAAATCTAAATGTGGGTAGGAATATGCTTTATATAATCTGAACAAAAAAGGAAAAATAATTATAATAAAAATAGAAGTTAGGACAATATTTTTCTTTTTAATTTTAAATTTTGTAAGAGTAAATAAAATGAAAATTATTATAGGAAAACTAAGATAAAACCATTCTTCAACCGACAAACTCCAAGATTCCCAAAATAAAAAATCAAAAGGTTTGAAAAAATTCTGAAAGAAAACAAAAAACGTAATTAAATATTTATTTAAAACACCTTTAATCAAGCCAAAATTTATGAGAATAATATTTATTAAAAGAAATAAAAAATAATTTGGTAAAGTTCTATACCACCTCCTTTTTAAAAAATTTGACACTTGTTTAAATTCGTATTTTTTATTTTTTTCTATGTCCTTAATTATTATTGAGCCAACTAAAAAACCGCTTAAAACAAAAAATAAATCAACACCATCAGGTAAAGGGAGCTTCAAAAAATCTTTAATAAAAGGAAACTCACTATGACCAAGCACAACAATGATTATAGCCAAGCTCCTCAAAATATCTAAGCCAAAAATTCTATTTTTTGTTTGTTTTTGCATAATTAGAATTTAGGGACTAATCTGTATATTAAAATATTTTTACCAAGATAGTAATTTTTACTTAGAATTATTTTTATTTCAAAATGTCCGGTCAATGTCCAAAATTAATTAAAATTATTTGTCTAATTATCAGGCGTTTAATGTTTTTTTGTCCAATTAATGTCCAAATTATATTTTAAGAAATTGGGAAAAATTTCATTAAATTACGGCTCTAAATACAAATCTATTAGTCCTTGGGGTGCAGAAATTTGGATTTCTTTTTTCTTATCGTCAATTTTTAAAATAATATCTTCGGAATAAGGAATAATTATTGTTTTAGCTTGGAATTCTGTTTCTATCACCGGATTACCTGGAATGTCGTTAAATAATGAAACTTTTCCAATAAAACCTGATTTTTCATCAAATACAGAATATCCAATTAATTCTTCTGAATATTCCTGCTCATCAAAATCTTCAAATAATGATTTTAAAGTCATAATATCCAATCCCACATATTTTTCCGCTATTTCCATAGTTTCAATATGTCTGAATCCTGCTATAATCTTATTGCCTAATTTTTTAATTTTTTCTATAAAAAAAGGAACCGGCATTCCATCAATAATTAGGAATGCCGGCAAATCTTCAGTAATAATATTTTTATCAAAATCGGGATTAAGGCTTAATAAAACATCACCTTCAACTCCGTGAGTTCTAGTGATTTCAGCAATTTTTATTAATTCTTCTTCACCAAAAAACATAATTACTCCTTACTTGGCTCAACAGTTTCTTCAGAGCTTGCTTCAGGAGTTTCTTTTTCAGAGTTTACCTCGGCTTTAGTTTCTTCTACTTCTTCAGAAGCTTTTTTTGCATCTTCGGCAGCTTTAGCTTCAGCTGCTTCATCTGCGAATTTTTTAGCAATAGCTTCTGCCTTTTGTTCTTTAATTTTACGTTCAGCTTCTAATCTTTCTTTATCAGCTTCACGTTTTGCCAACTCTAAATCCGATACTTTAGAAGTAATTTTAGCTTCTTTTTCTTTTAGCCAAACTTGAAATCTTCTTTCTGCTTCTGCTTCATCGAAAGCTCCTTTCTTAATGCCATCTAATAAGTGTTTTTTCATTAAAACACCTTTGTAAGATAAAATCCTTCTTACTGTGTCGCTTGGTTGAGCTCCGTTCATTATCCAAGTTAATGCTTTGTCAAAGTCTAACTCAATTTTAGCTGGATTACTTACAGGATTGTAAGAACCAATTCTTTCAATATACTTACCATCTCGTGGTGCGCGGCTATCGGCTGCAACAATGTGATAATAAGCTTGTCTTTTGCGTCCGTGCCTTGCCAGTCTTAATTTTACTGCCATAATTTTTAATTAATTTAATTATTAATAATTTCGGTTTCTCGAACCGAGCGACAAAGATAATCTATTTATTTAAAAGAATTTAAATATTTACATTATTTTTTGTCTTTTTGCTTATCTTTGAAGTTTTTATTGTATTTACAATACTTTTAATGTTTAAATCATCTAAAATAACTGATTTGCCAATAAATAAATTAAAATATTTCCCGCTTTTAGTCTTTATTTTTGTGAATATAATTTCATGTTATAAGGAAGAACTTGTTTTAATTCCTGAAACAAAAGAAGATCTAAAATTAGAGTCGCTTATATATTTTAATTCCAAACCTTGCTTTTTTGATGAAGAAACTAGCAGTTTGACTTATAGTTTAAGCGAAATAGACTTGGAAAATTTTAGCCCAATAATCAATTTTAGTCCTTTAGTTAAAGTATATTATGAGGGGAATTTATTAGAAAATTCAAAAAATTTAGAATTTAAAAACATTGAATATAAAAAAGATTATAGCTTTTGTTTTGTTACAAACACTGATTCTGTTGAAATAAAATTAAGATTTACAGCACTTCCAATTGTTAGAATTTCAAAAACTTTAAACATTTTTGATGACCCGAAAATACCTGCGTTTATTCATATTTCTTATCCTGAAGTTTCAAAACCTGATTATCTTGGTTATGTTGGCATTGAATATAGAGGAGCAAGTTCTCAAATTTACCCTAAAAAAAGTTTTGGTTTTAACAGTCTAGCAAATAAAGATATAAAAACCTACAAAAACACAAAACTTGTTGGCGAAAGAGAAAATTATAAATGGATTTTAGACGCTGCTTATATTGATGATTTAAGACTTAGAAATTCTGTATCTTTTTCTATTTGGTCAAAAATTAGTGATTCTAAAAATCATTTTTCAATTAATACCATGCCTGTTGAGCTTTTTATAAATAATAAACATCAAGGATTATATTGTTTAAATGAAAATTTTAGTGATGAAATATTAGGTCTTAAAACAAATTCAGAAGTTTTATACAAAGCAAAAGACTGGCACGATGGGGCAACTCGATTTGAATATGCAAATGAAAAAGTTCCTAAAACAGATTATTGGGATGGTTGGGAGCAAAAATATCCAAACCCAAAGTCTTTGATAAATTGGGAAGAATTAAAAAAATTGAGAAATTTTATTGTAAATTCTAAGGATAAAAATTTTATAGATTCTATAGATTATTATATTGATATTGATAATTTTATTGATTATTATTTGTTTTTAAATTTATGTTCAGCCTTTGACAATACCGGGAAAAATATTTTTTTAATGAAATCTCGCGAAACTAAAAAGTTTATAATTTTACCTTGGGATTTAGATGCAAGTTGGGGCTTGTTTTGGGACAGAAGCTATATAGAACCAACAGGAATATTATCAAATAATTTGTATGACAGACTTTTTGAATTAAATCCAAATAATTTTAAAGCTAAAGTAAAAACTAGATGGTTTGATTTAGCTCAGAATGTTTTTTCAGAAGAAGAAATTTTAGATGAATTTGAAAAATCTATAAATCCGATTATAAAATCAGGAATAATAGACAAAGAAAATTTGATTTGGAGTTTAAACATTGATACTGAGGCAGAATATGAATATCTTAAAAATTGGTTAAGAGCGAGGATTAATTATTTAGATACTTATTTTTCAAGTTTAAATTAGAGTATTCAAACAATGTTCTAAAGTTTCAATATTTTCAATATTTTCGGATAGAATAACAAAAATATCACCTTCTTTAATTTCTGTATTTCCTTTTGGGATAACATATTTTTCACCTCTTTGTATCATAGCAATAATGGCAGTTTCAGGAAAGTTTAATTCTACTATTGTTTTTCCGATATGTGGTGAAGTTTCGCCTATTGTAATTTCAGCAATTTCTGATTTTGCCTCTTCATCAAGCAATCTTTCTATAATAGATTTTCGCTTTACTTTAGCAGGCATTGCAACTTTTAGCCATTTCGCAAAAATACCAATACCTGAACCTTGAATAAGAACAGAACTTAAAGAAATAAAGAAAACTATATTAAAAATTGTTTGCGAATGTTCTACTCCGGCAAGCATGGGATATATTGCAAAAACAATAGGAACAGCTCCTCTTAATCCTACTAATGAAACAAAAACTTTATTTTTAAATTTCATTTTATAAATTATCAAACTAATAAATACGCTTACTGGTCTTGATACAAGCATTAAAAATAATGAAATTAACAAGCCAACGCCAATAATTGGAATTATTCCGCTTGGATTTACCAATAATCCTAAGGTTAAAAAAAGTATTATTTGCATAAGCCAAGCAAAACCGTCAAATGATTTTACAATAGCTTTTTTGTGCATAATACTAACATTTCCTAAATATATTCCGCAAATATATACAGCAAGAAAGCCATTTCCCCAAAAATAATCTGTAACAGAATATGTTAAAAACATCCAAGCTATAGCTAAGACCGGATATAAACCTTCAAAACCTAATTTGATTTTATTAATTACTAGTTTTCCAAGATATCCGAAGCCAAAACCAAAACCAACGCCAAGAGAAAACATCATTAAAAACTTTGGAAAAATTCTTAAAACACTTGCACTTGGGTCAGTTACTAAAGCAGTAAAAGAAATAGTCAGGAAAAAAGCCATTGGGTCATTACTTCCGCTTTCAAATTCAAGTAAAGGTCGCAAATTATCCTTTAAAGCTATATTTCGAGACCTTAAAATCGAAAAAACTGCAGCTGCATCAGTTGAAGACACAATAGAGCCAATAAGCATTCCTTCAAATAGACTAAAGCCAAAAGCAAAATGAATAAAATATCCTGTAATAATTGCGGTAAGGGCTACTCCAAGAGTTGCCAAAATCACACCTTGTCCCAGAACCGGACGTATAGCTTTATAACTTGTGTCCAATCCACCGGAAAAAAGAATGACATTAAGTGCAACAACACCTATAAATTGAGCTACTATAGAATTATCAAAAACAATTTTTCCTGGTCCTTCGGCTCCGGCTAACATTCCTACGGCTAAGAAAAAAACCAAAGTAGGCACACCAAATCTAAAAGAGGTTTTTCCTAAAATTATTGAAATAATTAGCAGAATAGAACCTATTAATAATATGTTTTCTATACTTAAACTCAAGAATGAAATTTTGACTTGCAAATGTAATAATTTTTTCAAGCTGTTGAAATTTTTTTTAGTTAAAATTTTTCTATTTTTGAAAATATTTTATGAAAAACAAACTTTGCATATTTAATCCTGAACACGATTTAGCATTAGCTTGTGATGATGAGAATTTTAATGCCCCACAATCAGCTAAAAAATTTGCTCAAGATTTGTCTGTTTTCCCAATTTGGTTTAGCAATGATAATTGTTTTGTTTTTGATTATTTTAATTCTGAAAATTGGTTAAGTGAGTTAAAAACAAAATTTCCACAATTAGCAAATTCAAATATTATAAGTTTAAGTCCTGATTTTTCTAAAATTCAAAAAGTTGAAGTTTGGGCATGGAACAAAACACTTAAAAAACAATTGCAAGATTTTGGTTTAAATAATATATTACTTCCAAATTCAGAAAAACTAAAAAAAACAAGAGAGCTCTCGCATAGAAGTTTAGCAATAAAACTGCATGATTTTTTATCAAAAAATCATGTTTGCGATAAAATTTTAAAAATATCGGCTACAGAATTAACGAAAATTATAGAAATTGAAACTTTTTTAAACAAAAATAAAGAAATTGTTGTAAAATTACCTTGGTCGGGAAGTGGCAAAGGATTACAATGGATTAAAAATAAAATGAGTCATAGTCATTTGGGCTGGATTAAAAATAATTTAGAAAAACAGAAAAGCATAATACTCGAAAAGCAATACTCTGTCGTTCAGAACTTTGCTATGGAATTTTTATGCAAAGAAAATTATGTTGAATTTTGTGGATATTCTTTGTTTGAAACAGAAAAAGGCAGATTTCAATATTCTGAATTGATGAGTGATGTGAAAATTTTAAGCAAACTTTGTAATTTTAGTTTTGAAGAAGAAATTTTTTTAGAAATTCAAAAATTACTTATAAAATTTATTAAAAAGGAAATTTCTCCATATTATTCTGGAATTTTAGGAATAGACATGTTTTTATATTTAGAAAATTCTGAAATAAAAATCCATCCTTGCGTTGAGATAAATCTTAGAACAACTATGGGTTATGTTGCAAGAGTTTTGTTTGATAAATTTATAGACAATAATTCAACAGGCAAAATGTTTGTTGAACACAATGCAAAACAGACTTATTTTTACAATGAAGATTTAAAACAACAACAAGAGAAACCATTAGTTTTAAAAAATAATAAAATTAAAAGTGGTTATTTATCTCTCATTAATATTTTGCCCGAAACAGCTTACCGAATTTATATTGAAGTTTCATAACTTGTTAATTAAAAATTAAAAATTTTCTGAGTTTTTGCATTAAAATATTTAATTTTGGCAGATTAAAATAAAAATACAATGCAAAAAAAAATCAATTCAGCACTTATTTCGGTTTACCATAAAGATGGTTTAGAAATTATTGTAAAAACTTTAGAAAAACATAATATTGAAATTTACTCTACAGGTGGTACTTGGGATTTTATTAATGAATTAGGTATTAAGGCAATTAAAATTGAAGACCTTACTTCTTACCCTTCAATTCTTGATGGTAGAGTAAAAACCTTACATCCAAAAGTTTTTGGTGGAATTTTATCAATTCGCGAAAATGAATCACACCAAAAAGAAATAAAAAATTACGAAATTCCTAATTTTGATTTAGTAATAGTTGATTTATATCCCTTTGAAGAAACTGTAAAAAACAGCGAAGATGAGGCTGAAATAATTGAAAAAATTGATATTGGCGGTATATCTTTAATTAGAGCTGCAGCTAAAAATTATAATGATGTTTTAGTTGTTTCAAATCTTTCTCAATACCACGACTTGCATAGTTTGTTGGAAGAAAATTCTTGTTGTACAGATATAGATATTCGCAAAAAATTTGCCTTAGAAGCTTTTGGCATTAGTTCGGCTTATGACACTGCAATTTTTAACTGGTTTGATAATAATAATTTCACTGAATTAAAATTTTCAGAAAAGCAAGGAAAAACTTTAAGATATGGAGAAAACCCACATCAAAAGGCTAAATATTTTGGAAATTTAGAAAATTTGTTTAATCAAGTACATGGGAAAGAAATTTCTTACAATAATCTTTTAGATATTGATGCAGCTGTAAACTTAATTTCTGAATTTGAAGAAACAAGTTGTGCGATATTAAAGCATAATAATGCTTGTGGCATTGCTTCGCGAGTTATATTAAGCGATGCTTGGGATGCTGCTTTAGAGGCTGATCCTGTTTCTGCTTTCGGAGGTGTTATTATTACAAATCAAATTGTTGACCAAGCAAGTGCAGAAAAAATAAATAAAATATTTTTTGAAATAATCATAGCTCCGGATTTTACAAAAACTGCATTAGATATTTTAAAACAAAAGAAAAACAGAATAATTTTAATACAAAAACATAGCGAATTACAAGAAAAAAGTTTTAGAACTGTTTTAAACGGAGTTTTATTTCAAGACAGAGACCTTAGTATTGAAACTGAAAGTGATTTTAATTATGTAACGAAAAAACTGCCAACTAAAGGCCAAATTTCAGATTTAATTTTTGCAAATAAGTTAGTGAAGCACACAAAATCTAATGCAATAGTACTTGTAAAAGATCAACAATTATTAGCCAGCGGAACAGGACAAACTTCGCGTGTAGATGCTCTAAAGCAAGCAATATCTAAAGCAAAAATTTTCAATTTTGATTTACAAGATGCTGTAATGGCTTCTGATGCTTTTTTTCCTTTTAGTGATTCAATTGAAATAGCTCATGCAGAAGGGATAAGTGCAGTTATCCAACCGGGTGGCTCTATTAGAGATGAAGAAACAGTAAAGTTTTGTGATGAAAATGATATAGCTATGGTCTTTACAGGGGTTCGCCACTTCAAACATTAAATATAATTTTAAGAAATGAAGCCTTGTTAATAAATATTTAAATTAATATTTGTTTTGTATTATTATATTTAATATTTTTGCAGTATAGAAATCTCCGAAAACGGGAGGTTTCTTTTGTTTTATAAGAGTTTAAATTAAAATAATCATTAATATGTCTGAGAAAATTTCTTATTTAACCGAAGAAGGGTTAAAAAAATTAAAAGACGAGTTAGATAGATTGGTAAATGTGGAAAGAAGCAATATTTCAAAACAAATTGCTGAAGCACGTGATAAAGGTGATTTATCAGAAAATGCAGAGTATGACGCAGCCAAAGAAGCCCAAGGTTTATTAGAAATGAAAATTAATAAACTTCAAGAAATTGTTAGAAATGCAAGAGTATTAGACCCAAGTCAAATTAATACAGATGCAGTACAAATATTAAATAAAGTTAGCTTAAAAAATATTAAAACTGGCTCTACTATGGAATATACAATAGTTTCAGAATCAGAAGCTAATTTAAAAGAAAAGAAAATTTCTGTTAACACTCCAATAGCTAAAGGTCTTTTAGGTAAAAAAGTTGGCGATATAGTAGAAATTCAAGTTCCAAATGGGACGGTTACTTTCGAAATTTTAAATATTTCAATATAAAATGACTTCAATTTTCACAAGAATTATTAATTTAGAGATTCCTTGTTATAAAATTGCAGAAGATGATGATTTTATTGCTTTTTTGGATATCAATCCTTTGAAAAAAGGTCACGCTCTTGTTGTGCCTAAACAAGAAGTTGATTATATTTTTGATAATTCTGATGAAGTTTTATCAAAAATTTTAATATTTTCTAAAAAAATTGCTAAAGGAATAGAAGCTAATGTGGATTGCAAAAGAATTGGTTTAGTTGTAGTTGGCTTAGAAGTGCCACATACTCATATCCACCTTGTTCCAATGGACGAAGAAGCTGATTTAAGTTTTTCTAACCCAAGGGTGAAAATGTCTAAACAAGAGTTTGAAGATTTAGCTGAAAAAATTGCAAGCTCAATAAAACTATAAAATACTTATAAGTTTAATTATGTAGAAAATATTGTTTTTCTACGACAAATTCACTTGTCCCATCAAACGGGTCTATAGCAATGATTTTAAATTTAAGCAAGTAGCTGTTGTCTTTGAATTCCACAGAATCAGAAATTAAAGAATCTATGATTTCATCTTGGTAGTTATCAAAACTCAGGGCAATTACTTGCAGTTCTTTATTTTGTTTTCCTTTTTGAGCATCAATTGATTTTGGTAAATATTTTTCTAAACAAGCTTTTGTTGCAGGCAAATCATCAAGTCCGCTTATGCTTAAATCATAGTTGTAAATAGTAGTGCAGGCAACAAAACTAAGTAATAAAGAAAATAAAAGGAACAAGCTTAATTTGTTTTTCATTGTGATATAATTTTAGAGATAAATCTTGAGTCGTCATCAAAAACAAAATTTATAATATATAATGAATTTGAGTTTAAAGCAGAAATATTTATGTTGTTTTTAGGGTTTTTCTTTGTTAAAATTAAGCGTCCCATATAATCGAATATTTGTATTTCCTTAATTTTTTTATTTGATTCAATATTTAAAACACCACCTATAATATTAATATTAAATTCATTTAATTTTTCTTCAACTTTAATAGTAGGAATGCAATAGCTTAATGTTTCAATAATATTATAATAAGACAATGAGGGGGAAAGCATATAATCGCAAACCATCATTATTTGCGGTGTATAAAGAATGTCATATAAACCAAACACATCAGTTGCATGACCTGTAGGAAAGCATCTAAAACTTAAATCATGCAATTCCATAAAAGCTTCAATTTGTTCACTATTATAATCTTGCTGAACAATACCCCACACAATTAAATCTTCAGTTCCTGAACCGAATTGTCTGTAAATAGAATCAACAATAGGTGCTACGGTATGACAGGAACCGCAATTTATAGAAAAAAAGTGTAGCAAAATAACTTTCCCTTCGGCAAGGCTATCGTATAGATTTACTTCTTCTCCTTTTGTGTCGTATAGTGAAAAATCGGGAGCTTGTGTATATTTTTGAGCTGATAAAAACTTAGTATTTATTGTTAAAATCAATAAAAGTATTAGCGTGAACTTCACTTTATTCATAATAAATTTTAAAACAAAAATAATGATTTTTTGTTTATAAATCTTAGCTTTTAAAAAGATATTTATAAAAATCTTAAAAGAATATAGTAAATTAGTTTTGTATATTAAAAAAAAATCGGAATTTTGCACTTAGTTTTATGGATTAGATTAACAACAAATTAATTAAAAAATTATGATTACAGAAACTATGTTTTGGTTAATTCCTTTTGCCTCTCTCTTAGCTTTAGGATTTGCTTGGTACTTTTTTAAAAAAATGATGAAAGAGAGCGAAGGAACAGATATGATGAAAAAAGTTGCATTGTATGTTAGAGATGGTGCTATGGCTTATATGCGACAACAATACAAAGTTGTTATAATTGTTTTTGTTATTTTAACAATATTGTTTGCAATTATGGCTTATATATTAAAAATTCAAAATCCTTGGGTTCCTTTTGCATTTATAACAGGTGGTTTTTTCTCTGGTTTAGCTGGATTTTTCGGCATGAAAACAGCTACTTATGCTTCTTCACGTGCTGCAAATGCTGCTCGCCACTCATTAAATGCAGGTTTAAAACTTGCTTTTAGGTCTGGTGCAGTAATGGGATTAGTAGTTGTAGGATTAGGATTATTAGACATTTCGGCTTGGTTTATTATTTTACAATATGTAATTGGAGCATTAGATTCTACAACAAATCCTTTAATTGCTGCTGACCCGTCTATGAAATTAATTATAATTACTACCACTACTTTAACATTTGGTATGGGTGCTTCTACTCAAGCTTTGTTTGCTCGTGTAGGCGGAGGTATTTATACAAAAGCTGCTGATGTTGGAGCAGATTTAGTTGGTAAAATAGAAGCCGATATTCCTGAGGATGACCCACGTAATCCTGCAACTATTGCAGATAATGTTGGAGATAATGTTGGAGACGTAGCAGGAATGGGAGCAGATTTATATGAATCATATTGTGGGGCAATTCTTTCAACTGCAGCCTTGGGGGCAGTAGCTTTTAAATCAAGTGGACTTGAAATTCAGTTTAACGCAGTTATTGCACCAATGTTAATTGCAGCTGTAGGAATTATATTATCTATTCTTGGAATTTTTTTGGTAAAAACCAAAGAAGGAGCTACACAAAAACAACTTTTGGCTTCATTAGGAAGAGGAGTAAATATAAGTTCTATTTTAATTGCAATTTTCTCGCTTGGAGTTTTATATTATTTAGGTCTTCCAAATTTTCAAGGTATTTGGATTGCAATGTTGGTTGGTTTAGCTGGCGGAATTGGGATAGGAAAATCTACGGAATATTTTACCTCATCCGGTTTTAAACCTACTCAAAAAATTTCTGGTTCTGCACAAACAGGTCATGCTACAGTTATTATTCAAGGTATTGGTACTGGAATGATTTCGACAGCAATTCCTGTTTTTATTGTAGCAACTTCCATAATATTATCTTATTTATTTGCAGCAAAATTTAATTTCGACAATATTGGAATGGGACTTTATGGAATTGCAATAGCAGCTGTTGGTATGCTTTCTACTTTAGGGATTACTCTTGCCACAGATGCATATGGACCTATTGCCGATAATGCAGGTGGAAATGCACAAATGAGTGGACTAGACCCTGAAGTAAGACGCAGGACAGATGCTTTAGACCAATTAGGAAATACTACTGCGGCAACCGGCAAGGGTTTTGCTATTGGGTCAGCAGCCTTAACAGCTTTAGCTCTTTTAGCTTCATATATTGAAGAAATAAAAATAGCTATGGCTAGAATACCCGAAAAAGCAAATGAATTTATGACACTTACCGGCAGTGATATTCATTCTGCAACAATTCCCGAAATAATGTCTTTTTTTAAAGTCAATTTAATGAATCCTATTGTACTTGTGGGAGTTTTTATTGGAGCAATGTCGGCTTTTTTATTTTCCGGCTTAACAATGAACGCTGTTGGCAGGGCAGCCGAAGGCATGGTTGAAGAAGTAAGAAGGCAATTTAGAGAAATAAAAGGAATTTTAACAGGCGAAGCAGAACCCGACTATGCACGTTGTGTGGAGATATCAACAAAAAGTGCGCAAAGAGAAATGCTTTTACCTTCTATTTTAGCAATTGCTATCCCAATACTAATGGGAATCTTATTTGGAGTTCCTGGAGTAATGGGCTTGCTACTTGGAGCTGTGTCAACAGGTTTTATTTTAGCAATTTTTATGGCAAACTCTGGAGGTTCTTGGGATAATGCAAAAAAACACGTAGAAGATGGTTGTTGTGGCGGTAAGGGTTCAGAAGCCCATAAAGCCGCAATTACAGGCGATACAGTTGGCGATCCGTTTAAAGACACTGCCGGACCAAGTTTAAATATTTTAATAAAACTTATGAGTATGGTTGCCATAGTTATGGCCGGACTTACAGCTGCGTTTTCTTTATTGTAAAAATTGGAATTAGAAGGCGTTGTCTCATAAGTGTCAAACTGCTTCTTTCAATATTCGGACTCAGTCAGCTACCTCTGTAAGCTCCTTAGTCCTCAAGTTCAGAGCCTTACATTTTAACACTTCTGAAAAAGCTTGAAAGTTTATTGTTTTAAACCTTGTTTTGACATAGCCTCTTTTATTTTAGTTCTCTTAAATATAATTTTATTGTATTATCTAAACCAAAATAAAGAGCATCTGAAATAAGAGCATGCCCTATAGAAACTTCTGAAACTCCTTTTACATTTTGAACAAAATATTTTAAATTTTGTAAATTCAAATCATGCCCGGCGTTAATCTTTAAGCCAAGTTTTAGAGCTAATTCGGCTGCTTTAACAAAAGGTGCAACTGCTTTTTCTTTATTTTTCTCAAAATCTGTGGCATATGGTTCTGTATATAATTCTACTCTGTCGCAACCTGTTAAAATTGCTCCTTCAATATTTTTAAATTCAGTATCTACAAAAATAGAAGTCCTAATTTTCTCATTTTTAAATTCAGAAATAACTTCAAATAAAAAATCTTTGTGCTTAACTGTATCCCAACCGGCATTTGAAGTCAAAACATCAGGTGGGTCAGGTACTAAAGTTACTTGATGAGGTTTTACTTTTTTTACTAAATCTATAAATTCTTTGCTTGGATAACCCTCTATATTAAATTCTGTTTTTATTATAGGTCTAATATCATAAACATCTTGATACTTAATATGTCGCTCATCAGGACGAGGGTGAACGGTTATTCCTTCTGCTCCAAACATTTCACATTTTATAGCAGCAAGTTTTACATCAGGTAAATTACCACCACGTGCATTTCTTATTGTTGCAATTTTATTAATATTTACACTTAATTTTGTCATAATTTTAATTTTTGAAAATATTAGACAGTATTAAAACTCATTTTTTAAGTTTTTATTATTCTATTTTTATGATACAAATATATTAATTAAGTTTGCATTATAAAATATCTAAAAACATATTTATGCTTGCTCAAAATTTAATTTCTGAAACTATTCCCGTTTTAAAGACTTCTAATACAGGAAGCGAGGCAATTGCTTGGATGGAAACCTATAGAATATCACATTTGCCAATTGTAAATAATGAAGAGTTTTTAGGATTAATCTCTGATTCGGACATATATAATAATAATGATTTAGATTCTGCTTTAGGAACACATAATTTATCGCTAATTAGACCATATATTTATGAAAATCAGCATATTTACGAAATTGTTGACTTATTTGCAAAACTTAAACTTACTATTGTTCCTGTTTTAGATGTAAACAAAAAATATTTAGGAAGTATCACTCTGCACAATATGGTTAATGAGTTTGCTAAAATGATTAGCGTTGATAAAGCCGGAGGAATTATTATTTTAGAAATGACAATTCACGACTATTCTTTGTCTGAAATTTCGCAAATTGTAGAGTCAAATAATGCGAAAATTCTTTCTTTATTTGTAAACACCCAAGAAGCAAGCACAGGAATAAGTATAACGATAAAACTTGATGTAACCGATATGGCTTCTGTAATTCAAACTTTTGAAAGATATGATTATAAAATAAAAGCCTCGTTTTTGAGCGAAGACATACTAAAAGTTTTTTATCAAGATAGACTTGATTCCTTTTTAAATTATCTTGACATTTGAGAAATTGTTTAATAATATTTGCTTTAATTGTCTTTGTTTTATCTAAATCAGCACAAAGTCAAAATTATATAATTTCAGAAATTTCTGTAAAAGGAAATAATAAAACTAAAAAAGAAGTAATTTTAAAAGAACTTGAGTTTAGTGAAAAAGATAGTATTGAATATTCAAAACTTGAAAAACTAATTGAAAATTCAGAGCAAAATCTTTTAAGAACAAGTTTATTTAATTATGTAAATTTAACTTATGAAATTTATCAAGACCTTGTATTTATAGAAATAAATCTTGAAGAAAGGTGGTATTTTTGGTTTTATCCGATTTTTGAACATGGAAGCAGAAACTTATCGAGTTTTATTATAGATAAAGATTTAAGTCGGATAAACTATGGAGCTGTTGTTGAATTACATAATATAAAAGGGGAAAATAATTTTTTTAGGATAAAACTTAGAGGAGGATTTAGGCAACACTACTCACTATCATTATTTTTGCAGAATTTTGAAAAAACACAAAACCATGGCTTAAAAATAAGTGCAGAAACATTTATTCAAAAAAATATTGTTTCTAAAATTCTTGATAATAAAGCAGTTTACGAATTTGCTGATTTTTTAAATTTTAATTCCTATTTCATATATTCTTTTAGAATAAACATAAACAATCAAGTAGGTTTAGGAATGGCCTACAAGCACTATTTGCAAGAAAACATTAATACAACAGAAGTATTAGAGCAAAAAATTATTTCAGATTATTTTAATCCGCTTATTTATTATAATTTTGATAGTCGCAATAATAAAGTGTATGCAAACAATGGTTTTTTAATAAATACAAATTTAGGATATTGGTATAATTTGAATAATTGCTTTACTTCATTTGTTGGATACAATCTTGATTTTCAGGCTCATAAGACAATAGATAATTCACGTTTTGCAATTCACACTTCAAATTCTTATAAATATTATAAAGAAAAAAACTCGCAAAACCCATATTTTCAAGCTCAATTGGAATTTGGTAAAGATTTTTGGATTAGAGGTTATGAATATTATTATTTTATAGGTAATAATTCGGTGAAAACTCAAAATACTTTGTCTTTTTTGCTAAGTAAAACTAAAATACATAATTTGCCAAACTTTCTGCCAAAGGAATTTAAAAAAGCATATACAAAAATTTATTTGGAAGCATTTGGTGATTTAATTTACACAGATGGATATAACAATGTTTTTAATGCGAACAATGAATTTAACAAAAAAATAAATTATACTTTTGGCTTAGGCCTTTCGATTGAGACATATTATGAAAGATTATTGCAAATAAATTTAACTTATATTCCAAATTTCTCAAAAATAGGTATATTTGTAAATTATCAAACGCCACTTATAAAATTATATTAGATGAACATAGCGATATTTGGACGAAATTTTGGAAACAGTTTTAACGGTATGGCAATTCAGCTATTTGAAGAGTTAATAAAACGCGATATTAATATTTATATAAATAATAAATTTTTAGATTTTATTTCAAAAAAAGTTCTTTATAAACCAAAAGTAAAAGGAGTTTATAAAAATGCTTTGCCCGAAGATATAAAATTTGATTTTGTTTTTAGCATTGGTGGAGATGGCACTTTTTTGGAAGCAGCAAGTTTAGTAGGTAATTTAGAAATTCCAATATTAGGAATTAATACAGGGAAATTAGGTTTTTTATCTTATGTGAGTTCAAATAGTTTTTTAGCAGCTTTAAATTTAATTTTTGAAAAAAAATACTGTCTTGAAAAGCGAATGCTTATACAAATTGAAGCCGATAATAAATTTTATGGTAGTAAAGACTTTTGTTTAAATGATTTTGTGATACAAAAAAAATCAAGATTAAGTATGATAAAAACCAAAGTATATTCAGATGGCAACTTTATAAACACGTATTGGTCAGATGGTTTAATTGTTTCTACTCCAACAGGTTCAACAGCTTATTCTATGAGTTGTGGAGGACCAATTGTTGCTCCTCAATCCAATGTTTTTGTGATAACTCCAATAGCAAATCATAATTTAACGGTTAGACCATTGGTTATTTCTGCAAATTCTGAAATAAAAATTTCTGTTGATTCGCAAGAGGGTAAAGTCTTGGCATCACTTGATCATAGGGCGTATGGCATAGATAATTTTAAAGAAATTTTAATAAAACGTGCAAATTTTTATATTAATTTTGTTAATTTGTTTGAAAATACTTATTTTAGCACTTTGAGGGAGAAACTAATGTGGGGCAGGGACATAAGAAACTAATCCTCTGAAAATCAGAAGGTTATATTGTTTTTTTTAAAATTAAAAAGATGAAAAGATTAATTACTTTTTTGTTAATATTTATAATATCAGGAAGTTTTGTATTAGCACAATACAATGTTCACTGGAGAAAAATACGTCACGAGGTATCAATTGGTGGAGGGACTAACAATTTTTTAGGCGAATTAGGAGGCTCTAAAACTGTTGGTTCTCATTTTGTAAAAGACTTTGATTTTTATTCTTCAAGGTGGCAGTTTCAAGCTGGTTATAGTTATAAATTATCTGAATCTTGGGCAATTTCAACAAATCTAATATATGGAAGGCTTTATGGTAGCGATGAGTTGTCGGGAGAAGAAAATAGATACAACAGAAACATTAGTTTTAGATCTCCATTTGTTGACTTATCTGCAAACATTCAATTTTCTATAATGAAAGAAAAATATGGACACAGATACGATTTGAAAAGGGTTAAAGGAGCAGGTAATATTCCTAATTTATATATATTTACAGGAATTTCAGGAATGTATTTTAATCCAAAAGGGCAATATACAGATGGAAAATGGTATGCTTTACAACCTCTAGGAACAGAAGGACAAGGAATTATTCCAACTCGTGAAAAATATTCAAGAATAGCTTTCGGAATTCCATTAGGTATTGGTATAAATTATATGATAGATAGAAATTTTGGTATAGGTGCAGAATATGCTGTGAAATATTATTTTACAGATTATATTGATGACGTTAGTAGTACTTATGTTGACCCCGAAATTTTTACAGACCCAATTGCTGCTTATTTTAGTAGTGGAACAGCAAACCCAAGTTGGAGAGGTACAGGTCCAGGTCAACAACGTGGGCAAACTAATTACAATGACGCATATATGTATTTAACAGTAAAACTTACTTATAAACTAAGACCAGGATTACCAGGAATGCCTAAATTTTAGTATCTGATAAAATATTTTAACTAAGTTTTCGTTGATAGAAGAATGCGGGGCAGAAAAAACATATTAATTAAAAATATTTTAATAATAATGCAGAAAAGTATTGCATTATTATTTTTTATTATTGCATTATTATTTTTACCAACAAAAAGTATAGCTCAAAAAGGTTTTGAAATTGGTCCAACTGCTGGTGGCTCATATTATATGGGTGATATTAATATGCACAAACATTTTTATTCCCCACACTTAAATCTTGGACTTTTTATGAAATATCATATAAACCCGCGAATAGCAGTTAGACTAAGTGGAATTGCTACCAAACTATCGGCTGCAGATATAGATTTTAAGAATGCTTTTCAACAACAAAGAGACCACAGTTTTGAAACAAATTTAGTAGAAATTGCTTCTATGTTTGAAGTTACTTTTTTGCCTTACGAAATTGGAGACATAAAAAAGAAAAGTTTTACTCCATATATTCACACTGGACTTGCAGTTTATTTAGCATCTTCGACCCAAGCTTTAAATATGGCTGTCCCAATAGGAATGGGAGTTAAAAAAAACATTAGACCTCGGTTAGTTGTTGGAATAGAGTGGACATTTAGACGAACTTTTTCGGACGGTTTAGATAATTTAATAGGAGAAGATTTAAAAAATTACGACTCTGCTTATGGAATTAATATAAACGAAGCAAACAGACACAAACAAACAGGTTTTTTATACACAAAAGATTGGTATTCTTTTGCAAATTTAACAGTTTCTTACACTTTTAAATTAGGAGGATTAGGTTGTCCTGCTTATTACGAATAAAATTAAATAAATGTCCTTAATAAACGAAATAGATAAAAATAAAATTCCAAAACACGTTGCAATAATAATGGACGGCAACGGCAGGTGGGCAAAAGCTAAAGGAAAAGCTAGATTAAAAGGGCATCAAGCCGGTGCTAATTCGGTAAAATCTAGCATAGAAGTTTGTAGCGAACTTGGAATAAAATTTTTAACTGTTTACGCTTTTTCTACAGAAAACTGGAATAGACCAAAATCAGAAATTCTTGGATTGATGGATCTTTTAGTTGGAACAATTGACAAAGAACTTAAAGAAATAAAAAATAATAATATTAAGATTTCTGTAATTGGTGATATTTCTAAATTAGATACATTTGTCCAAAAAAAGCTTAAATTAGCAGTAGAAGAAACAAAAAATAATGACGCATTAAATTTTGTTGTTGCACTTAATTATAGCGGAAGATGGGATATAATAAATGCTTGTAAAAATATTGCTCAAGATTGTAAAGCAAATATATTAGACCCTGAAAAAATTGATGAAAATACTTTTAAATCATATTTATCAACAAATGATATTCCCGACCCTGAACTTTTAATAAGAACTAGCGGTGAAGAAAGAATTAGCAATTTTTTACTTTATCAGTTAGCATATTCTGAATTATATTTTACACCAAGATTTTGGCCTGATTTTTCAAAAGAGGAATTTTATAAGGCTATAATAAATTATCAAAATAGAGAAAGACGTTTTGGAAAAATCAGTGAACAATTAACTTAAAAAAATGAAAAAACTATTACAAATAATATTATTCTCCTTTATTAGTATTTATTCAAATGCACAGCATAGCACAAACCTTAATGTTATTGATTATTCAAATCCAAAAGAATATGAAATTGGTGGCCTAACAATTTCGGGAATACAATATTTAGACCATAATGTTTTATTATATCTTACCGGCCTTGAAATTGGAAATAAAATTACAATACCCGGTGATGATATTACTAAAGCAATTAAAATTTTATGGGAGCAAGGATTATTTTCTGATGTAAAAATCAGCATGACTAGACTTGTTAATAATGTAGTGTTTTTAGATATTTATTTAGAAGAAAGACCGAGGTTGTCGAAATTCTCTTTTACAGGCATTAAAAAAGGAGAAGCCGATGATATTAGAGATTTAATAAAACTTATTAAAGGAACACAAATAACCGAAAACACTATTTTATTTTCTGAGAAAAAAGTAAAAGATTATTTTATAGATAAAGGATATAGAAATGTTAGCGTAAATACAAAGCAAGAAGAAGATACAAGTTTAGTAAATTCAAAAGTTTTAATTTTTGAAATAAATAAGGCAAATAGGGTAAAAATTGAAGATATAAATTTTATAGGCAGTGAAAATATTGGTGAAGAAAAAAAGTTTTATGACTTTTATTTGTCAGCCCAAAAACGCGGAGATTGGAAACTTCGTAGAGCTATGAAAGACACCAAACGTAAAACATGGTATAATGTTTTTAAATCTTCTAAAATGATACCCGAAAAATACGAAGATGACAAAAATAATATAATTAGTAAATATAATGAGTTGGGATATAGAGATGCCAGAATTACTTCGGATTCTATTATAAAAAATCCTAAGGGAACAATAACTGTAAATGTCAATATTGACGAAGGTAAAAAATATTATTTTAGAAATATCACATGGATTGGTAACACTAAGCACAATTCAGAACTTTTAGACAGAATTCTTGGAATTAAAAAAGGAGATGTTTACAACCAAAAACATCTTAACGAAAGATTATTATACGATCCTGACGGAGTTATGTCGATTTATCAAGATAACGGTTATCTTTTCTCAAATATAAATCCAGTTGAGGTTTTGGTTGAAAATGACTCAATAGATATTGAAATGCGAGTATATGAAGGCAAGCAAGCAAGAGTAAATAGAGTAAATATTACAGGAAACACTAGGACTAACGACCATGTTGTAATGCGTGAAATTAGAACTCGTCCTGGTGCTTTATATAAGCGTTCAGAAGTTCAGAGAACAATTAGGGAATTAGCTCAACTTGGTTATTTTGACCCTGAAAAACTAAATGTAGATTTTCAGCCCGACCCAGTAAGTGGAACTGTTGATTTAGAATATCTTGTAGAAGAAAAACCCTCTGACCAGATAGAACTTTCGGGAGGATATGGGGCAGGAATTATTGTGGGAACTTTAGGATTAACTTTTAATAATTTCTCTTTACGAAATACTTTTAATCCAAAAGCATACCGCCCATTACCAAGTGGAGACGGACAACGCCTTTCGCTTAGAGTACAAGCCTCTGGACTTTGGTATCAAAATTATTCTTTTACATTTATAGAGCCTTGGTTTGGTGGCAAAAAACCAAATTCATTTACAACTTCAGTTTATCATTCCTTAATGTCTAATCCTAGTTTTCAAGATACAAGTATGTACTTTTTTAAAGTTACTGGTGCAGGTTTTGGTTTAGGACAAAGACTACGTGTTCCTGACGATTATTTTACGCTTTATAATGAACTTTCTTTTAAACATTATAATTTAAAAGATTATCCTAGTCCAGGTTTTACGCTTTATAGAACAGGGCGTTCAAATAATTTTAGCTTTAAAACAGTTTTAGGACGAAGCTCATCTGGACCAAACCCGATATTCCCAACAACAGGTTCAAACTTTTCTGTCTCTGTAGAGCTTACTCCTCCGTATTCTTTATTTAATGGCAAAGATTATACTGCAAGTATGACAGCCCAAGAAAGATATAAATGGATAGAATACCATAAATATAAATTTACCGGTCAATGGTTTACAACTCTTGCAGGAAGTCGCGATGGAAGTAGCAGAGCCTTGGTTTTAATGTCGAAGTTTGAGTTTGGAATGTTAGCAATGTATAATAAAAAACTTGGTCCATCGCCTTTTGAAGGCTTTCAGGTTGGAGGAGACGGACTTTACGGATATAATTTATATGGACTAGAAACTATTGGTTTAAGAGGTTATTTAAATAATTCCTTAACTCCATATAATGGCGGGAATATATATGATAAATTTACTTTAGAACTTAGGTATCCTTTGTCTTTAGCACCAACTGCAACTTTATATATGATTGGATTTCTTGAAGCAGGAAATGCCTGGTATTCTTCAGAAAATTTTGATCCATTTGATTTAAAACGTTCAGCCGGAGTTGGTGTTAGAATTTTTATGCCTATGATTGGAATGTTGGGAGTTGACTGGGGATATGGTTTTGACGAACTTTCGGGTTCAACAGGCTCTAATGGTTCGCAATTTCATTTTGTGATAGGACAACAATTTTAAAACTTAATTTGGAACACAATTTGTATTTATTAAATTATCTAAATATTAAAAATTTTAAACTATGAAAAAATTATTTGTTTTATTTATCGCCGCAATATTTTCGGGATTAGTTTTTTCCCAAAAAACTGCTTATGTGGATACTGAATATATTTTAAACAATATTCCCACTTACGAATCTGCTAAAACTCAGCTTGATGAAATTTCTGAAGAATGGAAAAAAGAAATTGACTTAATGAAAGATAATATTGATAGAATGTATAAAGATTATCAGTCGGAAAGAGTTTTGCTAACAGAAGAGCTTAGAATGAAACGCGAAGAAGAAATTATGAAAAAAGAAAAAGAAATGAGAGATAAGCAACAAAAATATTTTGGTAAAGATGGTTTATTATTTAAAAAACGCGAAGAGCTAATAAAACCACTTCAAGACGATATTTTTAATGCAATAAAAGAAATAGCTCAAGAAGGTTCTTATGCAATTATTTTTGATACTGCAAACAGCTTAAATATGTTATACACAGACCCTAAGCATGATAAAAGCGATGATGTATTAAAAAAGTTAGGTTATAAAAATTAATTATTATATTTGCCAAAATTTTAAAAAATAAATATGAAAAAAATTATTATTTTATGCGTAGTGTTGGGAGTGGCACTATCAGGTTTTGCTCAAAAACTAAAATTCGGACATGTTGACACAAACGAAATTTTTGCTAGTATGCCAGAAAGAGAAGCAGCCACAAAATCTGTTGAAGAATATGCTAAAACTTTAGAAACCCAGTTGCAAAGCCTATCTAAAGAATTAGAAACTAAATACAGCGACTATATGGCTAATAAAGATAGCTACTCGCCATCCATTGCTCAAATGAAAGAAGAAGAAATAGTTAATCTTCAGCAAAGAACGCAAGCATTTCAGGTAAGAGCTCAAGAAGATATGCAAAATAAAGAACTTGAATTATTAGAACCTATTTATACTAGAATTCAAGAAGCTATTAAAACTGTTGCAGCAGAAAAATCACTTTTATATGTTTTTGAGGTTTCTACTCTTTTGTATTTTTCTGAAGAAAGTGTGGATATTACTAATGATGTGAAAATAAAACTTGGAGTTAAATAAATAAAATTTTGTAATTTTAATCCCGATTAAAGTCGGGTTTTTTTTTATCATGAATTTACCAATAGGAGTATTAGATAGCGGAATTGGAGGACTCACAGTTTTAAAAGTCCTTAGCCTAAGTTTGCCTAATGAAGATTTTATTTATTATGCAGATAGCAAAAATGCTCCTTATGGAACTAAGTCTGTTGATGAAATTTATATTTTAGTTGATAAAATAATAAAATTCTTAATAAATAAAAAATGTAAATTAATTGTAATAGCATGTAATACTGCAACGGCAGCTGTAGTTTCAGACATGAGAAAAAAATACAAAATTCCAATTGTGGGGCTAGAGCCAGCTGTAAAACCAGCATGTTTAAATACAAAAACTAATAATATTGGTGTTTTAGCAACAGAAGGAACTTTTAGAGGTCAGCTATTTATAGAAACCAGCGAAAAATACAAAAATTATGTAAACATTCATTTACAAGTGGCTAAAGGTTTAGTTGAATTAGCAGAAAATGGTGTTTTTGATGGTGAGGAAGTTGAAAATATTTTAAAAAAATATATAAAGCCTTTTATTGAGCATAATGTTGACCATATAGTTTTAGGTTGCACACACTATCCTTTTTTTACTCCAATAATTAAAAAAATTACAAATAATAAAATAAAAATAATAGATTCAGCTGAGGCAGTTGCACGCAGAACTAAAGATTTGTTAATGACTAATTCTAATTATAGAAAAGAAGCTAATAGACAAAACATAAAAATATATACTAGCGCTAATAAGGGGACTATAACAAATGTCGCAAACAAATTGTTTAATGTTGAATACAATTCTGATTTAGTAGAATATTTTTTTATTTAAGCCTAATTTTATAACATATTTGGTTTTTTTTGCGTATAAAAATATACAGAGACTAAGTTTTATGAATTGCATAATTTTAGATGACGACATATTAACCCAGAAGCAATTGACAAGTTTTATTCACAGATCTGACTTGTTAGAACTTAAAGCTTGTTTTTCCAATCCAAAAGAAGTATCGGATTTTATTAAGAATAATCAAATAGATTTAATATTTTTAGATATTGAAATGCCTCTTATGAGTGGATTAGAGTTTTTAGGACAAGCTAATTATGATTCATCAATTATTATAATATCAGGAAATAGAAAATATGCTTTAAATACTTACGAATATAAAGTTTCTGATTATCTCGTAAAACCAATTGAATTTCCTCGGTTTTTAAAATCTATTTATAAAATTATTGAAAAAGATCATGATAAAATTAAATTAGATAAAACCGATAGAATATTTATAAAACTTGCAAATAAGTATGAAAGAATTAAATTTTCAAATATTCTGTTTATTCAAAATAACGAAAAGAGTACAAGTTTAGTAACAAGAAAAAATAATTATACTCTAACTTGCGGAAAATTCAAATTTGAAAATTTTTTAAAAAATAATTTTTCTTTTAAACTAACTCATAATCTTATAATTAATCTTAAAGAAATATCTTTAATTTCAAATAATAAAATTGTGTTTTTTAATGATTTTGTTTTAGAAAACATAGAAATTGACTCAAAAACATTAGAAAATCTTAAAATAAAAATCAAAGAATTACAAAATGATTAGCAATAGAGATTTATTTCTCAATTATCTTGGTCAAACTTCTGATTCTCCATATTTATTAGAAATAGAAAGTGCTGAGGGAATATATTTAATAGGTCCTGACAAAAAGAAGTATATAGATTTAATTTCCGGTGTTTCTGTTAGTGCTTTGGGGCATAATTTTGAGCCTATTAAAAACGCAATCGAAAATCAATTGCAAAAACACTTACATTTAATGGTTTATGGGGAGTTTATCCAGTCGCCTCAAGTTAAGTTAGCAGAATATCTTGTTAAACTTTTACCTAAAGAAATAAATTCTGTATATTTTGTAAATAGTGGGAGTGAAGCTATAGAGGGAGCTGTAAAACTTGCAAAAAGATATACAGGCAGAACAAAAATCTGTTCTTTTGTAAACGCCTATCATGGTAGTTCTCATGCTGCTTTAAGTTTATGTGGAAACGAAGACTTTAAAAGTTCTTTTCGTCCGCTTTTGCCTGAAATTTACATTTTAAGAGTAAATAATTATGAAGATTTGAATATAATTGATAAAGATACAGCTTGTGTTGTAATAGAACCTATACAAGCCGAAGCTGGCATAATTATTCCTGAAAAAAATTGGTTTAAGGAATTGGAAGCTAAGTGTAGGCAAAATGGAAGTCTTTTAATTATTGACGAAATTCAAACAGGATTTGGAAGAACGGGTAAAATGTTTGGTTTTCAACATTTTGATATTAAACCTGATATTATTTGTTTTGCCAAGGCTTTAGGTGGTGGCATGCCAATTGGTGCTTTTGCAGCTCCAAAAAATATTATGCATAGTTTTACTTCTAATCCTATTTTAGGACATATAACAACTTTTGGCGGACACCCGGTTTCGGCTGCAGCTGCCTTGGCTTTTCTAAAATATTTGAATGAGAACAAAATAATAGAAAATATTCAAGAAAAAGAAAATCTTTTTAGAAAAAACCTAAAACATCCTAAAATTAAGGAAATCAGAGGTAAAGGCTTATTGTTAGCTGTAGAAATTGAAAATTTTAATATGGTTTTAAAATTAGTAAAACAAGGCTTAAAAGACGGATTTGTAACAGATTGGTTTATTTTTCACGATTCCGCTTTTAGAATTGCTCCTCCTTTAAATATTACAAATGATGAAATATTGTTAGCTTCAAAACTAATTATTGAAAGCTTAAATAAAATTTAATCTGTTTTTAGAAAATAAAATTGCATATTTGCGTTATTAATTACAAAGAGAAATAATGAAAATATTTTTTAAAATATTATTATTACTTGTTTTTTTGTTTAGTGTTTATAGTTCTAATGCTAAAGAACTCCCTTATATAGAAGAAGTTGACTCTATTGCAGATTTATTTATACAAATAGAAAATGAAAAATCGGACACAAAAAAAACAGAAATAAACCAATATTTGATAGAGTATTTAGAAGATTTTTTGGGTAAAACAGAATCTTTTTCGGCAGATTACAGTAAAATTAAAAAACTTTCGGTTTTAATTTCTGATGATAAAGCTTTAAAAGTTTATACATGGAATTTAGCTTTTCAGGATGGAAGTTTTAAATATTTTGGATTTTTACAATATAAAACATCAAAAAAAATAAATGTGTTCTTTTTAGAAGATAAAAAATATAATTCTGAAAATCAGCCACGCTTATATCAAACAAATACTGAATGGTATGGTGCAATTTATTATGAAATTATTACAAAAAAATGGAATTCAAAAACATATTACACACTTTTAGGCTATGATGCTGCTGATTTTTTAATAAATAGAAAAGTTATAGAAACATTATATTTTGACAGAAAAGATTTACCAATATTTGGAAAAAAAATATTTAAAATCAATAGAACTCTAACAGGAAGGTTGGTTTTTGAATATGCAGACAGGGTAACAATGCTTTTGAGATATAATAAAAAACAAGATATGATAATTCTTGATCATTTAGTTCCGCCTGAGCCAAAATTTACAAATATGTATGAGTTTTATGGCCCTGATTTTTCCTATGATGCCTTAGTGTTTAAAGGAGGAAAATGGATATTAGAAGTAAATATTGACCCAAATATTGCTATAAATTTTAAAAAAGATCCAAAAATTAATCATTTAAAACGAAGAAAAGTTTCTAAAGGTTTTTAAATCAAAAATAAATGAAATCTACCAAAAATATAACATTTTATTTTGTTGATAACGACACTGATGAATTAGATTATTTTAGAGAAAATTTTAAGCCAAAACTAAATTTTAATTTACTAACTTTTAGCTCTGTGCAAATGTTTATTAATAAATTAAAATCTGAAGAAAAAAACAAAAATTTTAAAATTGTTGTAATAGATAATATAATTACAAGTAGAGGTATGAATACACGCACTGCTTTAGAACTCATTCCTCCTATAAAAAGCATGGACAAAGAAATAGAAATCATTATTTTTGCCGATTCAGAAAATATTGAGTTAAAAGCAACTAGCAGTAATGTTAAACCAGCAGCATTTGTTAAAAAAGATTCTCAATATTTTATAAGATTATATCCTATTATTTCTCGTCTTATTTCTGAATATAACTTAAAGAAAAAGCAAAGAAGTGTAAAATATACAACAGTTTTTGTAATAAGCATAATAATTTTTGTTATATTATTTTTAATCATAAACAACTACATATTGTCGTAAATTCTGACGTTTTGTCAGCAAAGTTCTGATGGCATACAGTTTGACAATTAGCCATAGTTATAAATATAAATTATATGTAATATGTCACAAAAAACAGGAAACATTGGAGTTACAACCGAAAACATTTTCCCTATTATTAAAAAATTTCTTTATTCTGACCATGAAATATTTTTGCGAGAATTAGTGTCTAATGCTGTTGATGCTACTCAAAAATTACGGACTCTTGCACTTTCGGGCGAATATAAAGGAGATGCTGAAAATGTAAAAGTTGAAGTTTTACTTGATAAAGAAAACAAGACATTAACTATTCGCGATAATGGTATTGGTATGAGTGCTGAGGAGGTAGAAAAGTATATAAATCAAATTGCTTTTTCTAGTGCCGGCGACTTTTTAGATAAGTATAAAAATGTTGAAAACGCAATTATAGGACATTTTGGTTTAGGATTTTACTCGTCGTTTATGGTTTCGAAAAAAGTAGAAATTATAACAAAATCATACCGTGAAAACGAAAAAGCCGTGAAGTGGGAGTGTGAAGGAGATCCTGCTTATACTCTTTCTGAAACTGAAAAAGAAACAATAGGAACAGATGTAATTTTACATATTGATGAAGAGTCGCTTGAGTTTCTTGAAAAAAACAAAATAGAGGAATTATTGAATAAATATTGTAAATTTTTACCAACGCCTATAGCTTTTGGTAAAAAAACAATTTGGAAAGATGGTAAAGAAGAAACTACTGAGGAAGATAATATAATAAATAATCCAAAACCATTGTGGAAACAAAAGCCTAGCGATTTAAAGGATGAAGATTATAAAAATTTTTACCAAGAGTTATATCCTGCAAGTTTTGAAGAGCCTCTTTTTAATATTCATTTGAATGTTGATTATCCTTTTAATTTGACAGGAGTTTTATATTTTCCAAAAATTAAATCTAATTTAGATATTAATAGAAATAAAATTCAATTATATTCTAATCAAGTTTTTGTTACCGATTCTGTTGAAGGTATTGTGCCTGAATTTTTAACCTTATTGCACGGAGTTTTAGATTCACCTGATATTCCTTTAAATGTTTCTCGCTCTTATTTACAAAGCGATGCAAATGTTAAGAAAATTTCTGGCCATATTACAAAAAAAGTAGCAGATAAATTATTTGATATTTTTAAAGAAAATCGCGAAGATTTTCAAACTAAATGGGATGATTTAAAAATGTTTATTGAATATGGAATGATTTCAGACGAAAAATTTTATGAACGTGCAGAAAAATTTTCATTACTAAAAAACATAGATGATGAGTATTTTACTTTTGAGGAATATAAAACAAAAATAGAAGCTGAACAAACTGATAAAGATAAGAACTTAATTTATTTATATGCAACTGATAAGGAAGAGCAATTCTCTTATATTAAAACTGCAAAATCAAAAAACTATGATGTACTTTTATTAGATGGGCAGTTAGATGTTCATTTTATAAATACTTTAGAAAGTAAATTTAAAGATTCACGTTTTGTAAGAGTAGATTCTGATATTATTGATAATTTAATTAGGAAAGAAGATAAAATTGAATCTGTATTAAGCGATCGTGAACAAGAAAACTTGAGATGGGCTTTTCAAGGAGTAGTTGGCGACAGTATGAAATATTGGGTAAGTTCTGAAAATATTAGCGGAAACGATTTACCTGTATTAATTACTCGTGATGAGTTTATGAGAAGAATGAAAGATATGTCGGCACTAAGTGGTGGCACAGGATATTACAGAGATTTGCCTGACAATTATAAGGTAATTATTAATACAAATCATCAAATTATTATTGATTTAAGTTCTAAACTCGAAAAGAAAAATAATTCAAAACGCTTAGAAATTGACTCAGAGCTTAGCGAATTAAATTCAGAAAAATCTTTAATAGAAGATAAACTCAAAGAGATTAAAAACGAAGATGATAAGCCAATAGAAGATAAAAAGAAAATTGAAGATTTAGATTCAAAAATTTCTGAATTAGAAAATGAGAAACAAAACTTGTACAAGGATTTTGGTAAAAAACAAAAACTTATTTCTCAGCTTTTCGACTTAGCTTTACTTTCTAATAATTTATTAAAAGGCGAAGCTCTGAGTGAGTTCGTACAGCGTAGTGTTGATTTATTAAAAGCTAAAAAATAAAAAAAAAGGCTGTCAATATTTTTTAGACAGCTTTTTTTTTGTATTAATCTATTGATGCTTTAAGTCCCTTATCTACAAGACTTTGTTTCAAAGGTTTTAGTGATTTATAATCACCTTTTTTAACATCACATTTTCCTTTAAAATGAGTAATAAAAGCACATTGCTCGGCTTGCACAAAGTCGTGATCGCAAATTTCTACTAAGCAAGAAATAACATAATCAAAACTATTAATATCGTCATCGTATAAAATTAAATGACGATTTTTATTAGTGCCAGAACCTTGTGATATTTCTTCACGTTTTATAGGCTTTAATATTTTTTGATTGTCTTTCATATATTGCAAAAATACTAAATAAAACAATAGAAAACTATACGGAAAGTTTAAGAAAGCTCATTTTTATAAAACATGAAGAGATTAATGGTCTATCCCAATGTTTTTCTCTATATTAGTAAAAGTGATCTAAGATAATAAGTAAAGTTTTATTATTGAATAATTTACTTAACTTTATATTCTTCAGGCACTAAAATAGGTTTTACTTCTATGCTAGTTTTTCCTTGTTTAACAATTTCAAACACTACAGATCTATTTAATTTTCTAATATTATCATCATCCACTTCTACTGTTAGTGGTTGTGATTTTCCATAATAAGAAATGATGAGCTGTGATTTATTTACACCTTTATTCAGCAAATAACTTTGAACGCTCTCGCATCTTTTTTTACTTAATTTCATATTATACTCAAGATTACCATAGTGGTCAGTGCGTCCTGAAATTCTTAATTCGGCATTGGGATTGTCTTTCAACCAATTTGCCAAATTATCCAAGTCGGAATAATATTGGGATTTAACTATTGACTTATCAAAATCAAACAAAATATTTTCAATATATAAAATGGGTTCAATTTCCTTTTGTATATTTTCAGCAATAATATTATCGTCTTCTTTATCTTCATATTTATTTTCGTTATCAGTAAGATTTTCTAAATTTTCTTTGTCTTCTACAACATCTTGTGTTTCAGCTATATCCTCTTGAATTGTTACAATTAATTCATCAACAAGAATATCCCATTTACCTTCCTCTGGGACTTCGATTTGGGCTGAGGTTTGGTATTCATCATTTATATAAATACTTATATCATAATTTCCTTTCTCAACATTTTTAAAGACATATTTTCCATCTTCATCAACTTCAGTGCTTGCAATTTCTTTATTATTATTATTATCAATTAGTTTAACTTGTGTTTGTCTTAATTTGTCAGCGTCTTCAGGATTTAATTTCACTATTCCTTTAATTTCAGCCAATTCGGGTACAAGTTCTCGTATAATAGAAATGCAATCACAGTTTCCCACGCCTTCTCTTCTTTTGTTATCGTTAACAGGACAAAATGCAAAAACTTTTCCGTTTTCAATTACATATCCCATATCATTTCCGGATGTACTAAATGGAAAGCCAAGATTTTGAGCTTTAGTCCAAGATTTAGATTCCTTATCATAATTAGAATAAAACACATCAAAACCACCTAAATTATTATGTCCTTCAGAACTAAAATACAAAGCGTTTCCATTATTCATGATATAAGGCATTTCTTCGTGGTATTTAGTATTTATTTTGTCTCCCATATTCACAGGTTTTTTCCATTTTCCATTATCGCCTCTATCGCTGTACCAAATATCTAAACCACCATATCCACCTTTTCTCATACTGGTAAAATAAATACGTGAACCATCAGGTGTTATAGATGCGTGTGATTCCCATTTTCTAGTACACAATTCTTTTACTTTTTTTGCGACTTGATATTTTCCATTTTCAAATTTACTCATATAAATATCGCCATTATCATTTTTATCAACAATTAAATATAGTTCTGAGCCGTCAGCGGTAGTAGTAACCGGGATATGTGGATATTTTATTTGCAAATCTTCCTCAATTGATTTTGGAGAATGAAAACTTCCTCCTGCTTCGTCTCTAATAGCGATATATACAGGGTCTAATTGTATCCCGTCATTAGATTTTTGCCAATTTATGTCTGGAGGAAAAACATTGTTTTTGCCCTTAGTAAAAATCAATCTATTTTCTTTGCTTGCTAAAATAGGGCAACGCAAATTATCTTCTTCAAGTCCTTCTATATTAATTTTTTCTAAACTCATTCTTTGGTAATCAAAAAATTCTTGTGCGTCTTTACAAGTTTGTATTTCTCTGCTAATATCTATTGAATATAAAAATTTTTTATCTTTTCTTCTTTTTAGTTTTTTAAATTTATTAAAAGCCTCTATAGCTTTATCATATTCTTTATTTAAACGATATGCAAGACCTAAATAATACCACGAAATTACAGGAGCTTTTTTTTCGGAATAAGAGTTTTTATATTTCGCAGTAATATTTCCTGAAGCTAATTCTAAGTAAGATTGAGCTGTTTGAACATCTTGCTCGGTTTCGGAACTTAATAAACAATATCCAATCTTATAGGCACAATTAAAATTTTCAGGTTCATTTTCAAATATTTCCATATAGATTTTTCCTGCATCGCAATATTTTTCATTTAGTATTAAATTTTCTGCTTGTTTCCATTTTTTACTAATGGATGTTTTTGTAGAAGAAAAGCTTGAAATAGAAATTACTATTAAAAATATGAAAAACATCAATTTTAAACTGATTGTACTTAGGTTAAACTGTTTCATAATTATATTTGCTTATAAATTAAATAAATATCAAATGCAAATATAAATTATATTTTAATCATTACATAAAAAAAGCATTTTAAATATCATTTATTTAATAACAAAGTGTTAAATAGTTTTAAAAACTCCGTTTAATTTATGTTTTACGAACATGTTTAAAAAATAGCTTGTCAATAAGTTTTATTTTTAATAAATTAATTATTATTTTCGTACTGTTGAAAATAAATAAATATTAGAATATGCAAAAATTACTATTCTTAGGAGACGAGGCTATTGCACAAGGAGCGATAGACGGCGGGATTTCGGGATTTTATGCTTATCCTGGAACACCATCTACCGAAATTATGGAATATGCTCAAAAATCAAAAGAGGTTGCTCAAAAAGGGATACAATGCAAATGGTCAACTAACGAAAAGACTGCTATGGAATCCGCAATTGGTATGTCTTATACCGGAAAAAGGGCAATGGTACAAATGAAACACGTTGGGATGAATGTTGCAGCAGATGCTTTTTTAAACTCTGCAATAACCGGAGTTAATGGAGGTTTAATAGTTGTTGCCGCTGACGACCCATCAATGCACTCTTCACAAAACGAACAAGATTCGAGATTTTATGGAGATTTTGCCTTAGTGCCAATTTTAGAACCTAGCAATCAGCAAGAAGCTTACGAAATGGCTAAAAATGGATTTGAAATTTCAGAAAAATTTAATGTGCCGGTTGTACTTAGAATAACAACTAGATTAGCTCACTCACGTGCTGGCGTTAGTTTAGGAGATAAAAAAGAACAATTAAAAATAAAATTACCTAAAGACCCACGCCAATTTGTACTTTTACCAGCTATTGCGCGTAGAAATTACAAAAAGCTTTTAGAAATGCAAACTTCTATACAGCAAGCCTCAAACGATTCGAGTTACAATAAATATATTGATGGGAATAATAAAAAAATTGGCGTTGTGGCATGTGGTATAAGTTTTAATTATTTAATGGAAAACTTTGATGGCGAATGTCCTTACCCTGTTGTAAAAGTTTCACAATATCCTATTCCTGAAAATCATATTCAAAAATTGCGACAAGAATGCGAAAGTATTTTAGTTTTGGAAGATGGTTATCCATTTGTTGAAAAACAATTAAGGGGCTTTTTTGATGAGGGTATTAAAATTATGGGTAGATTAGATGGAAGCTTACCAAGAGATGGAGAATTAAATCCAAATATTGTAGCTAAAGCTTTGGATATTAACATAGTAGAAGGAGTAGATATTCCTGAAGTTGTTAAAATGCGTCCTCCATCATTATGTCAAGGTTGCGGACATAGAGATGTTTATAATGCTTTAAATATTGCTTTGGAAGATTACGAACCAGGGCGAGTTTTTGCTGATATTGGTTGTTATACATTGGGTGCTTTACCTCCATTTAATGCTATAAATTCTTGCGTTGATATGGGTGCTTCAATTACAATGGCTGTAGGAGCCGCTGACGCAGGTTTAGTGCCGGCAGTAGCAGTAATTGGTGATTCAACTTTTACCCATTCAGGTATGACAGGACTTTTGGAGGCAGTAATTAAAAATTCTCCTATTTTAGTTTTAATTTCTGATAATTTTACTACAGGAATGACAGGAGGGCAAGATTCGGCAGCTAAAGATAGAATCGTGGATATTTGTAAAGGCTTAGGTGTTGACCCAAAACATTTAAGAACTTTAGTTCCTTTAAGAAAGCATCACGAAGAGAATTTAGCAATAATTAAAGAAGAATTAGCCTATAAAGGTCTATCTGTTGTTGTGGCACAACGAGAGTGTATTCAAACTGTAATAAGAAGCAGAAAAAAAATGGGTAAAAACAAATAAAAATTTACAAACATGAAAAAAGACATAATTTTAGCAGGCGTTGGCGGACAAGGAATTTTAACAATTGCTGCCATTATTGGCTCAAGTGCTATAAATAAAAATTTATACTTAAAACAAGCCGAGGTGCATGGAATGAGCCAACGCGGAGGCGATGTTCAATCAAATTTAAGAATTTCGGATAAACCAATTTATTCAGATTTAATTACTAAAGGACATGCAGATATGATTATATCTGTAGAACCTATGGAATCTTTAAGATATTTACCTTTTTTGAAAAAAGACGGTTATCTTATTACCAATACTGTTCCATTTAAAAATATCCCAAATTATCCTGAAGATGAAGAGATTTATGCTGCAATAGATAAGCTTCCAAACAAAATTGCTTTAGATGCAGAGCAAATTGCAAAAGATTTAGGAAATGTAAGATCTTCTAATGTTGTTGTACTTGGTGCTGCTACTCCTTTTTTAGGATTTGCTATTGAAGAACTTGAAGGCGGGATAAAATCATTATTTGGTAAAAAAGGTGATGAGCTTGTAGAAATGAATATAAAAGCCTTACATGCAGGATATGAATTTGCAAAAGAAAAAATTAAATAATGTTTTCTTAATAATAAAAAAAAAGAGGCTGTCTTATAAGGGTAGCCTCTTTTTTATTTCTTTAATTTCTTTTAATTAAAATGTGTATCTTATAGATAAGGCACCACCCCAATATAAGCTATGGTTGGTATCGCCTAAAAAGTCCCACATTGGGCGTGAATCAATACTTAGCAACAAAGGAGCGCCTAAAGTATTAAAATCATATTCTAAACCAATTTGCCCACCAAGCGCTACACCTAAACGATCTTCATATCCGGCGTAATGATAATAACCAACACTTGCACCAGGACCAACATACCAATTTAATCCTTCAACGATATTCCAATTCCAATGATAAATTCCAGCTAAAGATAATCCGTAATTACTAGAATTACCACCCCAGCCTAAATCTAACTCAAGTCGGTTTGAAGAGCCAAAACCTTTTTGGTAAGAAAGTTCAGCTCCATTAAAACTTCCAACACCAAATCTTAAACCAATAGCATTAGAATTTACTTGAGCTGAAACAAACATGCTAAATAAAAAAGCGAAAATGCTTAGTAAAAAAAATTTCTTCATCAATTATTGTTTTTTAATTACCTACTCTTTTTTGGATTTTCGGATACTCCATAAAATATTTCACAAAATTAAATATATAAACTAAAAACTACAAGTTTTGTTTAAATTTTTTGAAAAATGAAAATTGCAGAACTTGAACCTATTTAAAAAAGCGAGGCAAGAATAAAGGCAGGTATTATAAGTTAGAAACTTTTAGTAGAAAACCTAAAACCAACAACCCCATCTTAGATTATACGTAAATTCCCAAATAAAGTTTCGTTTTTAGCCATCAAATCGGTTCGAGTTTTAAAACTCGGAGTTTTTTTTTTGGAAATTAAATTAAGTTTAAGCCCAAATATTAGAATTTATTGTTAATTTTGTGGGAATAGAAAGTAACAAATTGGTGGATTATTTCTGGATATGGGGGGGGGGAGCGTGGGTAAGTGAGTTAGACTGTAAGCTAAGAAAAATTGCATCATTCTAAAAAAATTAGTATCTTTGCGTAATCAAATGGAATGTAACAAATTAGATAAATGGCTAAGAAAAATCAATCTAAAAGGTTAACAAAACAACATAAAGAAACGCATGGCGTTGTTGGTATATTTAGCAATGAAGCGAAGTTACACGATGTTACTGTTGGAAAAATATCGAATCTTGTTATCGAGCAACTTGAAAATGAATTTCCCCAATTATCTTTTCGCCATAGAACAAGTATAAGAAAAGAAGAAATAAATGAAGCACTACAAAAAGTTGATAAAGACTTAGGTCAAACTCTTTTTGTTGCAAATTCAAGTATAATTCCTGATGGTGGAATAATAGAAGTCAAAGATGACAATGAAAATTGGAGAATTATTCTAGTATCAGAAGCCAAGCATCAAGGAAAGGACATTGAAAATATCAAAAAGGGTAAATTAGTAGGTAAGGATAACAATCAAGATTTAATGGCTGCTGGTAATGCAATTGAAAGATCGCATAAAAACATATCTGAAATTGCAAACCTAATGCTATCTGAATCACATTTTCCTTACATATTATTTTTGGAAGGGTCAAATTTTCTAACAGAAACTATCTCTATCAAAAGACCTGATGGTAGAGTAGTAAGCTTGGAATACAATTCTGGAATGTTGAATAGATTAGATAAATTGACTTCTGCAAATTATGGGATGCCAATCAATACCAATTTATGTAAAAATAAATTTGTTAAGCATAAGGATAAAACCATTATGCTTCAAGCTACATCTATTTATACACAAGGTAATGGAGAAAGATGGAATATTAAAACAATGTTTGAAATAATGATGGAGGTTTCTAAAACATCTCTCCAAGTTTTAGGAAGTGATTTGTTCAAGCAGCTAACCGAAAAGAAATAGGCAATGGCAAGAAATGCAACAAATAAATTACTGCAACAAGCTAAAAAATCAAAAAGTGATGAGTTTTATACTCAACTTTCTGATATAGAAAGTGAATTACAACATTATAAAGAACATTTTAGAGATAAAGTAGTTTATTGCAATTGTGATGACCCTACAATTAGTAATTTTTTCAAATATTTTGCATCAAATTTCAAGGATTTAGGACTTAAAAAATTAATAGCATCTTGTTATAGAGAACAAGAAATGGATTTGTTTAATTCCAATAAAACCGAAAATGGTTCATTTTATATTTACACAGGAAGAGATGAAGAAAATATTACTCCAACATCAAAGGATATTGCTTACTTCAAAGGTGATGGAGATTTTCGCAGTGCAGAAAGTATTGAACTACTAAAACAATCTGATATCGTTGTTACAAATCCCCCATTTTCTTTATTTAGAGATTTTGTAGCCCAAATAGTTAAGTTCAAAAAGGAATTTCTAATAATAGGTAATATCAATGCTATAACATACAAAGAAATATTTAAACTCATCAAAGAGAACAAATCTTGGTTAGGAATAAATCTTGGCAGAGGTATTTCAGGTTTTATTGTACCCGAACACTATGAACTTTATGGAACAGAAACCAAAATAGATAATTTAGGTAACAGAATAATTTCACCTAATAATTGTCTATGGCTCACTAATTTAGACACATCTAAACGACACGAAGACATTAAGCTTACAAAGAAGTATCATGGAAATGAAATTGAATACCCGAAATATGACAATTACAACGGAATTAATGTAGATAAAACGCAAAATATTCCAATGGACTATGATGGGTTTATGGGAGTGCCCATTACGTTTTTACATAAATTTAACCCTGACCAATTTGAAATAATCAAATTCAGAAAAGGAGATGATGAGAAAGATTTATCAATAGGCGGAAAATATCCTTATTTTAGAATAATAATTAGAAATAAACGACTAAAAAGAATATCACAAAAAACAAATATCCAACAGGTAACAAAAAAATTAGAAATCCCCAATTTCCAAAGATAAATTATTAAATAAAACTAATAAAAACAATTGTTTTATAAAAATTATTGTTAATTTTGTAACAATAGAACGTAACAAACTAGGGGTTTGTTTGGGTAGTATGCCCAAATATTGGATAGCCCTTTGTGTTTTTTGTAGCAATGTCGATTTGTTTTTAAGAGAGGGAGGCTCAGAAAAATAAATAACAAGAAAAAACAATTAATATGAGCATAGCAGGGGAGATTTCTCACAAAGCAGAGCTTCGCTCGAAATGACCGATAATTATCGGTCGAGAGCTGAGGTTGAATTTTCCGCCTGTTTTGTCATGATTTTTGTTTTGCTTTGCAACAAAAATCCCGCCAAAACCCCACTTTTACAGTCTCCTCCTCAAAAAAACTTACAGATTTTTCTGTGATTTTATATCATTTATTTCTATTTGTTTTCAAATTTCTTATTTTTGCAAAAATTTAGATTAATGAAAGAATTTAAAAGATATACTGTTACAACAGCTTTGCCTTATGCAAACGGTCCTATTCATATTGGTCATCTTGCAGGAGTTTATGTACCCGCCGACATTTACGTAAGATATTTAAGATTAAAACATCAAGATGTGGTTTTTATTGGTGGTTCTGATGAACATGGCGTACCAATCACTCTTACAGCAAGAAAAGAAGGAGTAAGTCCACAAAAAATAGTTGATCGTTATCATAATATTATAAAAGATTCATTTGAAAAATTTGGAATTTCTTTTGATATATATAGCCGTACTAGTAATAAAATTCATCATGAAACAGCTGCAAGTTTTTTTAAAAGCTTGTACGATAAAGGAGAATTTATTGAAAAGACGAGTAAACAATTTTTTGATGATGCTGAAAATCAGTTTTTAGCCGATAGATATATCATAGGAACTTGTCCAAAATGTGGAGCTGAAAATGCTTATGGCGACCAATGCGAAAGCTGTGGTTCTTCACTTAGTTCAGACGAGTTAATTAATCCAGTTTCGGTTATAAGTGGAAATAAACCTGTTTTGAAAGAAACTAAACATTGGTATTTGCCTTTGGATAAATATGAAAATTGGCTTAAACAATGGATTCTTGAAGAGCATAAAGAATGGAAAACTAATGTTTATGGTCAGTGTAAATCTTGGTTAGATGCAGGACTTTTTCCACGTGCTGTAACCCGAGATTTGAATTGGGGTGTAAAATTACCTATACCTCAAGCAGAAAACAAAGTTCTTTATGTTTGGTTTGATGCGCCTATTGGATATATTTCGGCAACAAAAGAATTAAGACAGGATTGGGAAAAATATTGGAAAGATTCTGAAACTAAATTAGTACACTTTATAGGAAAGGATAATATAGTTTTTCATTGTATTATTTTTCCTGCAATGTTGAAACAAGAAGGTAGTTATATTTTACCCGAAAATGTTCCAGCTAACGAATTCTTAAACTTAGAAGGCGATAAAATCAGTACTTCTAGAAATTGGGCTGTTTGGCTACACGAATATTTAGAAGAATTTCCAAATAAACAAGATGTGTTGCGTTATGTACTTTGTGCAAATGCTCCCGAAACTAAGGATAGCGATTTTACTTGGAAAGATTTTCAAGCCAGAAATAATAATGAATTAGTAGCTATTTTCGGGAATTTTGTAAATAGAGCACTTGTTCTTACTCATAAATATTATGATGGGAAACTACCTCAACCAAGTGAAATTACACAAGTTGAGCAGGAAATACGTGAAGAGGTTTTTAGAATTAAATCTTCTATTGAAAAAAATATAGAAAATTATAAGTTTAGAGAAGCTCTAAAAGATTTTATGCAAATTTCTAGAATAGGGAATAAATATTTAGCCGATACAGAGCCTTGGAAATTAATTAAAACAAATCCGGAAAGAGTAAAAACAATTATGTATTATTCTCTTCAACTATGTGCTATAAATGTAATTTTAAGTGAAGTGTTTTTGCCTTTTACATCTTTAAAACTTCGTAATTTACTAAATATGGGCAAAACAGATTGGGAAGATGTTTTAAAATTTGATTTGTTAAAGCCTGAGCATAAAATTAATAATGCCGAACTTTTATTTGAAATTATTGATGATGAAAAAATTGAAAAACAGTTAAATAAACTTGAAAAAACTAAAAAGATGAATGAACTTTCTGAAAAAACAATAGACCCACAAAAAGAAGAAATTACTTATGATGATTTTGTAAAACAAGATATTAGAATTGCCACAATTTTAGAAGCAGAAAAGGTTGAAAAGGCTGATAAATTATTAAAACTTTTGGTTGATACAGGTGTTGATAAACGAACAATTGTTTCGGGTATTGCCGAATATTATAAACCTGAAGAAATTATTGGCAAACAAGTATGCGTTTTAATTAATCTTGCTCCTCGAAAATTGAGAGGTATAGAATCTGCAGGAATGATTTTAATGGCTACAGACCAAGACGGTAGTTTAAAGTTTATTAGCCCTGAAAAAATAACCCAAAATGGTTCAGTAATCAGTTGAAAACTTAAAAAAAACAAAGCTTCTTCTTTGTTATTTCAAAAAAAATAAATATTATTGCAAAAAATTATTTTAAGTAAAAGTATTTAATAAAATCTATATTGTTTAAGTCTTAAAAATGAAACTTTTAACCTTGATTCGTCATGCTAAATCTGAGCAAGACACCAGCGATTCTGATTTTGACAGAATATTAACTGAGAGAGGAATTGATGATGCTTACAAGATAGGTGAATATCTTGCAAAACATTTACCAAAACCAGATTTAATAATTTCAAGCCCAGCCGAAAGAGCTGCCCACACTGCCGAAATTATTGCAGAACAAATTGATTATCCCGAAGATGAAATTGAATTTGTTGATGAAATATATTTGTGTAGTACTTCTGAATTTATTGAGGTTTTAATGGAACAAAATGTGAAAACTAAACATGTTTTTTTAATAGCTCATAATCCTGGGATAACAAGTTTTGCAAATTTATTAACAAGCTCCAATATTGATAATATGCCTACAAGTAGTGTGGCGCATATTGAGTTGGATTTCTATAAATGGGATGATATAGAAGCAGAAACCGGTAAAATATTGAAATTTTTTACCCCTAAAACTATATAAAAAAACCGAACTTTAAAGCTCGGTTTTTGGGTTTATGCAGATTTTGTATTTTGTGAAAAGTCTTGCATAAACGAACTTCGTACAATTGTTGTTAACACAACTTCTGTGATATATTGCGTATCTCCTCTGTGGTCGGTATAAGAACGTCGCATTAGTTTTCCGTCAACAGCAATTTCTGAAGATTTTGATAAAGAATTGCTAACCATTTCGGCTAAACTTCCCCAAGCAACAACATTATGCCTTAAAACTTCTTTAACCAATTTTTCGCCTTGTTTATAAACGTCTGTGGTTTCTATTGTAAATCTTGCAACTTTGTTACCTGAGCCGAAAGTTCTTATAACGGGATGATTTGCAATTATTCCTATTAGTTGTACCCTATTATTCAAATTCATAATTAAAGTTTTAATGTTTTTATTCAGAATCTTGTTTTAAAATTCTATTTTTATTTACCTCTTCTAATTTTGCTTTAAAAGCAACTAGCATTTTTAATAATTTGTGAGCATCTTGATAAGCTATATCAAAAAAATCTTCACTAATAAAATTTCTATTTCTTGCTTTGTACAAGCAGGTAACTACCTCAGCAATAGAGCGTATAGAATAAGATGTTAGTCTAATTTGATTTGGGTTCGACTGTACAATAGCTCCTTCGGCAATATTTAATGCAATAGAATCTGCTGCCTTGCGAAATTGATTTATTAGATAAAACGCTTCGTCTTTTGGAAAACTTAAAACTGTTTTGTTTATTAATTCTCCATATTCCATTGCGGATTTCCAAATTACAAGTTTTTCAAAT
>JALOAQ010000092.1 GCA_023228725.1 Bacteroidales bacterium | reverse complement strand
TACCATACCTTACGAAATAATTACAGGGATAAGTGAAAGAGTTAAAAGAGTTTATTTTGAGGAATAAAAAGAGATATTCTTCATAATAGTTAGAATTTTTCATCATTTAATCACGCAATATTCGCATATTTATATAAGAACTTGCTTTCCTCAACTGTAATTATAAAAAATTTTGCTATCTTTACAAAAATAGAAATTAATTAGTTATAAGAATATATGGGATAGGATTTTGGCATAGGAGGATATTCTATAATTAAAGCAAAATTATAAATTATGAGACACTTAGTTAAATTTTCATTACTGCTTAGCCTGATTTATTTATGCAAAGCAGGTTTTCCCCAGCAAGGCACCAAAAACTTGGAATGGGAGTGGGCACCAATTGGAGCAGTATGGTGTTATGAAACAGCAAATATGGGTGCAACAGATTCGTATGCACAATATTGGTATGTGCGTTCTGTAAGCGACACTGTGTATAAGTCAGTAAATTGCCGAAAATTAGAAGTAATACGGCATTACTATCCAGATTTTGAACCGGTAAAAATGCAAGATCGCTTTACATACCAAGACGGTGGCAATATCTATTTTTACAATGCTGACAAAGGAGAATTTGTGCTTTCGTTCAGCTACGATTTGCAACGTGGCGATACAGTAACATGGCAAATGCCCATGTATGAAAATTGTATAAATTCTTTTTATCTTGATTCTATTTTCAGTTGGGAAGCAGGTTTCTTATCCGGCGCAGGAATGGAATTTACTCCTTATAATGCATTTATGTTTAGTAATGTTCCTATTCATTCGTATAAAGTTGGTTACTTACGCAACAATTGTTATGCAGGAGAAATAGGAGCTTATCCTAGCATTCTTCAGAACCATGGCTATGGTAATTTTTTTGATTATTTTGGAATATTGTCAGATATTTTTGAGTTATCACCTTTTCCTGAATTGCAAACTAGTTGCATGTGTTATTATGATGGTAGTGTAACAATCAATAGAGCAACGTTCAGCATTTACAATGATACCATAATTTATTACAAAGACTCCTGCCGAAACTATTACAATAAGTTTAATAACATTTCATCGCATACTGAAGAAAAGTTGTTTAAAGTTTATCCCAACCCTTTTACAGATTTTATCCATATTGACCTTCCTGCTTATGCAGGCAACAGCGAAATTAGGGTGTTCGACCTTATGGGAAAACTAATATATTCAACTAAAACACATAGTAACAACACTCCATTAAATTTAAGCCAACTCGTTTCAGGAACATATCTAATACAAATACAAACAAAACAGAATATATTTACAAAACGTATAATTAAAAATTAAAAAATCCATTTGACTTCATATCAATTTTAAAAATAAATAAAAATTACAATCGGCACTTTAATCAAAGTTTTTAACACTTATTCACCCAATATTCGCACATTTGTATAAAAACTTGCTTTCCTCAACTGTAAGTATAAAAAATTTTGTTATGTTTATAAAAAGATAGTTTAGAATATATAGGACAGGATTTTGCTACAGGAGAGTATTCTATAATTAAAGAAGAATATAGTGAAAATTATTAAAATTTAAGTTATGAAAAGTAAATTAAAGAATCTTATCTTATTATTTGCTTTTAGTGCATTTACATGTAATACATTTGCGCAAACTGAATGGATTACAGAACTACCTGTTTTTGGATATGCTTACTCAATGCTTAGAACAAAAGACAGTTGTTATGCAGTACTAAAAAGGCCTGCATATTATAACGAAGATTCAACACAGTACATATACAACCTACAGCTTACCAAAGTAAATCCAGAAAGCGAAATAGTGTGGTATAAAACTGTTTTCTCCGACACACTTAGTTTTACATATCTTAGTTTCATTCAGCTTTCAAACGAAGATTTCTTTATTACAGGTAGATGTCATTGGTGTCCTTTTTACGCTATTGTATCTAAAGATGGTGAATTAAAAAATTTCAACAGACTTGACTATTATTTGAATATTCCTGATAGTTATAGTTGTTTTTGGTCGCCTGTTGAAATATCAAATTCAGAAATATGGGTTTTAGGTGGATTCTCAAATTTGTATATCACAAAAATCAACCTTAATAGCAATGAAATAATTGTGGACTCAACAGCTTTTTGCTTGCAAAATGTGGGTTCGGGGTTTATGAACCATTTGTCGAACAATAATATATTAATAACTACTGGATCTAAAACATATATAATTGACACTAATCAAAACATTATTAATCATAAGGAATTTAATTTTAAGTTTAGTGGAATTAGATATAAACCATTTCATATTAACCATTTTGACAGTCTTTACTATTTTTATGGACAAACACTTGATCCATATCCAAATGAAAGATATGGTTTTTTGGTGCTAAATCAACAACTTGATTCTGTAAAATTTATTGATAATTTTGATTTTTACCCTAATCAGTCGCAGGTTGAATATCCGAGAATACTGGATTTTGATTTTCCAAAGCCAGATAATATTACAATGACAGGTTATATTTATTGGTATTATTATCAATCGTATGAACTGCCATTTATACTTAGTTATAATATGGCGAAAGATTCTGTTGAGTATTTTCATGCTTATCAAGGATCGGTAACCAGATATAGTATCAATCTTTTAAAAGAAGATAATTCTTATGTTATGCTTCATGCTTTTCAGGGGAACCCAGGATTCGTTTTTTTACTTAAAGAAAAGACTGACACCAGTGCTCAAGAAGTAACTAAAATATATGCTAACAATATAATAGAAGTATATCCAAATCCTGTTAGCGATATTTTAACAATTAGCTGTAAAAATACTGTTTTTTCAGAAATTTTAATTATCGATTCAAAAGGACAGCAAGTTAAACAAATATTTATTGATTCAAGTGCTGAAACTGCTATAAACGTACAAGATTTAGCTATAGGTGAATATTCTATTATTATTGAAACAAAAGAGGGTTTATATATAGTAAAAATTATTAAAATTTAAAGTTATGAAAAGGAAATATTTTTTTAAAATTAACTCTATAATCGTTTTGTTAATTTCTATCGTAGTCCTGACTTCTTGTGATACTCAAAGAATAAAAATTTTTATTGATGATGATACAAAAGCTTACTGCTATTTTGAAAATGGGGCATCATATATCTATAAAGACTCTATAACAGGAGATATAGATTCTATTAAAATTAGTAGCGACTGGCATAGCCCAAAAACCACAAGACATGGAACAGAAGAACTTTTATCAGATGTGACTTGCTGGAATGGTAATCCAATAGGAAAATGCGTTATCGAATATGAAGGTGATATTATAATTACAAAGCTTAGTGTTGACAACTTGTTTTTCATTCAACCACTATATCATTCTTTAGGTATTAATGTTGACTGTCCTAATGCAGGTGGTGTTTTAACGAAAATCTATCCAACCTTTCAGATTAGAGACAATACTTATTATGAAGTAAAAAAATTTAAATCAAATACATATGTAAATGCAGATAATATGTACACATATTCTTATTGGGCAAGACATGTTGGACTTATAAAACATGAGATTTATGACTCGACCAATGATATAGTGTTTAATATTAATTTAATTGAATACGAAATCAATAAATAAAATAATAACTATGAAAAGAAACCCTTTAATTATGCTATTATTAGTAATATCTATAATGGCAAGCAAAAATGTTTATTCACAAATAAGAGAACAAGTAGTTGGCACTGTAATTAGTAACGAGGTAAACAATCTTACTAATTTTGATTTAAATTATAAATTTCATATAAATGATTCAATTATACTGGATAGTTTAAATTTCTCATTACCGAATAACATTATTATTAACTCATATTCCAATATTCAAAACCAACAATATATAAATGGAGACAGCATTAGTTTAACTGTAAATGTTTCACATACAGACACATCAAATTTATCATTCTATCCTGACGATCTGTTTTTAACTATTCATTATAGTAGTATGAATAGCACAAAAAATGACTATAGAGTAAAAGCAAAATTATATTTCACACCATATAATACTGTCGAGATTTGGAACATAACAGACTTTACTTCACTTCCTCGTCGTTGGTATCATTCTTCAGACAATCCTACGGCAAAAAGAGTATATTTAAGTCAAAGTGAAATACCACAGTCTAATATATTAAACATGTCTTTGTATGAACGAGATAGTTCAAATTGGAATGACTGGTGGGTTGACGATTTTAGAGAAATTGAAATTGATGGTTTACCCTATGCTGTATTAATGAAACCTATACCCGTTGATTCTCTTGAATATTATAGTATGTTAGGTGATGGCAAAAAAGCAACAACAAAATTGGGAACTAATTATTCTGGAACTATAACTGGGAAAATTACTGCAAGAGTAAGAACTGGAGGAAATCATAATCCATCTGATCTAGGGTTTAATATTATTGGCTTGTCAGGTCTTAAAGTTAGATTAAGAGAAAAAGATGTTGAAGGTTATGATTATTTTGGTGTTGATATCACTGATGATGATGGTACTTTTGAGATTCAATACAATAAAACACAATACTTAGAAGGCGGTGAAATTGAGTTATATTTAGAAATACTTGCTGAAGATGGCGGAATTTATGAAATAAACACTGCAAATCATTGGAACACAACAATAAAAGATAAGAAATTTATTGGTAACTATGGAACAAATGCGAACATTACTTATAATTTAAGACTAGATGAACAACTGAATATGCCCGATGCTTATGCCCCAATACATTTTACAACTAATATTTATGAATATTTTAGTCAAAATAATGTCCAAATTTCAAATAGAGTACGTTTTAGAATAGGAGATTTTTGGTTCTGGCAAAACTATGGCGATTTCGCTAATAATTACACAAGTATGGGGGGGTTATATCCACCTACTATTTGTTTAAAGCATGCTATAGAATCAGGGTTAAATGAAGAAACTGTGCGTCATGAATTTGGACATGTAATAATGTATAAGTTACAAGGTAATAATATAAAAATACCTTATGGTGTAGAAGGTGTAAATGGACACTCCTGGAGTAATGAAAACACAGGCTTACTCGCATGGATAGAAGGATGGGCAAATGCCATACAAATGATAATGGATGCTGCAGATTATGTGGAACATTTGACAAATAATCAAATTAATGATCCTGAATTCGGTGGTGAATATATATATACTTCTAATTACGAAAATCGTGAAGAAAAGAATATTAACAACGGTTTTTGTTCAGAGTACTACATAGCCTGTGCAATTTATGACCTTTGGGACGGTTCAGGAAAAGGATTACCTAACTCATTAATTCCTGGAAATCTTTATGTCCACTCATACAATGATGCTAACAATTGGAACGACACAAATTGGAATGATACAGAAATAGATGATGTAGAATTTAGTCTTTCTCAAATTTGTGCACCCCTGCAAACAATAAATGGAAATAATTTAGATAATTTACGTCATATAGGTCACTATTTAGAAAAGTTTATTGTGAAAGTAAAGCAAAAGTAAGTAAAACATTTAGGCAAAATAAGATACTTTGGGATATTGATTCTTATAATAATGAAGTCTCTGTTAATGGGTTAACTACGGATTTTCTATGTGATGATATAAATAAACATGAAACTGGGTATTTCAGAATGGAATATCCTTTAAATACATTAATACAAACATGGACAGACATTTACTCTATAAGTTTGCCAAATTATAGAAGACATAGTCATTATTTTAATGCATGTCCAAACATCTCTTTAGCTATAACAGATAATTATTGGATAGGTTATAATTTAGATGGAACTTTAAATGGTCAAAATAATATCTACTTAAATTCACAAGATGCACAATGCAATAATGCAACAATAGGTGTGTTTTATACATGTGGTGGAGTTGACCTTATTATAAGAAATGGGAAAATAGAATTAGGAGCAATAGATGGCTCAAAAACTGCTGAATTGGAAATTAACAATGGGTCTGTATTAGATATAGGTAGTGGATTTGGAAAAATTGTTGTCAATACTGGCTCTGTTTTAAGAATCAAAGATGGAGGAACATTAATAATTAACGATGAAGGCATTCTTGAAATTTATGGAACAGGTCAAGTAATAATTGAGGAAGGTGGGCAAATAATTTACAATAATGGTAGCATTATAGAATTAAATAGCTCAAACTCTATTCTTGAAATATTTGGCAATTTACATATTGGACAAAACGCCCATTTCACCTTCACCGGCAACGGCTATATCAAATTTAGCAATCCTGGACCTGATAACACATATAATATTACTGCAGGCACAGGTGCTTCTATGTTATTTTCTGGAAATGGGCAATCGCACAAGGTTTTAGAAATACAACAAAACACAGTCCATTTACCAAAACTTTCATCACTTACTTTCCAAAACTGCAAAATTGAAATGGGCTATGAAAAAAGAATGCAAACTGATCATTCATATCCAGTAACATTTAATAATGTGAAAGTTACTTCAACAACAGGTGCACATAATAATCATAGAAGCTTTTTATTTATTGGACAATCTAATGTTACTATCAATAATTCTATTTTTGAGTATGGGTGTTATGGTCTTTATGGAAATCTTACTTGGGCTGACGGAGCTGCACTTTTCATTACAAATAGTACTTTTAGAAGAAACACTCAAGGAATCAATATTTATGGAAAAGGTTTGAATCTAACAAATTGTAATGTGGTAAATAATACTAATTATGGTATATATTGTGATGGAATGAGTTTTGTATCAGATTTCACTGATTGTAACATAAGCAATAACGGAAGTGGAATTTACTATCTTGGAAGTAATGGCGCACACATTAATATGGAAGATGTTTTTATCCAATCAAACAATACAGATGGTGTAATTACTAATGGTGCATTTGATGTAAATATGGAATGTGTTGATATTAATGGGAATAGGTATGGCGTTAGAACATCAAATGGAACTATGATCAAACCATATGCTTGTGATTTATCAAATAATATTACTACTATTTACCTAAATTATGGTGGAGTAAGTTTATACAAGAAATACAATCAATTGCAAGCTATGAATGACAATTATACTTTATATGGAAGGACACCAGCCATTAGACCAATTAGAGCAGAACATAATAGATGGGAAAGTAATCATAATGCAACGCCCGTATATTTAGATAACTACTATTTACGTACTTACCAAGGGAATAAACCACCTATGCCTGTAGAGGTATGGGACAGTAATCCTTTATCTATTGCATGTCATTTTCTACCACCAATACTAATCAGAACTTCATCTGAATATATTTTGGAAGAAACAACTAACAATAATTTACCTACAGTAACTATATCAGAACAAACAATGCCTTTAGATGAAGCTGTCAGCTATTTACAACAGCAATCTAAAAACATTAATTCTGAAACTGCATTTTTAACTATTATTGAAGAATATTCAAATCTAATATTAAGTTGTAATGCTTGGACTGATTCAGACAATTCAGAAGTTAAACACTATATGGACATTGCTTATAGTGATTTACATAGTATTATATCTGATTTTTACTCATTCATAAATAATGATAAAGATAATCAATCATTTATTAATGGGATTGAAAAAATTATTCTTTTAAATGAAAATCTTGTTGCAAATCCTAATTTATCATATACTGATTATTACGAGTATAGCTTGGATATTCCTCTATTATATAGAATAATAGGCAATTATGATGATGCAATTAGTTGCCTTGAAAATTTATTGTATGATTTTTCAAATGAACAAAATCAATCAGAAATGGAGCATATACAAACATGGTTATGTAAAATAAATGCTGAAAAAGCTGCATATGAAGGGCTAATCAATATTGATGAGTTTTTTATAGCAATAGAAGATTGTGAAAATTGTTATTCTACAAAAAAAACACAACAAAATATTATTGGATATGATGACGAAGTATATGACGATTCTTTTAACAATAAAGAACTTTCAATAGAGAATTCATTTGAAATAATACCTAATCCTAATCAAGGTAATTTCAAAATCAAATTACTAACATCAAGTAATAATTGTGAAATACGTATTATCAATTCTGTTGGACAAACTGTAAAAAGGTTAACATCAATAAAAGAAAGATTAAATGAAATAAATATTACTGGTTTAAAAACAGGTTATTATAAAGTTGTTTATATCCAAGATAATAAAATAATAGATACTCAGACTGTGATTGTAAAATAAATATAAAATGTTTAAAACAAGGCTGATTCATTTTAGATTAGCCTTGTTTTCATCTTATTACGCGACATATGCACACAATAAAAAAAAGCTCCCCATCTCTGAAGAGCTTTTTTGTTCTTATGAAAATTCTACTACTTATTTACTTTAAATCTAATATCTCCTTTTTCAAAAAAGTCAATAATTTGATTAATACCAGCTATACCTGCATTAATATTTGCTTCTGCAGTTTGAGCACCCATTTTTTTAGGAGTAAAGAAATATCTTCCAGCAAATTTGTCTGCATAAACAGCAGCATTGTCTGGAGCTACGTCTGATACATAGCTAAAATCTTGTCTTTCTTCCATAAATTTAACTATAGATTCTTCGTCAATAACTTCTTTACGTGCAGTATTTACTAAGCAAGCATTTTTTGGCATTAAACCTAGCAAATCAGCATTTATTGATTTTTTAGTTTTGTCGTTTGCTGGAATATGTAAAGAAATATATTGGCAAGTTTTGTATAATTCTTCAACAGAATTTAAAGCTTTAACACCGTCAGCTTCAATATCTTCAGCTTTAACAAATGGGTCGTAAGCATAAACTTCCATACCAAAACCTTTAGCAATTTTAGCAACATATTTTCCTACATTACCATAAGCGTGAATACCAATAGTTTTGTTTCTCAATTCAGTTCCTGAACTTCCATTAAAACTTGCACGAGCATTATAAACCATCATACCGAAAGCTAATTCAGCAACAGCATTAGAGTTTTGTCCTGGTGTGTTCATTGCAACTACACCTTTTTCACTTGCAGCTACTAAATCAATATTATCATAACCTGCACCGGCTCTAACAATAATTTTCAAATTTTTTCCTGCGTTAATAACATCTCTATCTGCTTTATCACTACGAATAATCATTGCGTCAACATCAGCAACAGCAGCTAATAATTCTTCTTTTGTAGTGTATTTTTCTAATTTCACAACTTCATAACCAACATTTTTTCCAATGCTTTCAATACTGTCAACAGCTTCTTTTGCGAAGGGTTTTTCAGTAGCAATTAATACTTTTTTCATATTCTAAAATTTTAAATTACATTTTTTTCAAAGATAGAACTAAGAAATTAATAAAACAAAAACTAAAATATATTCTTTAACATTAAATTGGTGTGTGGTTTGTGCTTAGTGCTTAATATTTAGTTATTAGAGGGCGAAATGCGAGAAGCACTTTCGACTTTCAACTTTATAGACTTTCAACTTTAAACTTTTTTTAAGCGTAGCGAAATGCGAAGAAGTAATATCAAAGTTTCTCGTATGACTCGCAGGCTTGCCAACTTCGAAACAAAATATCAACCACAAATTACACGAATTTTCACGAATAATAAAACAAAAATTAGTGTAAATTAGTGAAATTAGTGGTTGTTTCTCTTCGAGCATTGAGCGAAGCGAAATGCGAGAAGCCCTTTCGACTTTCGACTTTATAGACTTTCAACTTTTTTTGAGCATAGCGAAAAACGAGAAGCAATTTCTATATTCCAAAGTCTTTAAATTTTAAATTATTTTTAACTTTGCAGAATGATAGAGCAAACTAATTCTAAAACAGAATTGAAAAAAATGTTACTTGCAATTGTAATACCTGCGAGTTTTATGTTTTTAGCATGGCTAATTTTCGCTTTAGAAAAATCTCTAAATATTAATTTTGCTCAATATGGTTTATTACCAAGAGATTTCAGACAATGGTATGGAATTTTAACTATGCCTTTTTTACACGGCGGTTCAGAACATATTATTGCAAACACAGTTAGCTTTATTATTTTAGGTTCAATGCTTTTTTATTTTCATAACGACAGAGCTATATTATTATTTATTTTATCATATTTTTTAAGTGGTATTTTTACTTGGTTAATTGGTAGAGAAAGTATTCATATTGGAGCATCTGCAATGATTTATGCGTTTGCCGGATATTTATTTACAGCTGGTTTAATTGGTAAAAATATTAGAAGAATGGCTATTACATTAATTATTGTTTTTTTATATGGAAGCATGATATGGGGAATGTTTCCGATAAACGAAAAAATAAGTTGGGAAGGTCATTTATCTGGTTTTATCACAGGCCTAATTTTAGCAATAATTTTTACACCGCCAACAGAAAGCTTGCCGGATGATGACGAGGATTTAGACGAAGATCAATACTGGTTAGTAGATGAGACTCAAAATAAGGATAAACTTTTAAACTAAAAATGCAAAATCAACAAAATATAGAATTACCTTGGAATGATTATTCTTCATATATAAAACGTATATTTGGAATGCGAGTGCAAAAAATTTCTGTTGACGCAGGTTTTACTTGTCCAAACCGTGATGGAAAAATATCCCGAGATGCTTGTATTTATTGCACAAACGAAAGTTTTTCTCCTTTTTATTGCACACCAAAGCTATCTGTATCTGAACAATTAAAAATAGGTATAGAGTTTTTTAGTAAAAAATATAAAACGCAAAAATATTTAGCATACTTTCAATCTTATACAAATACTTATGGCGAAATAGAAAAACTAAAAAAATTATATTTAAAAGCTCTTTCTGTAAATGGTGTTATAGGCTTAGTTATTGCTACACGTCCAGATTGTATTGATGAAAATATTTTAAAAATGCTCAAAGAAATTACCAAAAATAAGTATTTAAGCATAGAATATGGAGCAGAATCAACAAAAAATGAAAGTTTAAATTTTATTAACCGTGGTCATAGCTGGGAAAAAACAGTTCAAGCAGTAAAACTTACAAATAAATTTGAAATTAATTGTGGTTTGCATTTAATTATTGGACTGCCTGGTGAAAATGAACAAGATTTTTTTAATCATGCTAAAGAAATATCAAAATTAAATATTCAAACTTTAAAAATTCACCAAATGCAAGTCTTAAAGAAAACAAAACTTGCCAAAATTTATGAAAATCAACCAGAACTGTTTTATAATTTAGATTTGAATAATTATATTGATTTGATTACAAAATTTTTAAGCTACTTAAATCCAAATATTGTTGTAGAAAGATTTACAAGCGAATCGCCAAAAGAAATGATAATTTACCCAAATTGGCAAGGAAAAAAGAATTTTGAAATAAGCCATATTCTAGAAAAAAGAATGAAAGAGCAAAAAATCAGACAAGGAATATTATTTTACCAATAATTTATATAAATCTTTAAGTATTTTATAGACACAATTACTAATCAAGTAGAATAATGCAAAAATTCCTTAAATTAATTTTACAAATGAACATATGTTCACTATCTTTGCAATGAACAAATGTTCTAAAATGAGATACAGAAAAAGAAGATATAGAAAACTTTTAAACCCACCAACAATAAAGGGTTTTAAACCTTATGGTAGAAGTTTTGGCATAGAATCCCTCGAAGTAGTAAGTATGCTAT
>JALOAQ010000091.1 GCA_023228725.1 Bacteroidales bacterium | reverse complement strand
TATTTTGAAAATTTCTGGTTCATTTTATATTGTTCATAATATCCATCTCCGCGTGTATAATGAATGGCTGCACTAAAATCTAATTTTTGATTTATATCTTTTGAATACATCAATTGATAATGAGTTTGGATATAATTATCAGAATTATCTCTATAAATTTTTCTATTTCCATATTCATCAAAATATTCGCCAGCAGGATTATAAGTTCTGTTTGTATCCATTATTTCTTGGGGGCATCCATACCAAGTAATTCCTGTTTTTTGATTTCCTCTAATAATATTTGCTCTTAAAAAACTTGTTTTTCCTCTCCAAGCGGCACTCAACATCATGGAAGAGTGGTCGGAATATGAATTTTCCACATAACCATCGCTATCAAGTTTTGAAAGTCGTAAATCAAAAGAAAAACCATTATTCAAGATTCCTGTTCCAAGTTTAATATTTTCCCTAAACGTATTAAAACTTCCAAACATACTTGAAACTTCTGCATATGGTTTAGAACTTAGAGAACCTGTAAACATGTTAATACTTGCACCAAAAGCTGCTGCTCCATTTGTTGAAGCACCAACGCCGCGAGTAAGTTGTAAATTATTTACAGATTCAGAAAAATCAGGCATATTAACCCAAAAAACAGCTTGAGATTCAGCATCATTAAGTGGAATTCCGTTTACACTAACATTTATGCGAGTTGGGTCTGTGCCACGAACTCTAAAACTGGTATTTCCAATTCCTGTACCGGCTTCACTACTTGCCACAACTGAAGGAGATAATTCTAAGATATAAGCTAAATCTTGTCCTGAATTACGTTTTTGCAATTCTTCATAATTCATGCTAGTAAAAGTAAGCGGAGAATTATCATATGCTCTGGTTGCTTTTACAACAACTTCATCGCTCATATAAGCAGAAGGTTTCATAACCAATTTACCAATATTAGTATTTTCGCCACTTAATTTAACACTTTGCGAAATTGTTTCAAATCCAAGATAAGAAACCAAAAGTTTACAATCAGTAAATTTACATTTAATGGAAAAGTTGCCATTACTATCAGAACTTGTACCTAAAAAGGTGTTTTCAATAATCACACTTGCTCCAAGAAGAGGATTATTATTTTCGTCAACAATTTTTCCGCTAATAACTTGAGCTTGAATTAAGTAAGCGAAAAAAACAAAATACATAAACACAAAAAAACGTTTCATAATAATTAAATATTAAGTTAATAAAAATTTAATCGGGATGAAACTAAACGGTTTTAATCAATTCCTCCCTACGGCGGCATTATCCACATCAGGTTCAAAGGGTATGATCTCAGCCTGTTTGGCACCCCTGTCTAAAAGACGGTACAAAGATAAAGCTTATTTTAATTAAATAAAAATGTTTTTAAACAAGTTGTTTTAATTTAGTGGGTAGTGGGGGTTTTGGCGGGATTTTTGCCATTTATTGCAAAAATCATGACAAAACAGGCGGAAAGAAAGTTTAATTTTAAAAAAACGTGAAAATATAAAATTCAGCTGATTTTATTTATTAAAAAGTCCGACTTTTAAAACTCGAACCGATTTAAAGGCGAAAAACGAAACTTTTTTATGAAATTTACGTATAATCTAGAATGGGGTGTTGGTTTTTTTAAAAAAGTGGGGGTTTTGGCGGGATTTTTGCTATTTATTGCAAAAATCATGACAAAACAGGCAGAAAAATTATGCAAAATATTTAAATAAAATGTTTAGCAATTTGGTAAGCTGCAAAAGACACAAGCCAAGCTATACTGGTTGTATAAATGCCAGAAAAAATTGCCCATTTAAGTTTAGATTCTTTCCAAATAGCAGAAATTGTGGCTATACAAGGGAAATAAATTAAAATAAATAATATAAAAGCCAATGCAACGGCAGGATTATACACTTTTTCACCGGCTTTTTCACCAAAAGCATAAGTTTCAGCTTTAAGTTTATTTTGCAAAGAACCTGTTTCCAAGTCATCGTCTGCCTGATATAGAACCCCCATTGTACTAACAGTAATTTCTTTTCCTGCAATACCTGCAAGAATCGAAACACTCATTTTCCAATCAAAACCTAAAGGCTTCATCACAGGCTTAATAAAATGACCAATTTTTCCAATATAGGATTTTTCATGCTCTTCACTACGTTTTTGAAATTCAAGTTCGTGAATTTTTTCTATATTTGGTTCTTCAAGTTTTGTTTCTGCACTTATTAATGCTTGATAGTCCTTTGAATAATCAATATTTTTTGGAAAATAACCTAAAAGCCATATTATTATTGAGCCAATTAAAATAACTCCTCCAATTTTTTTCAAATATTCTTTACCTCTATCCCAAGTATAAGTTAAAAGTAATTTTGTTGTAGGCTTGCGATATGGCAACAATTCCATCACAAAAGGAGCTTCTCTTTGTTTTAAAATAGTTTTGCTAAAAAAACTTGAAATAATAAGAGCTAAAATTATTCCAAACATATAAATTCCAAACAAAATAAGAACAGGATTTTCTGGAAAAAATGCAGAAATCATTAGAATATAAACTGGTAATTTTGCCGAACAAGACATAAAAGGCAAAATCATCATAGTTAAAATTCTATCTCGCTTATTTTCTAAAATTCTTGTACTCATAATTGCTGGCACAGTGCAACCAAAACCCATAATCATTGGAATAAAGGATTTTCCATGCAAACCAATTCTGTGCATATATTTATCCATCAAAAATGCTGCACGAGACATATAGCCAGTGTTTTCCAAAATTCCAATAAAGAAAAATAAGATGAAAATATTTGGTAAAAACACTAAGACTCCCCCTACTCCATCAATGGCACCATCAAGAACCAAATCTTTAAAAAAGCCGGGAGCCATCACTTTTGATAAATATTTAGCCAAATAATCGACCCCGTTTTCTAACCACTCCATTGGATATTTACCAAGCTCAAAAGTTGCAAAAAATGTTAAACCCATAAAAGCTATAAAAATTGGAATCCCAAAATATTTATGAGTTAGAATTTTATCTATTTTTTTTGATTTAGTTTCAGGTTTTTTACCAGCGGTAATTTCTGTTATTGCGCCATTTACATAAGCTTTACGAGATTTTTTAATTATATTAAAAATATGATCGTCATAAAGCTTTTCTAATCTTTTTATTTGCTTATCAGCTTTACGTTTAACCCGCTTATGGCAAGGCAAACCGTCAAATAACTTATGAACTAAACTGTCTTTTTCCAATAAACCAATTGCCAAGTAACGTGGCGAAGCAACATAATCAGCTTTTGACCTGCGTTTTAAAAACTTTTTTAATTTAGAAATTGATTGCTCTACTTGTCGTCCATAATTGATATGAATATGCCTTACATAAGGCTCTGTATTTTGATGAGTTTTTATTAAGGTCTCTAAAATTTTTTCTCTTACAGAATTTCCTTCTTCAATTTCGGAATAATTTATAATAGGAACTCCCAAAAGTTTGCTTAACAATTCAAAATCAGCATAATAAGAACCGCCCTCAGGATTATAGTTGCGTAATGCTAAAACAATTTTTGCATCCATGTCTATAAACTGGGTAACTAAATTTAAATCAGCTTCTAAATTTTCAAAATCAACTATGCCCAAAAAAACATCGGGAAAATCTGTTAAAACTTTATTCCTAAGCTTTTTACGTTGATAATCCTCGCCATAAATTGAAGAAACTTTAGGCAAATAATTTATAGAAAAATTATATTCATTAAATTTATATTCTGTCTTATTTTCAAAAATATTTGTATCAAGAGTTTCTTCATTAGAAAAAACATCAATAGAAATATTAGAATGATCTTCAAAAAGAATAGCTTGAAGTTGGGGATTATCTGACTCTACAAATTTTATAAATTTTAAATAATTCGCAGGAAGTCGTCTTTTTCGCTTACAATTAGTAAAATGAAACTTGTAATAAGCTAATTTACTTTTTTTGGTAAAACTTAATTTTGTTTCCGAATTAATTCCAAGTTTTCGAATACGCCTTCTAATCCCCCACCTGCCAGTAATTTTGCTTACTGAATATTCTTTTTGTAATTCTATATTTTGTTTGGGCACCATTTCGCAAATTTAATTTAATCTAAATAAAAACCAAAATAAATTAAAAAAGTTTTAATACAAAATGTTTTTTAGCATTATTAAAGCTATATACAAAACATCTAATTTCTTGATTCACAATTAAGTAAGCAATGAGCACAATAGGAAAATTCTCCACGCAACCTTGAGTCGATTAATCCTGCGATTCTCTCTCGAAGCGGTAAGATATTCACTTTTAGCAAAACATCATTAGCAAAAGCAAACATTAACATAAGTTTTGCTTCTCTTTCGTCAATCCCTCGTTGTCTAAGATACATAAGTGCATTTTCATCTAACTGTCCAACAGTAGCACCATGCGAACACTTAACATCATCTGCATAAATTTCTAATTGAGGCTTAGTTCTCATTTTAGCTTGAGGGGTTAAACATAGACTTCTATTTGTTTGATAAGCCTCAGTTTTTTGTGCATCAGGTCTCACGATTATTCTACCTGAAAAAGCTCCTTTTGCTTGTTCGTCTAAAATACCTTTGTAAAGTTCATTGCTCAAACAATTTGGCACTAGGTGGTCGATTAGGGTAAAATTATCCACACGCTGATCTCTATCGGTGAGATTTAAACCATAAAGATTGGCTTCAGAATTTTCACCTGCAAGTTTTGCAAACACATTATTCCTTAAAACTCCACCATGCAAAGAAATAACGAAAGAATTACAACGAGAATACTTTTCTAAATTTATAAAATGTGAATTTACCACACCCGATTTATTAGGTTCGTTTTGCAAAGAATGATAATCTAATTGAGAATTTTCACCGACATAAGATTCAGTAAGGTCAACAACAAAATTATTGCTAGAATTAAGAGTGTGGTCGCAAATTACAAGTGAAAGCTTTGAGTTTTTTCCAAGTACAAAAAGATTTCGTTTAAAAATATTTTTATTTCCAAAACCATGAGTAAGATTTACCAATTGAATGGTTTTATTAAGCTCAATATTATCAGGCACATAAATAAACACGCCATCTTGGGCAAACATTGTGTTTAAAGCCACAAAACCGTCTTCTATTTCACTTGAATATTTATTATAATATTTCTCAACAATTTCGGGATATTCCGTTTTAGCTTGCTTTAAACCACAAATTACAACACCTTTATTCAAACCTTCAATCGGTTCATTATCTTGATAATATTCCCCATTTGATAAAAGCACAACATGAGTATCTAAATCTTCTACTTCGCATTTAAAAAACTCATTTAAATTAACTTTAGCTGCCCGAGATTCAATACTAAAATCATAATCTTTATCAAGAATACCGTTTATTCCCGCATATTTATAATTTTCGTGATTATGCTCAGGTATTCCATGTTTTTTAAATATTTCAAAAGCATTTTCTCTATTTTTAAAAAACTTTTCAGATTCACTATCTTTTAATTCATCTTTAAATTTCTCAAAAATATCTATATATTTTTTGTAAGTTTTTTGAACGTCCATAAAAATTTGTTTTACACTTCCAATTCTTTTTGAATCCAATTATAACCTTTTTCTTCAAGCTCTAAAGCAAGCTCTTTTCCAGCAGATTTTACAATTTTTCCATCGTAAAGCACATGAACAAAATCAGGCACAATAAAGTCAAGCAAACGCTGATAATGAGTAATAACTATAGAAGCATTTTCAGGGGTTTTAAGTTTATTAACGCCATTAGCAACAACTCTAAGTGCGTCAATATCTAATCCAGAATCTGTTTCGTCAAGGATTGCAAGTTTTGGTTTTAACATAGCCATTTGAAAAATTTCATTTCTCTTTTTTTCGCCTCCCGAAAAGCCAACATTTACCGAACGATTAGCAAGGTCGCTTTTTAGTTCTACAAGGTCTTTCATTTCACGCATATATTTCAAAAACTCGCCACTTGACATTGGAGGTAAATTTTTAGATTTACGTTGCTCATTTACAGCTGTTTTCATAAAATTTATCATACTAACACCAGGAATTTCAACCGGATATTGAAAGCTAAGAAATATTCCGGCTTTTGCTCTTTCTTCAAAATTAAGTTGAAACAAATCTTTACCTTCATAATAAATTTCGCCTTCTGTTACAGTAAAATTCTCGTTACCTGTAAGTACAGCAGATAAAGTAGATTTTCCTGAGCCATTTGGTCCCATTATAGCATGAATCTCGCCGGGTTTAACTTCAAGGCTAAGTCCTTTTAAAATTTTCTTTCCACTTATTTCTGCATGTAAGTTTTTAATAACCAACATAATATATATCTTTTAATAAATTATTTTTAATATTTTAATTTTAACCAACACTTCCTTCCAAACTAATTTGTAATAATTTTTGTGCTTCAACAGCAAACTCCATTGGCAACTTATTAATTACTTCTTTAGCATATCCGTTTACAATCAAACCTATTGCTTCTTCTGTTGCAATTCCTCTTTGATTACAATAAAAAATTTGGTCTTCACTAATTTTTGAAGTAGTAGCTTCGTGTTCTACAATTGCTGATTCATTTTCCACATCTATATAAGGAAAAGTATGAGCTCCACATTTATCGCCCAAAAGCAAAGAGTCGCATTGTGAGAAATTTCTTGCATTTTCGGCATTTTTACCAATTTTCACCAAACCACGATATGAGTTTTCACTTTTCCCTGCCGAGATACCCTTTGAAACAATTATAGAGCTTGTATTTTTACCAAGATGAATCATTTTTGTACCTGTATCGGCTTGTTGAAAATTATTTGTAAGCGCCACAGAATAAAACTCCGAAACCGAATTATCGCCTTTCAAAATTGTGCTAGGATATTTCCAAGTAATTGCCGAACCCGTTTCTACTTGTGCCCAACTAAGTTTTGAATTTTCACCTTTACAAATGCCCCTTTTAGTAACAAAATTATAAACACCGCCTTTTCCTTCTTTATTTCCTGGATACCAATTTTGCACAGTTGAATATTTTACTTCTGCATCTTTCATTACAATAATTTCAACAATAGCAGCATGAAGTTGATTTTCATCACGCATTGGAGCTGTGCAACCTTCCATATAGCTTACATAAGAAGCTTCTTCCGCAATAATTAAAGTTCTTTCAAACTGACCTGTATTCATTGCATTAATCCTAAAATAGGTTGATAATTCCATAGGACAACGCACATTTTTTGGGATATAACAAAACGAGCCATCGCTAAAAACGGCAGAGTTTAAAGCTGCAAAAAAATTATCTCCATAAGGCACAACACTTCCCATATATTTTTTAACTAAATCGGGGTGGTTTTGCACAGCTTCGGAAAATGAACAGAAAATTATTCCTTTTTCAGCTAATGTTTCTTGAAAAGTAGTCTTAACCGACACCGAATCCATTACCACATCTACAGCCACTCCTGACAAACGTTTTTGTTCATCTAAAGGAATGCCTAATTTATCAAAAGTAGCTTTAATTTCGGGGTCAATTTCATCTAAACTAGTATATTTTGGTTCTTGTTTAGGTGCTGAATAGTAAATAATATCTTGATAATCAATTTCTGGAATATTCAAATGTGCCCAATTTGGCATTTTCATTGTCAACCATTTATCGAAAGCTTTAAGTCTAAAATCAAGCATCCATTGCGGTTCGTTTTTTTTCTTAGAAATAAGCCTAACAGTCTCATGGTTAAGACCTTTGGGAATTTCATCAGCATCAATTTCAGTAACAAAACCGTATTTATAATCGCTTTCGGTAACTTCTCTCAGCACTTTATCTTGTTCTTTTTCCATTATAAACAATTAATATTTTAGTTTTAATAATTTGCAAAAATACAATTAATATTTTTATGCAATACCTATAACAGTAATAAAATGGAAATGTTTTTAAGCAAAGAATAGCTTATTCGGAAAAATAATATTAAAAAAATCAAAAAAACTCACTTATATCTGGGAAACCATATTTTTCTTTTGAAGTTTCTTGAGAAAACATTAAAAATTTCCCAAATCCTTGGCTTGTTAAAATATTGTCGCTATCAAAAATTTCGGTTTCTATTTCAATAATATTTCTTTTCTTAGAAACTTCTTTAGCAAATATTTTAATATCACCTTTTGTTGAACTTAAAGGCTTTAAATATTTAGTTTTTAATTCTATTGTTACAGCCGACCTGCCATAAGTTGTAAAAATATACCATTCCGAGCATTCGTCTAATAAAGTTGCTTGAATTCCGCCATGCACTATTCCATTCCAACCATCATAATTTTTTGAAGGCTTCCAAATAGAATAAAAATCATTTTCAGTTTTAAAAAATTCCAATTTCAAACCTATAGGATTATGACTTGAACAACCAAAACAGTTATGCTCTAAGTTTTTTAAAGAAAAAGCATTTTTGATTTTTTTAAGCATAAAAAAGATAATTTATGTATTACCTTAAAGTTAGTTTTGAAACATATTTAGTTTCTGACAGCTGTATTTCAATAAAGTACATACCTGAATTTAAAAAGCTTAAATCAATACTTACTTGATTTGAAGATAATTTTTCAGTTTTTACGACTTTACCTAAAATATCGCTAATTTTAACCGTAGCTGTATTTTCAGGAATTTCTATATTAATAAGTCCATTTGTAGGATTTGGATAAACAGAAATTTTAGAACTCAAGTTATCATTTACAGGCGAACAATCCTCTACGCTTATATAATTTGTTCTTGTTTTCGTATTGCTTCCTGCTGAATTTGTGGCAGTTAAACTAACTGAATATATTCCAGGACTATTATACAGAATTGTAGGATTTTGGGAAGTACTTGAATTTGGAGAACCTCCTGTAAAATTCCAAAGTCTGGATGTAGGATTATTTGTAGATTGATCCCAAAAACTTACAGTTAGCGGAGCACAACCAGATGTTATATTTGATGTAAAATTAGCAACTGGTGCATTAATAGTTGATTCACTTGTTAAAATTTCTATATCATCTATCATAAATACAAAAACATCATTTGAAACACATTGAATAGCTAAATAAACCCCTTGCCCGTTATAAGCATTCAAATCATAAGTATATTTTGTCCAAGTTGTTGGAGCTTCTGTATAAGTACCTGTGGAAATTTTTGTAAAACTTGAAATATTATTATTTGTAGTAGAAATTAAAACATTAAATCTTTCCTTTCCATATTGATCATTAACAGATTTTGCCCAAAAACTAAAACTAGAATTTGACTGTAAAGTAATTTTTGGCGTAATAAACCAATCGTTGTTTGCACTACCATTTGCCACAAAGCAAGCTCCATATTTATTTCCTCCATGAGCTTGCCAATTTTCTCCTAAAGCTGGTGTAGTTTGACTAGGGTTAAAAGCTATAAAAGCCCCAGTATAATTTTGATTTGGAAAACTATAATCTTGAATACTATAAGTAGATTTATTATCCCCATCATAAGTCGTGCAAGGGCTAAATTGGTCAACTGCAAAATTTGTACAAGCCTCAAAATCATAAGTGAAACCTGAACCGCTTTGTGCTTGACTTACAGTAATATATCCTTGTTTTGTTTCTGTTGCATTTTGTTGACCTGAATAAACAGTTAAACTTACATTATAAGTTCCTGGAGTATTATAAGTTATTGTTGGTGATGATGATGTTGAGCTTGAAGGACTTCCGCCTGGAAAAGACCAAGAACGGCTTGTAATTGTTCCACCTGTTGACAAATCGGTAAAGTTAACAGTTCCGCCTGCCTGAACACTTGTTGGATTTCCGGAAAAATCAGCAACAAGATTTTGAGTTCCACCTGATGAAGTTAAAATTTCTATATCATCTATCATAAATACAAAAGCATCATTTGAAACACATTGAATAGCTAAATAAACCCCTTGCCCGTTATAAGCATTCAAATCATAGGTATATTTAGTCCAAGTTGTTGGAGCTTCGGTATAAGTACCTGTGGAAATTTTTGTAAAACTTGAAATATTATTATTTGTAGTAGAAATTAAAACATTAAATCTTTCCTTCCCATATTGGTCTTTAAGCGTTCTAGCCCAAAAACTAAAACTAGAATTTGACTGCAAAGTAATTTTTGGTGTAATAAACCAATCATTATTTGCACTACCATATGCCGCAAAGCAAGCTCCATATTTATTTCCTCCATGAGCTTGCCAATTTTCAGCTGTAGCTGGGGGATTGGTTTGACTAGGATTAAAAGCAATAAAAGCCCCTGTATAACCAGAATTTTCAAAATCTACATCTTGGGAGCCATAAGTTTGGCTACCATCTCCGTCATAAGTTGTACAAGGAGAAAATTGGTCAACCGCAAAATTTGTACAAGCTTCAAAATCATATGTAAAGCCACCACTGCCACCTGACTGAACAACAGTAATATAACCATTTTTTGTTTCTGTTGCAGTTCCCAAACTAGAAGTAACAGTTAAACTTACATTATAAGTTCCAGGATTATTATAAGTAATTGTTGGAGAAGCAACTGTTGAGCTTGATGGACTTCCTCCAGGGAAAGACCAAGAACGACTTGTTATTGTTCCACCAGTTGACAAATCGGTAAAGTTAACAGTATTACCTGCTGTTACAGTTGTTGGTGTTCCTGAAAAATTACAAACTAAACCAATATTATTTGGGTCTAAAAAATCACAACTTGTCGCACTGCTATTTGGTGCAAGCCAAGGTTTTAATTGTTTGTCGTTAGTACTACCGTTTGAAGTCCAATGGTAAGAAAATTTTCCGTACAAATCTGGACTATTAGGCGACTCGCAATAAGAAGACCCACCTGACAAAGTTCCAACAACTAAACCATTATTATTAAAAAGTGGAGAACCTGAAGACCCGCCTTCTGTTACGCCATGTCCGTTTGCAGTGTTTGCCCATAAAACTTTCCAATGGGCATAGTTAGCCCCAGTCTCTCCCTGTCCGTAATAAGTTATGCTTGTTAATGTTTGAGTATAAGTACTAATTTTCTTAATATCTCCGGAAGGATGGTGAAAAGAAATCCCGCTCGGACTTCCTGTAGTAGAAGTACTCCAGCCATTATAAACAGCTCCAATATTTTTTAAATTTGCAGAACTTGTATTCAATTGTAAAAGTAAAAAATCTGAGCCTCCATTTAATGGACCACGTGCTTTTCGAGTACAGCCTGTAACATTTACACCTGAAGGTTCACTTATTGCATTACAACTGGGGCTTTCGTATTTGAATCTGAATATCCATTGTCCGAATTCATAAGCAGAAGCTGATCCCCCACAATGGTCAGCAGTTAAGAAATATGGTGTTTGGTCATTATTAGTATTATTAATTAAAGTACCGCTACAATAACCGCCATAATAACCTTCAACAACATAAATACGTGCCACTCCTTTTTGTTGAGTTCTCCAATTATTGCCTTCACTACAGTTTGCATTTACCATACAAGAACCTGATGAACCAAAATTAGCACTAGCACGATTATCATAAAGTGCTTCACCTCGATAAAAATAAGAAAAAGCACTCATTTCAATAATAGGTTTAACTATTTCTACTTGTCCTGTTAATGATTTTGACAAAGGAGCAATATATTCAATTATTAATTCTTGTCCAAAAACTATTCCTATTGCATAAGAGCCTCCATCATCATTATCAGCTGAAGTATAAGGACCTAAAACTACAGATTTATCAGGATTATAAACAAAAAGTTCACTTCCTTTTGGCAATTCAAATTCATCAAAATGTAATACACAAGATTTAGCTCCCTCGCTTGAAACTCGCAATCTCCATATATTCTTTCCATCAGAAGTAATATCCCAAGTGCCGGAATTATCAATATTAGCATTAAAAGGAATCAATCGTGCTACTTTCATCATTTCGCCATTTTTCTCATCAATGGCATCTTCGGAACGAATAAGTTCCATATTAGGAGGATATAGATTAATATGATCTACCTCCTGTAAACTTAAATT
>JALOAQ010000090.1 GCA_023228725.1 Bacteroidales bacterium | reverse complement strand
ACTACAATTATTTAATGGAAATTTAGATTGCCGCTTACATAAATATTCTATATATAAAGGCAGTAAAAAGAATAAAGCTTAAAGATAATCAGTACATTTTTCTAGTTTAATGCCTCTTGACCCTTTTATTAGAAAAAATCTTCCTGTTTCCGGATTTTTTACAATATGTTTTGCAAACTTTTCTACAGAAGGGAAAAAGTTAAATCTGTATTCTTCTTTAAATTTATAAAAACAAGAACCTATTAAATAAATTTTTGTAAAATCTTTGTTTGAAATATAGTCTAAAAGTTTTTTATGCTCAATTTCACAATCTTTACCAAGTTCAAGCATGTCGCCTAAAATAAGTCCTTTATTTTTATCCTTTATTTTTTCAAAATTTTTGATTGCAAGCTCCATACTTGTTGGGTTTGCGTTGTAATAATCTAAGATTAAGTTATTTCTATTTGTTTTTACTAATTGCGATCTATTATTGCTAGGAAAGTAGCACACAATTGCGTTATCAATTGCAGTTCCGGGTACTTTAAAATGTTTTCCAATTGTTATTGCGGCTAAAATATTTTCAAAATTATAATCACCAATTAAATTTGATTTTGCAAAACCTTTTTCATTTTCACAAGTCCACTTAACCGATGCTTGTAAAGAATGTTCTAAATAATGACCTGTGCAATAGTAGTTAGTGTTTATGCCATATTTCACTGCAGAATAATTTCCAAGCATTTCAAGCAACTGATTATTATCAGCATTAATAAAAATTTCGGCATTATTTTGTTTTAAATAATCATATAATTCGGCTTTAGTTTTTTTTACTATCTCAAAACTTCCAAAGCCCTCTAAATGTGCTTTGCCTACATTAGTGATAATTCCATAATTTGGTTCGGCTATTTCGCATAAAGTTTTTATTTCGCCTTGATGATTTGCTCCCATTTCAACTATGCCAATATCAACTGTGCGGTTCATTGACAAGATAGTCAGAGGTACTCCAATATGATTATTTTTATTTCCGCTTGTGTATGCTATTCTATATTTTTGAGCTAAAACTGTTGAAATTAATTCTTTAGTAGTAGTTTTTCCATTTGTGCCACTTATAGCTATTATTGGAATTTTCAATAATTTACGATGATAATTTGCTAATTCTTGAAGTGTTTTTAAAGTATCGTTTACATAAAATATATTTTCATTATTAGCTAAATTTTTATTTGAACAAATTGCAGCAATACAGCCATTTTCTATTGCAGTTTCAATAAATTTATTTCCATCAAAATTTTCACCACTTAATGCAAAAAATAAGGCGTTTTTTTGTTTTACTCTACTATCAGTATTTATTCCGCTACTTTTTTTGAATAAACTGTATATTTTTTCAATTGATATCATAAAAAAAATAAAACCCCAAACCAAATATTGGGGTTTTAAGTTATGAGATTTTTATTTATTTTTTAGATTGTATTGGACTACCAACTCTGTCCATAGCACATCTAAAGCCAAGATCTGCTCTTCCCATTTTCTCATCAAGGAAGCGACGAGTACCTGGTACCAACCAATATGCTCTGTCTTTCCAAGAACCTCCTTTAAAAACTCTAGACCTATCGCTTACTAATGACGACATTGCTTTATTTAGTTGTGGGCTATTTCCTTTATTGATTTTTGGATTAGCGGGGTCAAATTGTCCATATCCCCATTCTCCATATTCACCCCATTCACCTTCTTGATACATATCTTTCGTACGTTTTCTAAAAAATTGGTCAGGATAAATAATACTTCCATCAGCTAATTGCAATTGTCCGTCTGGTAAAATGGTGGAACCGTCAGGCATCATGATTGTTCCATCTCCTGTTTTTTCATGTCCTGTTGGTAAAATATAAGTTTTATTTACTAAATCAACTTTTATTCCGTTTGGTAATAAAACTTCGTTTCCTCCAGACATAAGAGTTGCGCCAGGATATATCAGTCCAACATTTTCAGCTGTTAGCTCTTCACTTACAGGGTCATATACTTTAGTTTGGTTAGAAACCCTCTCTTGAAATCTTTCATCTTTTGTCCAATAATCTTCGGAAGTTCCCATTTGTGGTATTAATGATTCTAAATCGCCGTCTAAATAATTTTTATTATCTGCTGTAGTATAATTTTCGCGACTAAAACAAGCTTCGTCTCTAACAGGTTTTCTAAGTATTTTTCCAGTATAATCAAAATAATTCTCTGCTTCGGGAGTTAATTCAATATCACCACTTCTTGGATCTATTAATAATTGATAGTCTGTGTAAAGATTACCTCTAAAAGGTCTAAACTCTTCCATGTCTTCAAAAGTTAAATCTCTGTAAACATCCATCACCCATTCATTTACATTTCCTGCCATACAATATAATCCATATTCATTTGGCCAATAAGAGCGAACTGGAGCAGTAATATCTGCTTTATCATTTAATGCACCTGCAACTCCCATGTTATCGCCACGACCTCTCATAGAGTTTGCCATCATTAAACCTCTTTCAACGCCACGAGTATCATTTCTAATATAATGTCCATTCCAAGGATATAATCTTCTTTCATAAATTCTTTCTTTATAATGATTGCCAATATGAGCTAATGCAGCAAATTCCCATTCAGCTTCGGTTGGTAGGCGGTATCTTGGTAAAAATATTCCATCATCCATTCTTACCCAGCGTCTATCATCACCTGTATTTACTTTTCCACCTTTTTTGCCTGCTTTTAAAACAGCAGGATCAACATATAAATTTTGCACTTTACCGTCAGGACCTCTTCCTGTTTCATCAATAGATAAATCTAAATTTTCTGCATAAATCAAATAAGCATCTAGATTAAAATGTTTTGCTTGGTCTTGAGGTGCTAAATATTTGTCAATAATTCCCTCTCTTCTAAGAATTAATTCATTTACTCTGTCTGTACGCCAATCGCAGTATTTTGAGGCTTGTTGCCAACTTACACCAACAACCGGATATTCTTCATAAGCAGGATGACGCAAATAAAGTTCAACCATTGGTTCGTTATACGCTAAACGCTCTCTCCAAACAAGTGTGTCGGGAAGTGCTTCTCTATATAAAAATCTGTAGTCAGATTCATAAACATAAGAAAGCCAGTATAAATATTCTCTATAATCAAGGTTTCTTATTTCAGTCTCATCCATATAAAATGATGAAACAGTTACTCTGCGTGGAATATTGTTCCAATCAAACATAACATCTTGCTCAACTCTTCCCATAGCAAAAGAACCTCCCTCTATAAATACTAAACCCGGGCCAGTTTCTTGTTCATAGCCAGGATGATTTTCAAAACCACCAAAGTTAGGGTCTCTGTAATTCCAACCAGTAGTATTAGATACCTCTTTTTTGCACGAGCTAACTAAAATTGAAGTAGCAAGAATTATTAAGATAAATAAAGTATTTGTTTTCATATCATATAAATTTTATACAATTCTTAATTAATAACTAAAACATAGGACAACTTATTGTGGAGAACTTCTTATCTTTTACATGACAAGCAAAAGTATAAGCTACAGAAACCTCGTGAGCTCCATAAGTTGAATTTCTTAAATTCGAGACAGTTAAATCATAACTATAGGCAAATCTTATATTGTCTTGTTTGTAACCAACTAACATTATAAATGCATCGTAATTGAAGTTGAAGTTTTGTCTAGCCCAAAATCCTGCAACAATTCCACGTCTCGAAACATATAAACCCCAGTTAAATAATTGAAACTGACCTTGCTGGTGATACAATAACTGTGGTGCAATTTTTAACTCGCCTCTACGAAAACTACTACTATTCAAATTAACTTCTGTACCAAAGTGAACTGTTAGTTTTCTGGGCAAAACTGCATCGCTTCCACGTAAAAATGATTCTGATGGTTGAGTTAAGTGATGTACTGCAACTCCAAAAAATGTTTTTTCGCTAAAAGCAATTAATCCAGCTGAAAAATCAACATAATTACGCTGATTATTAATTATATCAGGATTTTCTAAGGAAGCATAAATCGGCCCATATAATGGATGAATCATATTTGGAAAAATAAAATCCCAGTTTATAGACTTCATTATAAAAGATGCTTCAAAGCCTCCTGCTATAAAAAAGCTTCGTGTTACCGGCAAAGTGTAAGAGTACATACCGCTTATCATAGTGGTATTTATAACTCCTCCACCTTGTACATCATTTAATAAATGTAAACCAACTCCACCCTGAAGTGCATTTAAATGCTGATCATAAGATGCACTATAGGTTACATAGGTAGGTCCTAAGGCCGGCCATTGATTCCTATAATTAAGGCTAATTTTAGGACATCGCTCCGCACCCGCAAAAGCAGGGTTCAAATAAAGCGAATTAGCATAAAATTGAGTGAAATGTGCATCTTGTGCGTTTAAAACAGTCAAACTACTTAGTAGTAAGGCACTTAATATTAATATAAAATGTTTAACCATAGTGTTTATCTTATCTACAATGCGCAATTATAATAAATTTTTCATTAATACAATAAATAATTTACAATATTAAACTAATTTTGTCGTTTTAGAAAATATTTAGAGCTTTTTTTTTGTTTTTTTTTAAATTATTTTTTTTTATGAAAAAATACATACTGTTTTTTGGTTATTTTTTTGTTAGTAATCTGTTAGCATCTCAAAATATTTTAATTTCCGACTCAATTAATTGGCAAGATAATAAAACTTTTTATTATAACGATAAAAATATTACAAATATTTTATTTTTTTTAAATTCTAATCTAAGATCTATTGATGACCTACCGGTATATTATAAAAGACTACCTATTAATAATAATATAGATATAATTTCTATTGATGAGATTTTTGTTGATTATCAGGCTGTTAATAAGTCTGATTATGAAAATGTTAATAATTTAACTAATCTTACAAATTTATTTCAAACAAAAGCTTGGAGTTCTAAGTTTAGAAAGAAAAATTTTTTATCATTCGAAGTTTTACCTTTAAGAATAAATCCAAATACTAATGAATTGGAAAAATTAGTAAGATTTGAGTATAAAATTAATTATAAAATTATTGACGAGAAAAAATCTAAAAGTACTTATGCTGCAAATTCAAAATTGGCAAGTGGGAAATGGGTGAAAATTAAAGTTGAAAACCCTGGGGTTTATAAATTAACTTATAGCCAATTAAAAGAAATGGGTTTTTCAAATTTTACAAGTATTGGCGTGTTTGGTTACGGAGGTATGTTGCCTAAAACTGCCGGGCAAGTACTGGCTGATGATTTACCTGAAAGACCTTTGCTTAAAATAGATGCTAATTCTAATTCTGTTTTTGATGAAGGTGATTATATCTTATTTTATGCAGACGGACCTCATTCGCTTAATTTTTCGCTAAGTTCTCTTTTTTCTCACGAATTTCATAATTATTCGCAGTTTTCTTATTATTTTGTTTCGGATAAAGGTAGTTTTAAAGCTCCTACTAAGATTAATTCTGCTAATAATTTTGATAAAACTGTTACAACTTATGATGATTACTTGTTTTTAGAAAAAGATTCTATTAATTTAATTAATTCGGGTAGAACATGGTTTTGGAGAGAGTTTGATTATTACTTAAATCATGAGTTTAATTTGAATGTTAAAAATATTTCTTTAAGCGACACTGCAATAGTTAAAGTTAATTTAGCAGCTAGGTCTTTTGTCGAAAGTAGTTTTAAACTATTAATTAATGGTATAAATCAAGGAAATATTAATATCGCTTCTGTTTCTAATTCTACAACTGATGTTTTTGCTCGCCAAAATATCCAAAATAATATCTTTAAAGTCTTACCAAGTTCAGAAAATTTTAATTTTAAATTATCTTATGTTAAAACTACTACTAATTCCAAAGGATGGTTAGATAATATTTCAGTGCAAGTAAGAAGAAAATTAAGTTTAACAAACTCTGGTTTTTTAGTTTTTAGAGATACAAAATCCGTTGAAGCTGATAAAAATTCAAAATTTATTGTCTCCGGAGCAAATTCTTCAAGTTTAATTTGGGATATTACTGATAGGTTTAACGTAAAACAAATTTCATCAAGTATTACTGATAATAAATTGAGTTTTATTGCCCAGAGCAGTGAGTTACGTGAATATTTGGCTTTTGATTATAAGGCAAACTTTCCTTCACCAATTTATTCTGCTAGTGATGATATTGGACTTATAGAAAATCAAAATTTACACTCTCATCAAGCTGTTGATTTAGTGATTGTTAGCCCAAAAGAATTTATGTCTCAGGCCCGAGAAATTAAAGATATTCATGAGCAATATGATGGCATGAGTGTTATTATTGTTGATCCTGAAAAAATTTATAACGAATTTTCCTCAGGAACACCTGATGTTTCTGCTTTACGTAATTATATGAAAATGCTTTATGATAGAGCTAATCCTAATAATATTCCAGAAAATCTTCTTTTGTTGGGTAATGGAAGTTATGATAATATGTCAAAAGATTCAAAAGTTTCAAACCATATCTTGACTTACGAATCAGAAAATTCTTTGTCGCCAACTCTTTCTTTTGTTTCTGATGATTATTATGTTTTTTTGGATGATGGAGAAGGAGGGTTTTTAGGAACTCATGATATGGATATGGGAGTAGGTCGAATTCCTGTAAAAAATTCAAAAGAAGCTTCTGATTTTGTAAAAAAATTACGCGAATATTACCAACCAATTTCTTATGGAAACTGGAAAAATAATATTTTGCTAGTAGCCGATGATGCTGAGAACGGTGAAATAATCCACCAAATCCAGTCCAATACTTTAGCAAGTCAATTAGAAAATGATTTTCCAAATTTTAATATAGAAAAACTTTTTTTAGATGATTTTGAGCAAATTTCTACTGTTGAAGGTCATAGGTATCCAGATGTTAATCAGGCAATTACGGATTTTATTCATAATGGAAGCTTAGTTGTTAATTGGATTGGGCATGGAAACGATAAATCCTGGGCTCACGAAAGGGCATTAACTTTAAATATGATTAAAACTTGGAAAAATGGACCTAAATACCCGATTTTTGTTACTGCTACTTGTGAATTTTCTCCTTTTGATAATCATAATATTGTATCGGGTGGAGAAGAAGTTTTATTAAATCCAGTTGGTGGCGGAATAGCTTTGTTTTCTACAACTAGATTGGCCTTTTCATCAAGTAATGCAAATTTATCTTATAAATTTTATAAAAATATTTTTAAAACTGATGAAAAAGGCAAAGTTAATACTTTAGGTATGTCGGTGGCTTTGTCTAAAAACCAGCAGGGAGCAGATAGCAATAAAAGAGTTTTTGCCTTTTTAGGAGATCCTGCCCTAAGACCTTCAGTGCCTGAATATCATGCTTTTACAACAAAAATTAATGGTATAGATGTAAATTCTTTTACAGATACAATTTCTGCTATGGAAAAAGTTGTGTTTGAAGGAGTGATTAAAAACGCTGAAGGAAATCTTGCCGAAAATTTTAATGGCTCGATTTTTCCTGTAGTATATGACAAAAGATTAGCTTATACAACTCGCGGAAATGATGGGTTCCAACCATTAGAATATACTGCTCAAAAAAATATTATTTTTAAAGGAAATGCTTCTGTTGTAAATGGAAAGTTTAAATTTGAGTTTATTGTTCCGGTTGATATTGCTTATTTTTATGATAAAGGAAAAGTAAGTTATTATTCTCATAATAATTTTAATCTTGAAGCAAATGGCTATGATGACAGCTTTATAATTGGTGGCTCTTCAAATAATGCAATATTTGATAATGAAGGTCCTGAAATTGAACTTTTTATGAATGATGATAATTTTATTTCTGGTGGTATTACAGATGAAAACCCTGTGCTTTACGCCAAGTTTTTTGATGAATCAGGAATTAATACTGTTGGTAGTGGGATTGGACATGATATAACTATGCTTATTGATGGAAAAACTTCAGATGCTGTAGTTTTAAATAAATTTTATGAATCAAATAAAGATGATTATAAATCAGGCGAAATAAAATATCCTTTATCGGATTTAGAATTAGGTCCACATAGTATTAGTCTGAAAGCTTGGGATGTGTTAAATAACAGTAATGAGGTAGTTACAGATTTTATAGTTGCTAATTCTTCTGAATTATTTATAGATAATCTTTTTAATTATCCTAATCCGTTTTCTACTTATACCGAGTTTTATTTTGATCATAATCAGCCTTTTATTGATTTAAAAGTTATAATTCAAATATTTACTGTTGCAGGAAATCATGTGAGGACAATTGAAACAAATATGCTTAATACTGGTTTTAGAAGTCAGGCAATACCTTGGGATGGTAAAGATGAATATGGCGATAAAATTGGGAAAGGTGTGTATATATATAAGGTGCAAGTAAAATCTCCTAATGGTAATAATATTGATAAATTTGAAAAATTAGTAATTTTAAATTAAAAATAAAATTTATCAATGCAATAAAAACCAATTATTAACGTTTCTTGTAAAGTTTAATAAATTTGTAATATCTTTGTCGAAATTTCAAACATATATAAGATGATGAAAAAAACGTTTTTTGTTTTATTATTTACTTTGGTTTACTTTTATGGTATTAAAGCTCAAATAGTTCAAGATGATATAATAGGGCGTGATGCTCCTAATACTATAACAACAACAGTTCCTTTTTTATTAATTGCTCCTGATTCAAGAGCTGGTGCTTTAGGAGATGCTGGTGTTGCAACAACACCTGATGTAAACTCTATGCATTGGAATCCTGCAAAATTTAATTTTATTAAAAATGATGTGGGTGTATCAATTTCATACACGCCTTGGTTGCGTCAGTTAGTTTCGGATATGAACTTAGCTTATGTAACTGGATATAAAAAGTTTAATAAAGAAAATGTTTTAAGTGCTTCTTTGCTATATTTTGATTTAGGAAGTATTCAGTTTAGAGATATAAATAATGCTTTGTTACGCGATTTTTCACCACATGAATTTGCTCTTGATATGGCTTATAGCCGTTTGTTAGGTGCAAAATTTTCAGGTTCTGTTGCTATGCGTTTTATTTATTCAAATTTAACAGGTGGTATCGAGGTGCAAGGTAGTGATTCTTATCCAGGAAAATCTGTTGCCGCCGATGTGTCTTTTTATTATTATAATGATGAAATTGAATTAAGTGGAATGAACTCAACCTTGATGTGGGGTTTAAATATATCAAATATAGGTGATAAAATTTCATATACAACAAATGAATATAGAGATTTTATTCCAACTAATTTCCGTACAGGTATAGGCTATTTACTTGCATTAGACGAACATAATGAATTTATGTTTACTTGTGATTTTAATAAATTATTAGTACCAACACCTCCGGTTTATTATTCAGCAGGTGAAGTTTTACCAAGTGGCGACACTGTTACTTCAAGCAATAAAATTATTAAATATGGAAAAGACCCTAAAATTTCTGTAGGTTCTGCTTTATTTCAATCTTGGTACGATGCTCCAGGTGTTGCAACTCCTTTTGTTACAAACGGAAAATCTTCTACTTTTAGAGAAGAATTGGCTGAGTTTACTACATCAATCGGGGTTGAATATTGGTATGACAGGCTTTTTGCCTTACGTGTGGGATATTTTAATGAACATCAATATAAAGGAAATAGAAAATATTTTACTATTGGAGCAGGTTTAAAAATGAATGTCTTTGGTTTGGATTTTGCTTATCTAATTCCTACAACTCAAGCTAACCCACTGCAAAATACTCTTAGATTTTCATTGATTTTTGATATAGGTGGTTTGTCGGCAGAAAAAAGCTAAAAATGAACTTTAGAATAGGAATTGGTTATGATGTTCATGTTTTGCAAGCCGGACTTGAGTTTTGGCTTGGAGGAATAAAAATCCCACATCATAAAGGTTGCCTTGCTCATTCTGATGGAGACGTTTTAATTCATGCAATTTGTGATGCACTTTTAGGTGCTGCAAATTTAAGGGATATTGGTTATAATTTTCCTGATACAGATGATAAGTATAAAGGTATTGATAGCAGTGTTTTGCTAAAAAAAACCCTTGAACTTATAAAAGAAAAAAAATACGAAATTGTAAATATTGACTCTGTAATTTCTTTGCAAAAACCTAAAATAATGGATTATATACCTTTAATGCAAGAAAAATTAGCATCAGTTTTAGAAATTGATATAGAGAATATTTCCATAAAAGCCAGTACAACAGAAAAACTTGGATTTGTTGGAAGAGAAGAAGGGATTGGTGCTCAAGTGGTAGTTTTAATAAAAAAATAAGTGGAAAAATACATTACATGCATTGAAGAATTAAATAAATTAAAAGCTGAACAAAATTTTAGTTTTATTTATTTTAAAAATGATAAATGTACGGTGTGTGATTCATTATTACCACAATTAAAAATTAAGCTTACAGAATGGAATCAAAAGGTTTATATAGTTGATTGTTTTGAATATCCTGACATAGCTGCTCAAAATTTAGTGCTTTCTGTACCAGCCTTAAAGGTTTTTTATGCAGGACAAGAACTAATAAATATGATAAGATTTGTTGACTTATCTAAATTAGAAGTAGATTTTAACAGAATTAAATCTATGTTAGGGTAAAATCTTCTTAATCTGTTTAAATTCAAGCCTTGAATTGTCTATTTCTTAGTAATTTTGTGAAAAATCATATGAAAATTATATTAATTTTAAACCCAATTCTTTCAAAAATTTATTGTGTTTGTTGGTACTAATATTGATTCTTGTTTCGATTTTTTCCAACTCAGAATGCACCTCTTTTAAATCGATAGTTAGTTCATCTTCTGCCGTACTCACATATCTCGAAATATTCAAATTATAATCATTCTTTACAATTTCATCCATTGAAACCTTACGAGAATATCTTTCTCTTTGTCATGTTATCACGCCCTTTCAGGGCTTTACTGTGAGCTCTGCTCTTGCAAAGGACTGCACCCTTTATCATATTATCAGGCCCTTTCAGGGCTTTACTGTGAGCTTTGCTCTTGCAAAGGGCTTCACCCTTTATCATGATATCACGCCCTTTCAGGGCTTTACTGTGATCTTTGCTCTTGCAAAGGGCTTCACCCTTTGTCATGTTATCACGCCCTTTCAGGGCTTTGCTTCGAGCTGTGCTCTTGCAAAGGGCTACACCCTTTATCATATTATCACGCCCTTTCAGGGCTTTGCTGTTAGCTGTGCTCTTGCAAAGGGCTTCACCCTTTATCATGATATCACGCCCTTTCAGGGCTTTACTATCAATAAGCCCTGAAAGGGCGATATCATTCTGCAAAGGGTGAAACCCTTTGTATATAAGGCAGAGCCTTGATATAAGCCCTGAAAGGGCGAAATAATCAATCCCAAACATATCTCTCATCATATTCTACTTTATATTTTTTCAAAAAAGCTCGATATTCATTTTGAAATGTTTTTTTTCGGTGGTGTTCGTGTTGATTAGCTATGTATGAAATAACTCTATCAACTTGAGAAGGATTAACGGAAAAAGCCCCATATCCATTTTGCCAGTAGAAATTTTCATATGCTTTACCTTTTGTTTTTATCCATTTAGAAGAATGTGATTTAACCTCTTCCAACAATTTCATCAAAGCAATTTTCTTTGATAGTTTGCATAGGATATGAATGTGGTCAGTATAGCCGCCGACTATAATAGATTGACATTCTAAACGATTACATACTCCCCCCAAATAAGCGTGAAGCTCTTGTTCCACTGGTGGCTGAATGAGTTCCTGCCGGTACTTAGTGCTGAATACGATATGCAGGTAATTTTGAACTAGTGATTGTCCCATAGTTTTATTTTTTTGTGAATGAATTAATTATCATATTATCATGCCCTTTCAGGGCTTTACTGCGAGCTGCACTCTTGCAAAGGACTACACCCTTTGTCATGTTATCACGCCCTTTCAGGGCTTTACTGTGAGCTGTGCTCTTGCAAAGGGCTGCACCCTTTATATCTGGACGATAAATGTATTTCAGCCCTTTAAGTTGTTCAATGAATTGCTCTTCTATTTGGCTTTCTTTAGTCATTTTTATTTTCACTATTAACCGACTAAATTAAAAAAATGTTTATAATATTTTCTAAGTCGTTGAAAATCAATGATTAAAAATTCGTAAATTTCAATTTTAGAAACCTACCTACCCCTA
>JALOAQ010000089.1 GCA_023228725.1 Bacteroidales bacterium | reverse complement strand
TGTTTGCTTGTATTCTTCATTGTCTTTTAAGAAGTCGTTATTTGTCAAATCTTTAAGACCTTTACCATCAATAACCGCTACTACAAAAGCATTTTTTGGAATGTGAGAAGAATTGTTTTTTGAGCAAGATGCAAATAAAAATGCAACTAAAACAAACACTAAAAACCTGTTTAATAATCTTAATTTTTTCATAATTTTGTATTTTGTGATTTAATAGTGTAAAATTACAAATTTATTTTTTACTAGCAAAATATATTTGATTTATTAAAAAAAAAGCCTAGTAAATATTGTTTTACCAAGCTTTTCTTATTTTAAATACTTTTAATTATAATTGCGGTACCCATTCCGCCTCCTATACATAGAGAGGCTAAACCATATTTATTGTTATTTCTTTTCATTTCGTGAATTAAGCTAACAATAATTCTGTTTCCGGAAGCTCCAATAGGATGTCCTAAGGCAATAGCACCACCGTTTTTATTACATCTTTCGTCAAAGAAAGATTTGTCAACTCCGTGGTCAGTGCAAAGTTGTTTGATAACTCCTAATGATTGAGCTGCAAAAGCTTCGTTAAGTTCAAGAACTTCTATATCTTGAAGTTTCATCTTTGCTTTTTTCAATACATTGTTAATTGCAGGAACAGGACCCATTCCCATAATTGATGGGTCAACTCCACCTTGTCCAACTGCAACAATTTCTGCCATTGGTTTTAGTTTGAATTTTTCAACAGCTTCTTCGCTTGCTACTAACACATATGAAGCTCCGTCATTGATTCCAGAAGCATTACCTGCTGTTACTGTTCCGTCTTTTTTGAAAGCAGGACGTAGTTTTGCAAGTTTTTCCAAGTCTGTAGTTCTATTAATAAATTCGTCTTGGTCAAAAACTATGGTTTCTTTTCTAGTTACAATGTTAATAGGAATAATTTCTTTTTTGAAGTTTCCAGCATCTTGGGCTTTTGCTGCTTTAGTTTGAGATGCAAATGCAAATTGATCTTGTTCTTCGCGTGAAATATTATATTTTTCTGCAATATTTTCAGCAGTATTTCCCATATGATAATCATTAAATGCTTCCCAAAGTCCGTCTAATATCATGTGGTCAATAACTTTAAAGTCGCCCATTTTTGTACCGGAACGAACGCTTGCAGGCAATAGCATTGGTGCCCCTGACATAGTTTCTGTTCCACCGGCTAAAATTAAATTTGCTTCACCAGCTCTTATTGCAGAAAAAGCATTAGAAACAGCTTTCATACCAGAACCACAAACCATGTTCAAAGAATATGCAGGCACTTCGCTTGGAATACCGGCTTTTATTGCAGCTTGACGCGAAACGCCTTGTTTTTGCCCAGCCGACAAAATATTCCCTGTGATTACCTCGTCTAAGTCAGCAGGATTAATTTTGCTTTGAGAAATAATCTCTTTAATGACTTCTGCTGCCATATCAGAAGCCGAAACAGAAGCTAAACCGCCTCCAAATTTACCAACAGCTGTGCGTTTTGCAGCAACTATAAATACTTTTTTCATCTTAAATATTTTAATTAAAATTGATTAATCTAATTGCATTTCTTTTAGATTTTCAGATACTAATAATTCAGCTTCTGTGGCTTTTTTAATATCTTCAATACTAAATTCAGGGTGTAATTCAGTAAGTAAAATTCCTTTTTCGGTAATTTCCATAACACCCATTTCGGTAATAATTGTATTAACTTGACCTTTTGCAGTTAAAGGGAGCGTACATTTTTTTAAAATTTTTGGATTTCCTTTTGCTGTATGCTCCATTGCTAAAATTACTCTGCGAGCACCAACAAGTAAATCCATTGCGCCACCCATACCCGGAGTAAGTTTTCCTGGGATTGACCAGTTTGCCAAATCACCACTTGGGTCAACTTGCATAGCACCCAAAACTGTTACGTCAACATGTCCTCCACGAATTACGCCAAATGATTTTGAAGAATCAAAAGCTGCTGCACCAGGAAAGGCAGTAATAAAACCACCACCGGCATTTAATAAATCTTCGTTTTCTTCACCAGGAGCAGGAGTGGGACCCATGCCTAACAAACCATTTTCAGATTGTAAAGTTAATTTTATTCCTTTAGGCAAATAGTTTGGAACAAGTGTAGGTATTCCAATTCCTAAGTTTACAACATCGCCATCATTAATTTCTTTGGCTACTCTTTTTGCAATTACTTCTCGTATTTGATTTTTATCCATGCTATTAAAATTTATTTTATTTGTTAATTCGTCTATCCATTTCTTGAGCTATATAACTTGCTACATCGTCAGCATAAGAGTTCATGCTAAAACCAGCATCATAACCTAATTCTTTTGCTAATTCGTGTGAAATTCGTGGTCCACCGCAAATTAATAAAATTTTATCTCTTAATCCTTCGGCTTCAAGCATCTCAACTAACTCTGTAAGGTTTTTAATATGAACATCTTTTTGTGTAACAGTTTGTGAAACCAATAAAGCATCGGCTTTTAATTCTATTGCTTTTGCAATAAACTCCTCGTTTAAAACTTGAGCCCCCATATTTAGAGCCTCAATCATTTCATATCTTTCCAAACCAAAATGTCCTGCATAACCTTTCATATTCATAATTGCGTCAATGCCAACTGTATGAGCATCTGTTCCTGTGCTTGCACCAATTACAACTAGTTTTCTTCCAATATTTTGCTTTATAAATTCATCTGTTTCAGCCATATCCATCACATTTGATTCTACTTTTGGAACATAAATATTTGTGAAATCAACTGTGTGAGTACAAGAGCCATAACAATTGAAAAATGTAAAACCTTTTGTAAGTTCTTTATAATAAACTACTTGGGGGTTTTCAAAACCCATTTTTCTAAGCAATTGTTTTGCAGCCTCAATAGCTTCGTCATTGCAAGGAATAGGCAAAGTAAAACTAAGTTGTGTTTTGCCATCGTTCATAGTGTCGCCATAGGGTTTCACCTTTTTTAAATCTAAGACTTTATCAAAGTCATTTTTATCCATTGAATAGCTTCCTTCACTCATTATTTGTTTTCTCCTTTCATTAATTCAATAAATGGGTTAAAATAATTTTCAGATTTTTGTACAACGCCTGCTAAGCCTTTTCCTCCGGTTTTTGCTCTTTTAGTGTCAGCAAACAAGCCTTTTTCTAAAGCATCAAATAATCCTACTTCTTCAATATCACTTAATAATTTATGTGCATTGTTTAAAACTTCTTGAGCTCTTTTTTGTATTATTCCATTTTCTTTAAACTCAAGTTCATCTCCAATGTTTTTCATATTATTAAAAACATATTTTGCATTTTCAATAGCCAAATATCTATCAGAAATAAATGGAGTATGAACTGCCTCTGTAAGCATTCCTAAAAGTTGAATTCCTTGTCCTGTCCAAATCGAAGCAACATTAAATAAGGCATTTTGGATATGACCTTTAAAAATATTTCCTGTCATAAATTTTGTGGGAGGCATATATTTTAATGGAGCTTTTGGAAAAATTTCTCTTGTCATTTGTGCTTGGGCAAGCTCGTATAAAAATCCATTTTCCATTTCAGGTTCCATTTCAAAAGCATGTCCTAATCCCATTTGTTCTTCAGGCATTCCGGCTAATAGGGCTAGTTGCTCATTAATTAGGTCGGATGCTAAAACTGTATGGGCTTGCTCGAAAGCATCGGCAGTAGTTAAATAATTATCTTCGCCGGTATTTATAATTACACCTGCAAAACCATTTATTATTCTAGAAAAATATTGGTCAATAAAAGTACGTTGCTGGTTTATATCTCTAAACAAAATTCCATAAAGTGCATCGTTTAACATTACGTCAAGTCGCTCTAATGCTCCCATAGTAGCAATCTCAGGCATACATAAACCTGAACAGTAATTGCACAAACGAATATAACGACCAACCTCTTCGCCAACTTCGTCTAATGCCTTTCGCATTATTTTGAAATTTTCTTGTGTTGCATAAGTTCCTCCAAAGCCTTCTGTTGTAGCTCCATAAGGAACATAGTCTAATAGGCTTTGCCCTGTAGTTCTAATTACTGCAATAATATCAGCTCCTTGGCGTGCGGCAGCCTGTGCCTGAATAACATCCTCGTATATATTCCCTGTTGCAACAATTACATAAATATAAGGTTTGTCGCCTTCGCCTAAACGAGAAAGATATTCATCGCGTTTTGCAAGATTTTCTTTAATTTTTTTTAATGCTGAATCTACATAAGGCATAACAGCTTTTTCAATACTTGCTTTGTCTTTAATTGGAAGTTTGCAGATATTAAAATCTTCATTTGCAATTTTTTCAGCAATTTTTTGAGGTGTTAATCCTGTTTCTATAATCGCATTTCCAAGAAAAAACAAAATACCTTCGTTTAATAATTTGTTTTCTTGAATTTGGTCAACAACAATGTTGGGGAAAGGAATATCATTTGTATTTACACCGTCAATTCCTAAAAGGCGGCAAAGTGAACGCTCTACAGAAACAGTAGTGTATTGATTTACAAACTCCTGAACTTCTCCGGCGATATTTTTCGCAATTTGTTTTGCAGACTGAATTTTTTTATAATCTAATCCTAATTTACTTGTATTCATTAATTTTCATTTAAAAAATTCAAAATTAAACTTAAAAGCTTAAAGCTTTTTTAAGATTGCAAATCTAAATAAAAATATGGAAAAATACAATATTAAAATTTATGTTTTAGGAGAGGACTTAAGATTATCCTTAAAATAAGAAAAGAGCCTAAGCCCTTTTCTTATCTATTTGTATTATTATGAAATTATAAGCCTTTATCCATAGTCCACAAGAACTCTTCATTAGTTGGAGATTGCATTAGTCTTGAACGCATAAACTCCATAGCTTCTATTGAGTTCATATCTGCTAAAAATTCTCTTAAAATCCATAATCTATTAATTAATTCATTTTCAATTAATAAATCTTCGCGTCTAGTACTTGAAGCTGTAATATCAACTGCGGGATAAATTCTTCGGTTAGATAATTTTCTATCTAATTGCAATTCCATATTTCCTGTACCTTTAAACTCTTCAAAAATTACCTCGTCCATTTTAGAGCCAGTTTCTGTTAAAGCAGTTGCGAGAATTGTTAAAGAACCTCCATTTTCAATATTTCTGGCTGCACCAAAAAATCTTTTTGGTTTATGTAAAGCATTTGAATCAACCCCACCGGATAAAACTCTTCCCGAAGCTGGTGCAACAGTATTGTATGCTCGTGCTAATCTTGTAATTGAATCTAATAAAATAACAACATCATGCCCACATTCTACCATTCTTTTTGCTTTTTCTAAAACAATGCTAGAAACTCTAACATGTCTTTCGGCAGGTTCGTCAAAAGTTGAAGCAATAACTTCGGCTTTTACATTACGAGCCATGTCTGTAACCTCTTCTGGGCGTTCGTCTATAAGCAAAATCATTAAATAAACTTCTGGATTATTTGCTGCAATAGCATTAGCAATTTCTTGAAGTAAAACAGTTTTACCTGTTTTAGGTTGAGCAACAATTAAACCTCTTTGTCCTTTGCCAATAGGAGCAAATAAATCTACAATTCTTGTTGATAAAGTTGCTTTGCCATTACCTGTGATATTAAACTTTTCATCCGGAAATAAAGGAGTTAAATGGTCAAAAGGAACTCTATCCCTCATTAAAGCCGGATCAATACCATTTATTTTTATAACTTTTATTAAAGGAAAGTATTTTTCGCCTTCTTTTGGTGGGCGAATTGAACCCTCAACTGTATCTCCAGTTCTTAGTCCAAACAGTTTTATTTGAGATTGCGAAACATATACATCGTCTGGCGAACTTAAATAATGATAATCTGAAGAGCGTAAAAATCCATAACCTTCCGGAATAACTTCTAAAACTCCTGTAATGGTAATAATTCCTGAAAAATCGTATAAATCTTCCTTTTTAGGCTTAGCTCTATTCTCTTGTTCTTTATTGTGATGAGTCCCATTACTTTGTCTAAGTTCAGACTTTTTTGTATCTACTTCCGCTTTTGTAGTTTTGTCTGCGTCATCTTCTGGTAAATTAGAAGGTTCATCATTTTGTTTTGTTGGAGGTTTTCTTAAAATAATTTTTTTATCCTGATTTTTTTGTGAAGGAGTTTCAGTATTTGCAGATTTATCATCTGATTTTTCTTCACTTGGCTTTTCACTTGCTTCAGTGGTTTTAGCTTGCTTTTTATCAGTTGTACTTGATTTTTTTTGCTCACTTTCTCTTAAACTATTGATACGTTCTTTCTGTTTGCTGTTTTTTTCAACTACAGGCTCTTTTTTTATTTCAGGAATATTCGCAACTTCTGTTTTACCTTTCTCGTTTTCATCAAATAAAGTTTTTTCTGCCGGAGGTGTAGGAGAGCTAAAAGTAATTTTTTGAGCTTTCATCTTTGTTCTTGGTCTTTTCGCGTTTTCGATAGCCTTACTTGCAGTTTCGCTAGTTTGAGCTTTTGCTTGTTTCTTTTTATCAGACTCCTGCTCGGCAGCCTTAATGGCTTGAACATCAAGTATTTTATATATTAAGTCGGATTTGCGAAAAGCATCTACTTTATGAATGCCTAGATCTCTTGCTATTTCCTTTAACTCGGGTAGTAATTTTGAGTTTAGTTCTAAAATGTCATACATGAATTGATGTAATTTGTGTGATACAATAATAATTAAATGATATTTGTTTTCTGTCAAAAATGATATGTCGACAGCTTTTAATCAAAGCACAAAGATAATATGTTTTTTCTAAAATAAAAATAATTTTAATAAAAACTTATACTTTTTTGATAAAAACTTCTGATTTTAAGCAACCTTTCGAGTATAAATACGTTATATATTATATAATTTGAGGAAATGCGACAATTAAAAATAACACGGCAGGTAACTAATAGGGATAGCCTTGCATTTGAAATGTATTTGCAAGAGATAGCTCGCGAAAAAATGATTTCGCCTCAAGAAGAAATTGAATTGGCAAAAAGAATTAAAAATGGAGACCAAGAAGCTGTTGACGAGTTGGTAAGAGCAAATTTAAGATTTGTTATTTCTGTTGCAAAACAATATCAAAATCAAGGACTTAGTTTACAAGATTTAGTAAATGAAGGTAATTATGGCTTAATAGTGGCTGCTAAAAGATTTGACGAAACAAGAGGTTTTAAATTTATTTCTTACGCTGTTTGGTGGATACGCCAATCTGTTTTGCACGCAATTGCTGTAAAAGGCAGAATAGTTAGACTTCCATTAAATAAAATAGGAATGTTGAATAAAATTTACTCGTCTTCTTTAAGTTTAGAACAAAAACTAGAAAGAGAGCCTAGTTTATTTGAACTTGCCGAAGAAACAGAACTTAATTATGATAAAGTTTATGACACACTAAAACACCAAGGAAAAACTTTGTCAATGGACGCTCCTTTGAGTAATGAAGATAACGATGATTTTACTCTGGGTGATTTAATTGGAGTAGAACAAACTCCTGTGGCTGATAAAAATTTAATTGACTATTCTCTAAAAATTGAAATTAATCAAGTTCTAAATATATTAGGTCTGCGTGAAAGAACAATTATAAAAATGTATTATGGTTTAGATGGAGAAAGTCCAAAAACTTTTGAGGAAATTTCAGAAAGTTTAAACCTTACTAAAGAAAGAGTTAGACAATTAAAAGAAGCTGCGATTAGAAAACTAAAACAATCTTCTAAACGTAATGTTTTAAAATCCTACCTTAAATAGGTTTTCATAATCATGTCAAAATTAGGAGGTTTAGTCCTCCTTTTTTTTGAAAAAAAGTTTATATTTGTAACAAATTTTAAAATAAATATGAAAGATATAATAATTTCACCCTCAATGCTTTCAGCAAATTTTGCTAATTTAGAACAAGATATTCAAATGATAAATGCATCTAAAGCCGATTGGTTTCATCTTGATATTATGGATGGTGTTTTTGTTCCAAATATTTCTTTCGGTTTTCCTATAGTAAAATTTATTAAAAAATTTGCTCAAAAACCACTAGATGTACATTTAATGATTATTCAGCCAGAAAGATATATTAATGAATGGAAAAACTCTGGTGCAGATATATTAACTGTTCACTACGAAGCTTGTACACATTTGCACCGCACAATTCAAGAAATAAAAAATCTTGGAATGCAAGCAGGCGTTTCTTTAAATCCACATAGTCCAGTGTGTTTATTAAAAGATATTTTGCCAGAATTAGACATGGTGTTGATTATGTCGGTAAATCCCGGATTTGGAGGTCAAAGTTTTATAAGCCAAAGTCTTGAAAAAATAAAAGAACTTAGGGAAATGGCGAATTTGTATAATCCAAATTTAATAATACAAGTTGATGGTGGTGTGGATAAACACAATTATAAAGAAATTGTAAAAGCTGGTGCAAATTGTTTGGTTGCTGGGTCTGCTGTGTTTGGCTCAGAAAACCCAATGGAAATTATTAATGTTTTTAAAACAGAATATTAAAAAATATTTTGTATATTTGCAAAAGTTTTACAATCAGGGGCTGACCTGGTTTTGACAGCAAGGTAAATGATTGTGTAAGCATGTCGGGCAATGTGGGTAATCCCGTTAAACTTTTTCACAAACAATTAACTGGCGCAGATAATTTTGCTTTCGCTGCTTAATCGAATAAAGTAGATTAAACTTAATTCTGGTACAAGGTGCTAGAACGAAACATCTCTCGATTGGACGGTCTGGTTCCGCTTCGGCAAAGAGATGGCAACAATACCGGACTAGTTTTTTCTGCTCCCCGATGAAAAAGCGAAAATTTAGGGGATAAGGTCTTAGTTTGGGTGTTTGTCCTCGTTCTAAAACTCGAAAAATAAAGGCAAAATAAACATGTAGAAAGCACCTTTGTTTCTTGTTTGGACGCGGGTTCGATTCCCGCCAGCTCCACAAAAAACTGATTTATTTTAAAAATAAATCTAAATTATTGGCTTTAAAATTATTTATTCTCAAAAACTCCTCTTGTAATTTATAAATTGATTTTTTTCCTAAATTGCCAATATCTTTTGAATATTCATTAACATATAAATTTACATGCTGCATCATAATTTTTTCTTCCATTTCAACTGCATGTTTTTTCATAAAATCTAAGCTTTCTTCAGGGTTTTGAAAGGCAAAATTTATACTTTCGTAAAGCATTTTATTAAGTTCTTGCTTTATTTTTTCAGGTAAATCTCTTTTTATAACTATCCCACCCAAAGGAATTGGCAAAGCAAATTTTTCTTCCCACAAATTTCCAAGATCTGCAAGTAATTTTAAACCTCGCTTTTGATAGGTAAAACGTGTTTCGTGAATAACTAAGCCTATATCACACTCCTCAGACAAAACAAGATCTTCAATGTCGGAAAAAAGATAAGTAGTTTTATTTATTGCTTCAGGAAAAAATATTTGCATTAATAAATTTGCAGTGGTCAAAACGCCAGGAATTGCAATTTTACAGTCTTGTAATTCATCTAAATAAATTTTTCTTTTACTTATTATTAAAGGACCGCAGTTTTTTCCCATTGCAGAGCCTGAATTTAATAACTGATAATTTTCTGTATGTTTTAAAAAATTATGAAAACTAATTTTACTAATTTCAAGTTCTTGCTTTTCGGTATAAGAGTTTAATTTTTCAATATCAGCTATAATAAGCTCAAAATCAATGTTTTTGGTGTCAATTTTTTTATTTATTAATGCCTCAAACATAAAAGTATCGTTTGGACAAGAGGATATTCCCAATTTCAATTTCATTTGTTTTGTTTTAAAAAATCAATTATTAAATCGCTGTATTTATTAATAGGACTGTCAAAATCCCAATTTTCACGCTTTGTTTTTAAAATGATATTCGAAATTCCTCTTATTTGAATAAAATTCTTCTTGAAATGTTTGCATACTAACATAAAAGCAGCTCCTTCCATAGTTTCTATTTCATAATTTGAAACAGGATTTTGTTCAGGAATGTTTACGCTTATACCCGAAACTTTATTTAATTTATGAAAAAAATGAGGATAATCGCTTGTATTATAAATTCTAGTATTATTTATCAAATTCCTAAAATGTTGGTTGTGTATAGAGTCAAAAACATTTATCCATTCTTCATTTTTTCTAATTTTAATATCTTCAAAACTATCGGAATTTACATTTACAAGCTCAGCAATTTTTAGGTTTTCTGAAAAACTACCTGCTATTCCTATATTTATTATAAAATCATATTCCTTAATATTTATATTAGCAAACATTGAAAATAAAGTGGCTGTAAGTCCTATTCCTGTAATCAATATGTCGCAGTTATAATCAAGGTTTGAGTATAATATTTCCGACTTTTTGATAAAGTGTAATTCTTCAATTATTTGTTTGGTTTCTATGCTTGTGGCACTAATTATTAAAATCTTCATAATTTATGTTTTAACAAAAATAGCTTAATTTCAGATAAATTTCTTTATTTTTGTCAAAAATTTTAGACATGGTAGAAAGTTTAAATAATTCAGAGAATGGCGGATATGCAAAAATTGAAAAATTTGACGATGAAAGAACTAAATTATTAGCCCATCATTATTCTGAGATTCTTAAATTGTTAGGTGAAGATATTGAAAGGGAAGGTTTATTAAAAACCCCAAAAAGAGTTGCCAAAGCAATGCAATTTTTAACTCAAGGTTATAATATGAACCCCGAAGATATTTTACGCTCGGCAATGTTTCGTGAGGATTATAAACAAATGGTAATTGTTAAAGATATTGAATTATACAGTATGTGCGAACATCATTTGTTGCCATTTTTGGGCAAAGCTCATGTTGCATATATTCCTAATCATTATATAACTGGTTTAAGTAAGATTGCAAGAGTTGTTGAAGTTTTTGCTAGGCGTTTGCAAGTTCAAGAAAGATTAACTACACAAATAAAAGATTGTATTCAAAATACTCTACAACCATTAGGAGTTGCGGTAGTAATTGAAGCTCAACATATGTGTATGCAGATGCGAGGAGTTCAAAAACAAAATTCAATTACTACAACTTCGGATTTTACAGGAGCATTTTTAAAAGATGCTACTCGTCAGGAATTTTTATCATTAATTAAATAATCAACAAACAAAAATATAAAATATGAAAGCTTATGTTTTTCCGGGACAAGGTGCCCAATATGTTGGAATGGGACAAGAATTGTATAATTCAAATCCAAAAGCCAAAGAAATGTATGAAAGAGCAAACGAAATTTTAGGTTTTAGAATAACTGATATTATCTTTAATGGTAGTGAAGAAGATTTAAAACAAACAAAAGTTACTCAGCCTTCAATTTTCTTACATTCAGTAATTACTTATCTTTGTTTAGAAGAAAAACCTAATCCTGCAATGCTTGCCGGACATTCGCTTGGTGAGTTTTCTGCATTAGTTGCTTCAGAAGCTTTGAGTTTTGAAGATGGTTTGCAATTAGTTTATAAACGTGCTTTAGCAATGCAAAAAGCTTGTGAGTTAAATCCCTCTTCAATGGCTGCAATTTTAAATTTAGATTCTGAAATTGTTGATAAAATTTGTAATGAAATAGATGAAGTTGTTGTTGCTGCTAATTACAACTCTCCTGGGCAAATTGTGATTTCCGGCTCAAATGCAGGAATAGAAATTGCTATGGAAAAAATGAAAGAAGCTGGTGCAAAACGTGCTATAAAACTTGCTGTTGGTGGTGCTTTTCACTCTCCTTTGATGTTGCCGGCACAAGAAGAGTTGAGCATAGCTATTAACCAAACAAATTTTAAAAATCCTATTTGCCCAATTTTTCAAAATGTTGATGCAAAACCATATACAAATCCGGAGCAAATTCGCGAAAATTTAATAAAACAACTTACTAGCCCAGTTAGATGGACTGCAACAATACAAAATATGATAGCTCATGGAAGTAAACATTTTGTAGAACTTGGTCCAGGTAATGTTTTGCAAGCTTTAATTGCTAAAATTGATAGAAACGTCAGTACAGAAGGAATAAAGTAAGAACTGACATATTTATTTTAGGATTTACAATTTCGTAAGTACTAAATATATATAAACTGTGTTTTTTTAGCAAATTTACTTATTTATCACTATTAACCGACTAAATTAAAAAAATGTTTATAATATTTTCTAAGTCGTTGAAAATCAATGATTAAAAATTCGTAAATTTCAATTTTAGAAACCTACCTACCCCTAAAATAGAGTCATTTGTAT
>JALOAQ010000088.1 GCA_023228725.1 Bacteroidales bacterium | reverse complement strand
TTTTCCGGAAAAACATCTTTTCTTGAGCAATCTTCAAAACTTCTTTATACCTATATAAATGACGGTGAAGGTTTGCCTTTTAATTATACCGATTTATATGGAAAAATAAGCCTGAGTTCGCCTGAAGGCAGTAAAATAAATTTATTTGGATTTAAGTTTAATGATAGAGTTAGTTATCAAGGACTTAGCCAGCTTGGTTGGGATTCTTTTGGAATAGGAGCAAATGTTTCTGTTGTTCCGTCCGGCTCTACTGTTATGATAAAATCCAACTTTTCATTTTCTGATTATAAAATTGGCTTACAAACCCTTGATAATTTACCTAGTAATAGCGGAATTAGAGGATATAATTTTGGCTTAGATTTTTTGTATTTCTTGGGTAAAAACCAGTTTGTTTGGGGAATAGAAACTTTAGGTTTTAATACTGATTATGTTTTTCATAATTCTATTGGCAGAGAATTGAGACAAGAGGAAAATACAACAGAATTAGCCGCTTATTTAAAATATAAAATAAATCTTGGAAGTTTGTTGATAGAACCAGGCTTTAGAGTTCAATATTTTGCGTCTATGAGCGAGATTTCGCCTGAACCTAGATTAGGAATTAAATATAATCTAAGCGAAAAAATAAGATTAAAGCTTGCTGCAGGTTTATATTCTCAAAATTTAGTTGCAGCAAATAGTGATAGAGATGTCGTTAATCTTTTTTATGGTTTTCTTAGCGGTGATTTAAACTTGCCAAGTTCTTTTAAAGAAAAAGAGCTAACACATAAATTACAAAAATCTGAACATATAATTTTTGGAACTGAAATAGATATTACTAATAAAATTGATATTAATCTTGAAGGGTATTTAAAGAATTTTTCCCAACTTTCAACAATTAATAGAAATAAGGTTTATAACGATAGCCCAATAAATAGTAGCATACCAGATTATTTGAAAAAAGATTTCTTAATTGAAACAGGCTATGCTTACGGACTTGATTTTTTGTTAAAATATGACCAAAAAGATGTTTATATTTGGTTTGTGTATTCTATAGGTTGGGTAAAACGTGATGATGGATTCCAATTATATAGCCCTCATTATGATAGAAGGCATAATATAAATTTAGTAACTACATATAAATTTGGAAAAGATCAATCGTGGAATCTTAGTGCAAGATGGAATTTAGGCTCAGGTTTTCCATTTACCCAAACTGCTGGATTTTTTGAAGAAACAGATTTTTATCATAGTTTAAATCATCCTTATTGGCAAACAAATGGTTCATTAGGAGTTATTTATGGCGACTTAAATACAGGACGTTTACCTTATTATCATAGATTAGATTTAACGATAAATAAAATAATAAGTTTTAATAAATATACTAGGTTAGAGCTTAATTTAGGAGTAACTAATGTTTATAATAGAAAAAATATTTTTTATTTTGACAGAGTGGACCACAACAGAGTGGATCAGCTCCCAATTATGCCTAGCTTTGGCTTGAGTTTTACTTTTTAAATTTTTGCAATGGCTAATACTAAATTTATTTTTGTAACAGGTGGCGTAACATCTTCTTTAGGCAAAGGAATAATTTCTGCTTCTTTAGCCAAGTTATTGCAAGCACGTGGTTTTACTGTAAGTATTCAAAAATTAGATCCTTACATAAATGTTGATCCCGGAACTTTAAATCCTTTTGAACACGGAGAGTGTTATGTAACTGAAGATGGTGCCGAAACCGATTTAGACCTTGGACATTACGAAAGATTTTTAAATATTTATACTTCGCAAGCTAATAGTGTTACTACAGGCAGAATTTATCAAGAAGTAATAAACAAAGAAAGACGAGGAGAATATCTTGGGAAAACTGTACAAATAATTCCTCATATTACAGACGAAATTAAAAGAAGAGTAAAACTTTTAAGCGCTAGAGGAAAATACGACTTTGTTATTACAGAAATTGGAGGAACTGTTGGCGATATTGAGTCATTACCTTATATAGAAGCAGTTCGACAATTTAGATGGGAGTTGAAAAACAGGTGTATGGTTATTCATTTAACACTTGTGCCGTATTTAGCTGCAAGCGGAGAGTTAAAAACAAAACCAACCCAACATTCTGTAAAAACACTTTTAGAAGCCGGAGTGCAACCAGATATGTTGGTGCTTAGAACAGCGCAGCCTCTAACAAGCGATATTAAAATAAAAGTAGCAAATTTTTGTAATGTTCAAAAAGAAGCTGTTGTAGAATCAAGAGATCTAAGCACTATTTATGAAGTTCCATTAGAAATGCAAAAAGAGAAACTAGATGAATTTGTTTTGTCTCATTTTGGAATTACTATTGGTGAAAAACCTCAATTAAAAGCTTGGAAAGACTTTTTGAAAAAATATAAAAACCCAAAACGCTTTATAGAACTTGCTTTAGTTGGAAAATATGTTGATTTAAAAGATGCATATAAGTCTATAAATGAGGCGTTTATACATGCAGGTGCGTTTTGCGAAACAAAAGTAAAGATTAATTATATTCAAGCTGAAGATGTAAATGAAAAGTCTAGTCAGGAATTCTTTAAAAATATAGACGGAATACTTGTTGCTCCTGGTTTTGGACATAGAGGTATAGAAGGAAAAATTTTAGCAGCAAAATATGCACGAGAAAATAAAATTCCATTTTTCGGAATTTGCCTAGGAATGCAAGTAGCAATTATTGAATTTGCCCAAAATGTTCTTAATCTTGAAGATGCAAACTCTATAGAAATGGATAGAACTTGTATAAATCCTGTTATAAGTCTTATGGAAGAACAAAAATTGGTTAATGAAAAAGGTGGTACAATGCGTTTAGGTTCATATTCTTGTAAATTATCTAAAAATTCAAAAGCATATAAGGCCTATTCTAGCTTAAAAATAAAAGAAAGACATAGACATAGATACGAATTTAATAATATATATAAAGAAGCTTTTTCTAAGGCTGGTTTGATAGCAACTGGAGTTAATCTTGAAACCCAACTTGTTGAAATTATTGAAATTCCTAAACACCCTTGGTTTGTAGGAGTTCAATTTCATCCTGAATATAAAAGTACGGTTATAAATCCACACCCTCTTTTTGTAGATTTTATTAAGGCAGCAGTTGATTTTAAAATAAAAAATAAAAATTAGAAGTTTAAAAAATGGATAAAAATACAGTAATAGGATTATTGATAATAGGAGCTTTATTGATTGGTTATATGTATATTACAAAACCAAGCAAAGAGCAATTGGCTGAAAGACAAAGAATGCAAGATTCTATAGCACAAGTAAAAATTAAAGAAGACTCACTGGCTCTATTACAAATTGCTATACAAGATAGTATTGAAACAGCAGAAAAAAAAGAAAAAATTAGCATAATTGAAAAATTTTCCCAAGAAGAATTAGATTCTTTAACTAATCTTAATCTTGAAGAACAATACGGAATATTTGCAAATACTTTTGATAATAAAGAAGATGGCTTTACAATTATAGAAAATCAAAAAATGATTGTGAAAATATCAAATCAAGGTGGTAAAATTGCCTCTGTAGAGTTAAAGAATTATAAAACCTTTCATCAAGACCCGCTTATTTTATACACAAACGATTCTTTATCGGTTTTTGGTTTAGAATTATTTATCTCAGGAAAATCTATAATCACTAATGATATGTATTTTGTGCCTATAAGCGAGACAGATACAATCAAAGTAATGGATAAAGAAATGAAACTTGCTATGCGTTTGCAAGCTACGGAAGAAAAGTATATAGAATTTTTATATACTGTTTATCCTGACGAGTATATGTTAGATTTTGATATAAATTTTGTGGGATTGCAAAATGAAATTAATGAAATTCCTAATTCTTATGCTAATTTTAGATGGCAAGTAAACGTCCCTAGTTTAGAAAGAGGTATAGATTGGGAAAATAATAACACATCTATATATTTAAAAATAGGCAAGGATATAGAATCATTAACTGCAACTAAAGCAAAAGATGATTTTAGAACAAGCGGTTCGGCCGATTGGATTGCTTATAAACAGCAGTTTTTCTCTTCTGTTATTATAGCTGATAATAATTTATCTTCACCAATTGTAAGTTCTGAAAAAATTGATGATCCAACAGGAAAGTATTTAAAATCTTTTAGCTCTACATTTTCATTTACATTAGAAAATTCCGAAAAACAAACAACAGGTTTTAAAATGTATTTTGGACCAAATAAATTTTCTACTTTAAAAAAATATGACTTAAAACTTGAAAAATTAGTGCCGCTTGGTTGGGGAATATTTGGCTGGGTAAATAGATGGATAATTATTCCTATTTTTAATTGGCTTGGTAGTTTTATAAATAGTTATGGTCTTATAATATTGCTTTTAACTCTTATAATTAAAATAGGTTTATTCCCCCTAACTTATAAATCATATTTGTCAACAGCAAAAATGAGAGTTTTAAAACCACAAGTTGATGCACTAAACGAAAAATACCCAAAAGGTAAAGAAATGGAAAAACAACAAGCTGTAATGGCTTTATATAAAAGAGCCGGAGCTAGCCCTATGGGTGGTTGTTTACCTATGCTTATACAATTTCCGATTTTAATTGCAATGTTTAGGTTTTTTCCGGCTTCAATTGAGTTGCGTCAACAAAGTTTCTTGTGGGCAAAAGATTTATCTTCTTATGACTCAATACTTGAATGGTCAACACAAATACCTCTGATATCTAGCTTTTATGGAAATCATATTTCATTATTTACTTTATTAATGGCTGCTTCAATGCTTATTTCCACTTGGATGACAAGCAGAAACCAAGCTCAAACTAATGCTATGCCTGGAATGAAAATGATGATGTATTTTATGCCTGTAATGATGATATTTTGGTTTAATAAATATTCCTCAGGCTTGAGTTATTATTATTTTCTTGCCAACTTAATTACTATTTTACAAACTTTAGTAATTCAAAAGTTTATTATTGATGAGAAAAAATTATTAAACCAAATGGAGACAAATAAGAAAAAACCACCAAAGGCAAAATCAAAATGGCAACAACGCATAGAAGAAGCTCAACGTGCCCAACAACAAAAATTAAAACAACAAAAGAAAAGATAAATATTAAATAGAGCCTGTAAAAAGGCTCTTTTTTTCTAGCTAATGAAAAAAGAAAATACACCTGAAATGTTTGATACAATTGCACAAACTTATGATAAACTCAATCATAGCTTATCTTTTAGTTTTGATAAAATCTGGAGAAAAAAGTTTGTAAATTTACTTGCTGATGATAATTATGAGATAATTCTTGATGTAGCAAGCGGAACAGGTGATTTATTAGTAGAACTTGAAAAATTAAAAGCCAAAAAGTATATAGCCATAGATCCATCAAAAAAAATGTTAGAAATTGCAAGAGAAAAATTCCCCGAAGCTGAATTTATTATTTCAAAAGCCGAAAATTTAAGTTTAGAAGATAATAGCATAAACTTAATTACTGTATCTTTTGGTATCAGAAATTTTACTAATATTGACGAGGCATTTAAAGAGTTTTATCGAGTTTCAAAGAAAAATGCTTGTCTATCAATTATGGAATTTTCTTTACCAAAAAATTTATTTTGCAAACTAGGATTTAAACTATATTTAAAATTAATTATTCCTTTTTTCGGAAGAGTTATTTCAAAAGATAAGCAAGCCTATAAATATCTTTCTGAATCAATTGTTGATTTTGCTAATAATATTAATGTAACTAAAAAACTTAAACAAGCAGGCTTTTCTGAAATAAAAGAAAAAAATCTTATGTGTGGAGCAGTTAAAATTTATAAAGCTAAAAAATACATTTTTTAAGCAGATTTGAATCTTGTTATTGCAGTTTGGTCTAATTTACTTTCTGTTTTCAGTGTTGTAGCACCCAAACACAATGACCATGCCTGATTATCAGGAGCTTAGCGCATGTTGCAAAAAATGCGAAAACAGAGAATATTTATAAAAAGCAGAAAATTAAATTTGCAAAAACGATCAAGCTTACTCGACAAGTTAAATTCTTTTATCTAATTTTACTACTAGTTAATATAAATAAAGAAAATACTAGCACAAGTAAATAAAAATCAATACCTTTACTTTTGAAAATTTTATAAAATATGTTTTAAATTTAAAAAAGAGTTTATGAGGAATTTGTTTGTTTTAGTTACTTTGTTATTTTTATTATTTTGCCTTTTCATTTCATGTGAAAAAGAGACTAATTCAACAACAAAGTCTTTTAACAAAAACCATAATAGTCAAATTGAGTTTCAAGAGATAGAAATAGAAAATATATGGGTCTGGGACTTTTTGGTAGCAGAAAAAGTGCTTGTAATTAACTCAAAAACTGATTTAAATGAAATTATAAACAATTGTAGTTTTGAGTTTGATGATACTATTTTCGAAATAAAAACACTGCTATTTTTCAAAGGTACAGCTTACTCAAATACTGCTATAAGTGAGTTGTCGTACAACATTTATTCAAATGATAGTAATAATTTTGTCCTTCAAGTTAATATTGTTGGAAGTACTGCTCAACTTTGCGATTCTAAAACTGTTCGCTTTATCGCAATAATTGATAAAGTTGATGATGCTGTAGTGTTTGAAAAAAAATATGTTAATTTTGATTGTTTTAAATATTATGAATAGAATAAAATTATTTTTAATTATAATCGCAGTTGCACTTTTTTATTATGGATGCGACTCTTCTGGGAAAACAATACATATTGACCAAGAGACAAAAGATTATTGCCTTTTTAAACAAGGTAGTTATTGGATATACCAAGACTCTGCCACTTTAGAAACCGATAGTATTGTAATAGAAACAAACCCATACTTTACTTCTGGTAAAGGAGGTGGTACAACTGACGCTTGGGAGACCTATACTTATTCTACATACGTACAAAATAATAATACAAACAATTTATATAATACTATAATACGTCCTGGCTTTGATGCAGAGTTTGATAATCAGAAACCTATTTGGTATTACATGGATGAAGTGAGTAGCAATGCGTCACAATATAAATATTATTCTTTTCATAATGGAAGTATTGGAGAAAAATATTTGGGAGGATTTAATTCGCCATATTTCTATTCAAAATTTGAATTGATTTATCAAAACTATAAATGTAATGAGATTGTTTATGAAAATGTTAAAATGTTTTTATTAACAGCCGAAACTATACCTGAAGAAACTCTAATGAAACTATATTGGGCAAAACATATTGGACTAGTACGAATTGAAGACTATTCTGATACTACAAAAGTGAGTGTGAAAAATTTAATAAGATATAATGTTGAAAATTATGAAAATTAGAAATTTACTGATCAATCAGATTATTATCGCATTTTTTATGTTAATAACTAATGTTTTATTTGCCCAAAGCAGAGTACGAGATTTTCCTTATAATAATCCATTTTTTGGGTTTACAAATAATTTTGAACATCAACAGCTTTCTAGCAGTTTTGAATTAACCCAAAATCTATATTGTATGGATAGTATTATTATTGATAGTCTATCATATCAATTACCTCACAATTGGACAGCTAATGTTGCCACCAATATCATTGGGCAATTGTATACTCCTTGTGATAGCATTATTTTATCAATATATTTGACTATACCAGATACTGTAAATTTACCTTATTATCCCCAAGATTTTCAACTAAAAATATTTTATCATTTAAAAGACTCAGCAAACTCTTATACAACAATAGCAGCTAAAATATATTTTACTCCATATAATACAATAGAAATATGGAATCTTGAAGATTATTATTCTTTACCAAGGCGTTGGATAAATCAGGATGATTTTCCAGGAAAAACAAGAGTATATATCCCATCTGACAGTATTCCTGAAAGCAATATAACAGATTTTTCTTTATATATGCGAGATAGTTCAAACTGGAATGATTGGTGGGTTGATAATTTCAGAGAAGTAGAAATTGACGGTTTAGCATATACCATTTTGATGAAACCTGTACCAGAAGATTCGCTTTTGTATTATAAGGATTTTGATGATTCTCCAATAAAATATGCAACAGGCGGGCGTAAAAAATTTACAGGAACAGTTAAGGGAAGAATAACAACTACGGTAGAAAACGGCTTTGGCTCTCCTACTTTTGGACTTGCAGGCATTAGGGTACGACTTATGGAAAAAGATGCAATATACGACGAGCCTTTTGGAGAAACTTTTACAGATGAAAACGGCTATTATTCAATTACTTATTCTAAATCACAGTCAATTCTTGAAGGAAGCGAAATAGAATTATATTTAAAATTATATGCAGAAGATAATGGTGTATATCAAATAAGGTCAATAAGCAATACTATTGTTCATAGAGAACGATACGAACTTTGTAGTTGTGGTACTAATGCAGGAACAATAATAAAAGATATAGATCTTTTTAAAAAAGCAAAATCAACTAATGATGCATTTAGAGCTGTACACTGGGTTAGGAAAGCATATAAATATTTTACACAAGAATCTGTTTATTTATCGCCAAATGTTAAGATAAAAATCAATGCTATGGGTAGTTGGGCTAATGTATATACTGTAGATATTCCTGTAATTCATCTTGAAACTGGTGATGGTTCATTAGAAGATGTTACTCGACATGAATTTGGTCATTGTATAATGTATAAATTACAAAATAATAACATGAAAATACCTTACGGAGAAGAAGGGGTTAATGCTCATAGCTGGACAAAAGAAAATACTGGATTATTGGCATGGATTGAAGGTTGGGCAAATGCAATTGAAATGATACTTGATGCTGCATATTACGTAGAAGATAATGAATATGGTAAAAGTCGTTTTTCGGAATATTATGAAATAAAACCACCTTCAACTTATGTTAACAATATAAATAACGGTTATCGTTCCGAATATTATATTGCACGTGCAATATACGATTTGTGGGACGGTCCAAATAAAGGCTTACCTAACACAATGCCCACAGACCCTTCTGTCCATGGTTGGAATGATTATGGGAGCTGGAATTCTATTGATAATGTTGAATTTAGCCTTGCTCAAATCTGCGCTCCTTTACAAATGATTAATACACCCGCAGATATGGAAAATTTACGTAATATAGGACACTATTACAATAGTTTTTTATCGCAGTTTACTGATTGTAAGGATAAGGCAGATATAAGCCGTACATTTCTTGAAAATAGAGTAATTTGGAATATTGACGATTTTATAAATGGAATTAGTATAGGCAATTTATCCTCTGATGAACTTTTTGTAATTAAAAACAAATCTGAGCAAGGAACAATACGTGTAGAGATACCTTTTTCAACTGTAAGTTGGACAGATACATATAAAGTAAACAAGTTGAATGAAAATTCAATACAAGATTATTACTTTTATGCCTGCCCAAACACTTCGTTAGCTTTGACAGACAATTACTGGATAGGTGTTTATCAAAACGGTTGTAATAGAGTTACTAATTTATATTTAAACAATGGATACAACTATACTTGTGGCAATGCAACAGTAGGGTATTTTTATACTTGTGGAGGAAATCAAATGTTGATTCGGAATGGAAAATTGGAATTAGGTCACATAAATGGTTCTAAAAAGGCTGAACTTGAAATCGGCGATGGATCATTATTAATGATAGATGCAGATTATGGACAACTCATAATAAACACAGGTTCAAAGCTAAAGATTAGATCTGGTGGAACTCTTTTTATACGAGAAAACTCAAATGTAATTCTCAAAGGGACATCATCTATCGAAGTTGAGTCTGGAGCATTCATTTGCATTGAAGATGGTGCAAATATTACTTTACAAGATCCAAGCAGTTTGATAAACATATCAGGTGACGCAATTTCCGGTTTGAATCCACAATTATTAATTCAATCCTCCACATGTTTTGGACCGTGTAATTATCCATTTACGGGCAATGGAGCTATAATTTGCGAATGCGAGGAATTACCTGTCTTCACTCACGAAGATAATTTAGTCATGTCTTCTTCTACTACTATTGTTAATGGGAATTTTGTACTAAAAAAAGATATGATTATAGAATCTGGTGTAACTGCGAACTTCATCAACTCTCAAATTGCGCTAACAGAAATAGGTAAAATTATAATAAAACAAGGTGGAAAATTAATTATTGATGGAACAACAATAACCAAAACCTGTAATGATTTATGGGTTGGAATTCAAGTGTGGGGTAATTCAAATGCTCGTCAAATAAGTCAATATCAAGGCACCATTGAACTTAAAAATAACGCAGTAATTGAACATGCAAAAAATGCAATCAGCACTTGGGATGGTAGCGACTACAACACTAGTGGAGGAATAATTAAAGCGTCAAATAGTACTTTTAGAAATAATTTACGCTCAATTGAGTTCATGTCATATTCTAATCATAATACAAGTGGCATTGAAATAAGCAATGTAAGTTATTTTACAAAATGTACTTTTACTATTAACAACGACAATTTGTTTTCACAACATGGTTATACTTTTGCAAACCATGTAACTATGTGGGATGTTAATAAAATTCCTTTCAAAGGCTGTAATTTTAAAAATGAAACATCTTTCTCACCAAATTCTACTAACAGAGGAAAAGGTATTTATACTGCTAGTGCAGGATTTATTGTTACAGAGGAATGTCCTGGTTTTTATGATATACAAACTTGTACCTGTTTAGAAACACCAATACGTTCAACATTTCAGGGATTATATTATGGTGTTTTCGCCACAAACTCAGGAAGTAATTATAGCTTTACTATAAGTGAAAGTAATTTTACCAATAACTATTGTAGTATATATAATGAAGGTGTTAATAATTGTTTTATAACAAAATCAAATTTTGACATTTCCACATATGGTAATTATCCCAATAGTTATCCAAATGGAATTTACTTAAACTCATGTTCTGGCTTCACAGTAGAAGAAAACAACATGTACTCTATTTATTCTTCATTGCCTTCTGGATTTCAACCACGTGGAATTTCTGCTACTTCAATAGGTATTGCTGAAAATATAATTTATAGAAACAATTTTCAAAATCTTATGTACGGTATCTTATGTTGGGGAGTTTGTGGCGAAAACACTCCTAATGGTACTGGATTACAGTTTCAATGTAATCAATTTGAATCTGTTGATAGAAACATTTTTAAATATAGTGGTCCAATAAAAAGTTGGCAAGGTATTCCCTCTAGAGGTGCTGATAACAATTTCTCATTTAATCCAAATATGACTTTTTATTCTGCATATAGCTCACAAAGTAATATAGTTTATCACTACAGCAATACAGGTAGTCACGATCCATTGTCTCCTCCAAAAATTAGTGCAAACATCACAAAATATAATACTGCAAATACTAACTCATGTGCATCAACATTGTGTGATTTTCCAGTAGTTTTCATGCCAAAATCAATTGCCCCTGGTGGTTCAAACGATGCTTATGATTTAACTACTTATGAAGAATTAAAATCTCAATATGAAACATTAATTACAGATTTTCACAATTCTGGTTATGACAACTTATCGCTAGATGATTTAAATAACGCTAATTCGGAAATTACTATAGCTGCAAATATCATGTTAGAAGAGATTAATTCAATAAGCAGACTTATGGCTGATATAAGTGATAGAAAAATTTCTGAACTGCTTATGGATTCTATAATGTACACAACAGAGTTACGCAACTGGTATGAAGTTGTAGATAAGCCAATTTCAAAATACTCACTTGTAAATGATTTTTGTTCTTATGGTGAATATGACTTAGCTAGAAGCTTACTATTAGACATTCCAAATATGTTTGAGTTTGATACAAATGAGTTCATAGAATATTATAATTTTAACGAATTATTTTTATTAAGAGAAAATGTTCATTTATCTGACAGAAATTGGAATCAATTAACACAAGAAGAGATTACTCTATTAGAATCAATTAGAACCGCTACTGATGGATTTTCATCAGCAATAGCTAATAGTATTTTATGCTTCTTCTATAATAACTGTCTTGATTTAATTGATGAAGAACCTTTACCAAATCTAAAAAAAGGACAAGGTACAAATAATCAGAAAAGAACTATCAATAATGATATAAATAATTCAGCATTTGTATATCCAAATCCAGCAAATGACAAATTAAATATTGTTCTTAATTTTGATGTTGATAAGGCTTATAACATAACAATTATTGATATTTCGGGAAGAAAAGTTTTTGAAAGCGATATTAATTCTAACGAAAGTTCTTTAAATATTTCTTCTTTAAGTTCTGGAGTGTATTACTATATAATTGGTAATGATGTTCATGAAATATCTAAAGGGAAATTCATAAAAAATTAAAAAATTTATATTTTAAAAAAGGCTGTTTCAAAAGTAAAACAGCCTTTTTTTTTGTAACAAAT
>JALOAQ010000087.1 GCA_023228725.1 Bacteroidales bacterium | reverse complement strand
ATGAATATAATTTGGGATTTCTAATTTATTTCTTTGAAGTTGCCTGTGGTATCAGTGCTTATATGTTAGGTGTAAATCCATTTGACCAGCCCGGAGTTGAAGATTATAAACAGAATATGTTTAAACTTCTTGGCAAAAAATAAAAAAAAATCTCAAGCTTAAAAGCTTGAGATTTTTTTTTATAATTATGTAATCTTAATAAGCAAACAAAGGAAATGGTTTCATCATTTCATTAACTTCTGCTCTTACTTTTGCAAGTGTATCTTCATTTGTGTGGTCAGCAATTACTCTGTCTATTAAATTTACAATAATTGGCATATGTTCTTCTTTCAAGCCACGTGTTGTAATTGCAGGAGTTCCAACTCTAAATCCTGAAGTTGTAAAAGGAGAGCGGTGATCGAAAGGTACCATGTTTTTGTTAATTGTAATATCAGCTATAACTAAAGCATTTTCAACTTGTTTACCAGTTACTTCAGGGTATTTAGTTCTTAAGTCAATTAGCATTGAATGATTATCTGTTCCGCCACTAATAATTTTATATCCCATATCCATAAATGCTTTTGCCATTGCCTCTGCATTTTTTTTCACTTGAATTTGATATTCTTTAAATTCTGGACTAAGTGCTTCGCCGAAAGCTACTGCCTTGGCTGCAATAACGTGCTCTAATGGTCCACCTTGAGTTCCTGGAAAAACAGCTGAATTAATTAATTCAGACATCATTTTTATTTGTCCTTTAGGAGTTTTATATCCCCAAGGATTTTCAAAATCTTTACCTATAATAATTATACCACCACGTGGACCTCTTAAAGTTTTGTGAGTGGTTGAAGTTACAATATGTGCATGTTTTGCTGGGTTATCTAATAAACCTGCTGCAATCAAACCTGCTGGGTGAGCCATGTCAACCATAAAAATAGCACCAATTTTATCTGCAATTTCACGCATACGTTTATAATCCCACTCGCGGCTATAAGCAGAAGCACCACCAATTATCATTTTTGGTTTTTGCTCCAATGCAATTTTTTCCATTTCATCATAATCAACCATTCCGGTTTCTTCTTTTACTTTATATGAAATTGCATTATACAAAATTCCACTTAAATTTACAGGCGAGCCATGAGATAAATGTCCACCATGAGCTAAATCAAAGCCCATAAAAGTATCACCTGCTTTTAAACATGCCAAAAACACTGCTGCATTAGCTTGTGCTCCCGAATGTGGCTGAACATTTGCATATTCTGCATCAAATAATTGTTTAATCCTGTCTATTGCTAATTGCTCGGTTTGGTCAACAAATTGACAACCACCATAATACCTTTTGCCAGGATAACCTTCAGCATATTTATTAGTCATTACTGAACCCATAGCCTCTAAAACTTGTTCGCTTACAAAATTCTCAGAAGCAATTAATTCTATGCCATGCATTTGTCTGGCTCTTTCTTTTTCAATGATTTCAAATACTTTTTCGTCGCGTTTCATATTTATTATTATTTTTTTGTAAAAATAAGAATTTTAATTTCAAATAAAAAATAGATTAGTCAGTTTTGTAAATGAATACTATAAATTTTATGATTTTATTTGTTTATCTTTGTAAAAACTTAAAAAAATGCGATATTTGAATTTTGAAACATTAAATAAAATTTCTATTCAGGCACTTATTTCGGCAGGTTTAACTAAAAACGATGCTGAAATTGTTGCAGATGTTTTATTAGAAGCCGATAAACTTGGAATTGACTCACATGGAATGAATAGGTTAAAGCCAATTTATTTGGATAGAATAAAAGATGGAATATTAAATCCAATAACAAAAATTGATATTATTCGTGAAACTTTTACAACAGCAGTTTTAGATGCTAACAATGGAATGGGACATGTGGTTTCTAAAAAAGCCATGGAAATGTGTATCGAAAAAGCAAAAACTTATGGAATGGGAATGGTGGCAGTAAGAAATAGCTCTCATTACGGAATTGCTGGATATTATGGACTTATGGCTGCTAAAAATGGAATGATAGGAATTACAGGAACTAACGCCAGACCATCTATTGCACCAACTTTTGGTGTAGAAAATATGTTAGGGACAAACCCTCTTACTTTTGTTATGCCAAGCGATGAAGATTTTCCTTTCTTTTTAGATTGCGCAACTTCAGTAAGTCAAAGAGGAAAATTTGAATATTATGCTAAAATTGGTAAAGATTTGCCTAAAGGTTGGGTTATTGACCAAAATGGAGAGTCTAAAACTGATGCGGTACAAGTCTTGCAAGATTTAATTGAGGGTAAAGCCGCCTTAACTCCTTTGGGTGGAATTGGAGAAGAGACTGGCGGATATAAAGGATATGGTTATGCCAGCCTTGTAGAAATCCTTTCTTCTGCACTTCAAGGTGGAGCTTTTATGAAGGCTCTACTTGGAATTGAAAATGGGAAAAAAGTACCATATAGATTAGGACATTTTTTTATAGCTATAAATATTGAAGCATTTATTGATTTAGATGAGTTTAAAAAAACAACAGGAAATATTTTAAGAGATTTAAGAAATTCTAAAAAAATGCCCGGACAAAATAGAATTTATACAGCTGGTGAAAAAGAATATGAGGCTTTTTTAGAAAGATCAAAAACGGGAGTACCTATAAATCAGTCCTTGTGGGAGGAAATTAAAAATGTTGTTTTAGAATATAAACTTAAAGATTTTTATGAAACTTTTGAGATAATTGATTAAGTTTGTGTTTTCTTAGTTTATAAAATGAAAATAATTGAAAATTGGTTCAGGACTTCTGACGGAAAACAAGTTTTTTATAACGAATTTTTACCTAAAGACACAGAAAAGGTTAAATTTGTTGTACAGATTTTTCATGGAATGGCCGAACATTCAGAAAGATATACTCATTTTGCCGAATTTTTAGTAAAAAATGGAGCAGCCGTATATGCTTCTGATCATAGAGGACACGGAAGAAATTGCTTAAGACCAGGTGAATATGGAGTTTGGGCAAAAAAAGGAACTTGGTTTTCAATTGTCGATGATTTAAAAATTCTTAATGATATTACAGCAAAAAATTTTCCTGATAAACCAAATTTTATTCTCGGACACAGCATGGGTTCTTTTCTTGCTCGCTCTTTTATAACAAGATATAGCACAGGAATTAATGGTGTAATACTCTCAGGTACCGGAACTAATTCAAATTTTGTTTTAAAAATTGCCAAAACTATAGCTTGGCTACAATGCTTTTTAAGAGGAGTAGCAAGACCGGCAAAATTGTTGGATAAACTTTCTTTTTCAAGCTTTAATAAAGAGTATAACACAGAATATCAATGGCTTACACGTGATCAAAACGTTGTTGGAGATTATATAAACGATCCTTATTGTGGTGGTGTCTTTTCTTGTTCTTTTTATTATAATTTTTTTGCAGGTTTAATTTGTGTAAATCAATTGAATAATGCAAAAAAAATATCTAAAGATTTACCTATATTTTTTATTTCAGGAGATAAAGACCCTGTGGGAAATTACGGAAAAGGAGTTGAACAAGCAATAGAGTTTTATAAAAAAGCTAAGATTTCAAAAATAGACTTAAAATTATATCCCGAGGCTAGGCACGAAATACTTAACGAAACAAATAAAGAAGAAGTTTATAAGGATATCTTAAATTGGATAAGCAAGCTTTTATAAAATGTGTAAAAAATATATTTTAGCACTTGACCAAGGAACTACATCTTCAAGAGCAATTTTATTTGATGAAAATTTTAATATTGCCGGAATTGAACAATCCGAGACCAAGCAAATTTACCCAAAACAAAGTTTTGTAGAACAAGACCCAATAGAAATTAGAGAAACTCAATTTTATGTTGCCAGAAAATTACTCGCAAAATTATCTGTAAATAATGATGATATTCTTGGAATTGGAATAACTAACCAAAGAGAAACCACAATCGTATGGGATAAAAACACTGGCATACCTGTATATAATGCAATTGTCTGGCAAGATAAAAGAACTGCCGAGTTTTGTGAAAATTTGCGAAATTCAGAGTTTGGAAATTATATTAATAATAAAACAGGACTTATTGTTGACGCTTATTTTTCTGCTTCAAAAATAAAATGGATATTGGATAATATTCCTAATGCAAGACAAAAGGCTGAAAATGGAGATTTGTTGTTTGGAACTGTTGATACTTGGTTGGTTTGGAATTTAAGTAATAAAAAACTTCATATTACTGATTATTCAAATGCGTCCAGAACTATGCTTTTTGATATTCATAACCTAGTTTGGGACAATAAAATTCTTGAATATTTTGATATTCCTGTGAAAATTTTGCCAAAAGTTCTAAACTCTTCACAAATTTATGGAAAAACAGCTTCCGGAATTTTTGGAAATGCTAATATTGATATAGCAGCTATTGCAGGCGACCAACAAGCAGCAATGTTTGGACATAACTGTTTTAATCTTGGCGATGTAAAAAATACTTATGGCACAGGGTGTTTTATGTTGATGAATGTAGGCGAAAAATTTGTAAAAAGTAATTCAGGACTTGTAACAACAATAGCTTGGGGTATTGAAAATAAAATTACTTATGCTTTAGAAGGCAGTGTATTTATTGCAGGTGCTGTAATTCAATGGCTTAGAGATAAACTGAAAATTATTGAAACTGCACAAGAAACTGAAGAAATAGCATTATCCTTAGAATCAAGCCAAGGAGTTTATTTTGTTCCTGCTTTCGCTGGTTTGGGTGCTCCATATTGGGATATGAACGCAAAAGCCGCAATTCATGGAATTACTGGTGGCACAACTTATAAACATATTGTTCGTGCTGCTATTGAATCAATGGCACTACAAACAAAAGACGTGATAGAAGCTATGAAAAATGATGCAAATGCTGAAATTAATATTTTAAATGTGGATGGAGGGGCTGCTGCAAATAATTTTTTATTGCAATTTCAGTCTGATATTTTAAATATTGAAGTTTTAAAACCAAAAATCCTTGAATCAACTGCACTTGGAATTGCTTTTATGGTTGCTATTTCAACAAAATTTAAAACTTTTGACGAAATATTAAAAATTCGTAAAATCGAAAAAAGCTTTACACCAAAAATGAAGGAAAAAGATAGAGAGTTTATTTATTCACAATGGTTAAAAGCTGTTGAAAGAGTAAGGTAAATTATAAAAAAATGAAAAATTTATTATCAAAATATTCTTCCCAAGAGAAAAAAATTGCAAACTATGTAATTGAAAATAAACGTATAAGCAGAGAACAAGCGATTTTTCTTTATGAAAATTCAGACCCTATGTTTTGTGCTTTGCTGGCCGATTATCAAAGAAAACAATTATATGGGAATAAGATTTTTTATAATAAAAATATTCATATTGAAATTACAAATATTTGTGTAAATAAATGCAAATTTTGTTCATTTTACAGGCAAAAAGGACAAAAAGGAGCTTGGGATTTAGAAAAACACGATGTTTTAGAAATTTTAAAAGAAAAAACTCTAAGCGGAATTACAGAAGTGCATTTTACAGGTGGCTTGCACCCCGAAAAATCAACTGGTTTTTATTCAGATTTATTTAAAGAAATAAAAACAACTTATCCAAGTTTACACATTAAAGCCTTTACCTCAGTTGAAATAGAACATTTTTCAAAATTAGATAATTTGAATATTTATGAAGTTATGGAAATTTTGAAAAACGCTGGTTTAAATTCTCTGGCAGGCGGAGGTGCTGAAATTTTAGATGATAATATTAGAAAAAAAATATGTCCTGAAAAAACTAATTCTCAAACTTGGTTAGAAGTGCATAAATACGCTCACCTGCTTGGTATGAAGACAAATTGCACTATGCTTTATGGACATATTGAAACAATAGAGGATAGGGTAAAACATCTTGAACTTTTGCGAAATTTACAAGACGAAACAAATGGATTTAATTGTTTTATTCCTTTAAAATATAAAATTGCAGGGAATAAACTTGGATTAAAACAAGAAGCCAATTTAATTGATGAGTTAAAAAATTATTCTATTTCTCGTTTATTTTTAGATAATATTCCACATTTAAAAGCATATTGGCCTATGTGTGGTAAAGAAACGGCACTTTTGGCAATGTCTTTTGGTGCTGACGATTTTGATGGCACAATTTCAAATACCACAAAAATTTATTCAATGGCAGGAGGGGAGCAAAAGCCTGAGCTTAATCCTAAAGAAATTCAAGAAATTGCAAAAACAGCAGGATTTTATGCTATAGAAAGAGATTCTGAATATAATGAAACTGATTTATAGCTTTTTGTTTTTATAAAGAATTTCCTCTTTTTATAATTTGTTCGCCGTATTTATTTTTGATTTTATCTAAAGTTTTATAAAGATTTACCACTTCTTCATTATCTTCAAAAAGATTAAGCTGGACATTGCCATGCACTAATTTAGAAAATTTTAAACCAATTAATCTTACCATTACCCTGCGTTTATATAATTTTAGGAAAAGTTCTTTTGCATGTGAAATTAAATGGTGGTCAAAAGCAGAATAAGGAATTTGTTTTTGCATTGTTTGGGTGTCAAAATCAGAATATCTTATTTTTACTGTTATAGTAGCAGTTAGCCAATTATCTTTTCTGAGTTTGTAAGCTAAATTTACTGCCATTTCAGAAATTATATCAAGCATTTTATTAATATCTACACTATCTTGCTCAAAAGTTGTTTCGCTACTTATGGATTTTTGTTCTTGATAAGGAATTACTTGGTTATTGTCTATTCCATTTGCTTTTTCCCAAATTGATTGCCCATTTTTACCTAAAAGTTTAACCAACATAGCCACGGGCATTTCTCTAATGTCTATTATAGTTTTTAATCCCATTCTATTTAAAATTTCAAATGTTTTTTTACCTAACATAGGAATTTTATTTATTGTCAAAGGATCTAAAAACTGATTTACTTTTTCTTGTGTAATAAGAATTTCGCCCAAAGGTTTCACTTCGCCTGTGCCTATTTTTGCGACTGTTTTATTTACTGAAACTGCAAAACTTATTGGGAGACCGGTATTTTTCATAATTTTAGTTTTTAATTCTTGTGCCCATTTTAAAGAATCATAAAACTTATCCATTCCGCTTATATCAATATAATGCTCGTCAATACTGGCTTTTTCAAAAATCGGAGAATTTTCTTCTATAATATTTGTAACTAAATTAGAATATTTGGAATAATTATCCATGTCGCCCTTTATAAAAACTGCATCTGGACATAAATATTTTGCTTTTTTACTTGGCATTCCTGCATGAACACCAAAAGCTCTGGCTTCATACGAGCAGGATGAAACAACAGCTCTGTCTGAGCTTCCTCCAACAATTATTGGAAGTCCGTTTAAGCGAGAATTAAGCAGTCTTTCTACAGAAACATAAAAGCTGTCTAAATCAATATGAACTATTCTGCGTGAACTCATTTTTGATTAAAAACTAATCTTGGTTAAAGAAACAAAATAAGAAAAATATATGTGAAATCAATTTTTTTAAAGAAGATTTTTATAATTTCTATTGTAAATATTAACTTGCTCAGAAAGTTTTACTAAGGCTTGTTTTAACTTTTCTGCATCAAAACCTTTTTCTACGAACTCTTTTATAGAAATAATACCTTTTGTCTCAAGAAAATTTGCTAAATTTCCATAAAAAGTTTTTCTATGATTTTCAGATAATTCAGTGTCAATTTCTTTGATAATTCTATAAATCTCTGTTTTATCAGACTCGAAAATTATATTCTCACGCAAAACAAAATCTAAAGTTTGCTCTATAATTTGATGACAATCTTCTTTAGTTTTTAATTTAGAATAATATTCTTTTTCTATCTTAGAGTTTATTTTTTGATATTGAGAAATTTGATTTACAAACTGCGAAAAAGCCTTAGAATTATAATCTGAGTTAACAGATTTTACAGGTTTAAATTTATAAGATTTATAAAACTCTATTAATTCACTTAATTCAGTTGAAGTCATTGTCCATAAAGCCATTTCGGCAGGATTTTCCACATAAGACATATTTATAGTAGCATTTAAACTATTGCAAAAATCAATAATTTCTGGGACTTCTCTACAATTTGACTTCATTGGCGTAACACTCAAGGATAAGCCTTTTCCACCCAAAATTTTATAATATTCTAAAATATTTGACTTAACTTTTTCAAAATTTGCTCCAACACGAATAGATTCAAATAAATCTTTTTTCATTGCGTCAAAAGAAACGGTGATGGTGAAATTTAAGTTTTTCAGATAAGTTTTTACTTTATCGTTTAAACTTGTTCCATTAGTAACAACATGTAGTTTTGCTTTAGATTTAATCTCTAAAAGAAAATCCCATATTTTATAATAATTATCAATTAAAAATGGTTCTCCGCCATAAAATTTAATTTCTTTTGCATGAGGCAAATATTCCTTTAATTGTTCAATAAACTTATCGTCATAAACAATTTTTAGAGCTTCTTTTTTTTCTCTATGTTTTCTGATAGAAGAAGAAACTATTCCCGAACACATAACACATTGCAAATTGCAATTATTAGATAATTCTAATTCTAAAATTTTAGGATAAGTAATTTTTGTGCTTGAATAATAATCTGCGTGCATTGATGGTAAACCATAAAAGCGGGAAGTTTCAAATTGATGTTCGCAATATCCACAACCCATTGAAAAATCGTTATTTAACATATGTTCACGCATTTTTTTTGCAATTTCTCCAAACCACATTTCATTTATTGTATTCTCGGGATACGTTCCTAAAACCGTATCTTGGTTTCTACAACAAACTACAGCTTGTCCGCGACTATTGAAAAATAAATTCACAAAAGGATTATAACAAGCTAGTTTTTTGGGTCCATGATAACGAAGTTTGTTAAATTCTTTCATTTTACTTTTAGAAACCGATTTGTAGTTTTGCTTTTTTCCATTTGGATATTTTATAAATGGAAGTTTTAGGCGACTTAATTTTTGATAATAATATTTTACAAAACTATTTATTTGCTTCATGACATAAAATTGTAAGTTACAAATATAATAAAGTCAAATCAAAAATATTGATGTTTTAAATTTAAAATTTACTTTTTTTAAAATAAGTGATTTTCATTATTTTCATTAACTTTGCTATTCAAAGATTTAGCAAAATGGACAAAAGCAATAAAACTGTTAATGCCTTATGGATTGGGGAATATTTGTCTTCAACCGAATTATTAACAATTAATTCATTTTTAAATAAGGGTCATAGTTTTGTATTATGGAGCTATAATGAATTAAAAACCGAATTACCTAAAGCTGTTATTTTAAAAGACGCTAATGAAATTTTTCCTAAGTCAAAAGTTTTTTCTTATAAATATTCAAATCAATTTGGGCATGGAAAAGGTTCTTACGCCGGATTTAGCGATATTTTTAGATATAAACTTTTATATTTACATGGTGGCTGGTGGACGGATATGGATGTTACTTGTTTAAAAGCCTTAGATTTTGAAACTGATTATGTTTTTAGAACTCATCATGATTTAAAACTTGTAGGTAATATTATGAAATGCCCAAAAAACAGCTTACTTATGAAAAAATGCTTTGAAGAAGCTGTTGAAAAAGTTACTGAAAATAATAGAGATTGGCATCTTCCAATTCAAATTTTAGTTGATAATGTTAAAGAATTAGGATTAACGAGTTATATTAGAAGCTTTTCAAACCCGGATTCTTGGAATGTAATTCGCAAGTTTTTAGCAAAAGAAGTAGAAATTCCGCAAAATTGGTATATTATTCATTGGGTAAACGAAGAATGGAGACGGAATAAAATTGATAAAACCACTTTTTTAAAAAACTCTTTATATGCTAAACTTGCGAATGAAAATACGGTAAATATTAATAAAGCCCATTTTTTCAAGGCTCTTATAATTAAATTTAAACTTAGTAAATTTAGTTTTGGTTTGAATTATTTTAGTAAAAAATTATCCTAAATAAGTTTTTAATAATTTGCTTCTTGACGAGTGTCGCAATCTTCTGATAGCTTTTTCTTTTATTTGACGTACTCTTTCACGTGTTAAACCAAATTGGTCGCCAATTTCTTCTAAAGTCATATCTGGACAAGAGATTCCGAAGAATAATTTAACAATATCTCTTTCTCTATCGGTTAAAGTTGCTAAAGCTCTTTCTATTTCTTTAGATAAAGATTCTTTTATAAGTTGTGAATCAGTATTAGGTAAATCTGTATTTTCAAGTACATCTAATAAAGAATTTTCTTCGCCTTGCACAAATGGAGCATCTACAGAAATATGGCGACCTGAAACTCTTAATGTATCATTTACTTTTTCTTCGGACAAATCAAGAGCTTTTGCCAGTTCGGCCGAAGTTGGTTTTCTTTCATTTTCTTGTTCAAATTTTGAGAAGGCTTTATTAATTTTATTTAATGAACCAACTTGATTTAATGGCAATCTAACTATTCTTGATTGTTCTGCTAAAGCTTGTAAAATTGATTGTCGTATCCACCAAACTGCATAAGAAATAAACTTAAATCCTCTGGTTTCGTCAAATTTTTCTGCAGCACGCATTAAACCTAAATTTCCTTCGTTTATCAAGTCAGGTAAACTTAAACCTTGGTTTTGGTATTGTTTTGCAACAGAAACAACAAATCGCAAATTTGCACGCGTAAGCTTTTCTAAAGCTACTCTATCGCCTTGTTTAATGCGTTGAGCTAGTTCTACTTCTTCATCAACAGTTATAAGCTCTTCTCTTCCAATTTCTTGTAAATATTTATCTAAAGAAGCACTTTCTCTATTGGTAATTGATTTTGTAATTTTTAATTGTCTCATTTTTTATTTGAAATATATCTGATTATTATTATTAAATATTTTTGTAAAAATTTATTGTTTAGTTCGTAGTCATTACGTATTTAAACAAAAAAGGTTTTGAATTTGATTGCTAAAATATACAAACTTCACATAATATGATACATTTGTATTTTCTTACACAATAAAAGCTTGACTTTTGCTAAAACTTGATTAGAATTTGAATCCTAAACTTAAAACTAATCTATGTCTGTGCATTTTTAACAATGTTTCTGGACTATCAACGCCAAGTCCTTCATACATATAATAATTTATTTTATTATTTATAAAAGAATAAGCTATGTCAAAATACAGAGAATTTGTTCTAAAGCCAACACCACCATTATAAGTCATATAGTAAGAATCTTGATTAATATGACCAGATTTAAACGGAGAATCAAAATATGCTAGACCAGTTCTGAATGCAATTCCACCCATTCTATATTCAAGACCTAATCTAAGATTATGTGCTTGAGAATATGTCTTCATGATATTTTCATTTTCACCATAAAATCCATAATCAAAACTTCTTAATCTTGCTTTAGAATAATCTAAATAGTCGTAATCAATATTAAGTAAAAATTGACCAGCTAAAATTAAACCTAAACTCGCATTTGCACGAAAAGGTGTTGACAGTTGGTAATCAAAACGTCCTAAGGGTGAACTTTCGCTTAAAGACTTATTCGCGTCAGTAAAGTTGGATTCTGCTTTTGTAGAATATTCATCGCGAAGTTTATAAAAAGTTGGAGTGTGAACTCCTGCACCAATTCGCATCCATGGTATTGGAGAGTATAAAAAGCCAAATTTAAAATTTAAGCCATTACCTCTAGTGTCTAATTTTTCTGTAAAATAAAGTGCATTAAATCCTATGATACTATCATTTATGTCAACCTCTTCCAAACGTTTCATCTCAGTAAATTTTACAGAAGCAATGCCTAAACTACCACCAATAAAAAATTTATCTTCAATATTAGCTGCCAAAGAAAAATCATAACTTCCTTGATTACCAGAATGATAAATAGATTGTGTTTGCTCAATTCCGTATTTTCCTGCAAAGGCAGACACATAACTAAAAGTATCAGGTAAGTTTTGGTCGATTAGATAAGTTTCCCAAGCTAATTTACTATAAAACTGGTCTTTATTGCCTAAGTCTGACCATAAGATTCTATCTCCGCTGGCGGCCAACCAATCTGTTAAGGAGTTTACACTTACAGGGTTTTTTATTATAATATTTTCATTAAAATTATTTAAACGATTATAAGCAAAGCCAAAATTCAATGATTTTAATCCGCTGTTTTCTTTTATATTAATAGAGTTAATGTATGAAATATTATTAATATTAAAATTAAAATCAAAATCTGATGCTTGATTATTATTAATTGTTGCATAATTTTGTGTTAGTGCAAATCCTGTTGAGAAAGAGAACTCTGAACTTTTATATATTCCTAATCCTGCAGGATTAAAGCTAATAACAGATGGGTCGGCACCCAAAGCACCAAACGAGCCACCCATAGCGTTATATCTAGCAGTTCCTCCTGGAATTAAATAAGAATATCTTAGAGCGTCCACTTCGTTTTGAGCTAATAAGCCTGTACAAAACGTTAGCGAAATAATTGCGAATATTAATGACTTTTTCATAAGTTTAAAATTTAATAAATTTATCTTCTACCTCCTGAACTAGAACCACCAAAACTTGAGCTTGACGAACCTCCACTTCTTCCGCCGCCGGATGAGCTTCCTGAATATGAAGAGCCTGAGCTACGACTAG
>JALOAQ010000086.1 GCA_023228725.1 Bacteroidales bacterium | reverse complement strand
AACAATAGGGCAAAGATTAAAACAATATATTTTAATTTTAATTTAATCTTCACTAATCTATTTTTCAGAATCCCGTTTAATTTTTTCTTTTTCAAAATCAATTAGACTTTTTATATTTTCAACGCCTATTCGTTTTCCAATAATTTTTTTATTTTTATCTAAAACATAAATTACAGGTGTGCTGTAAATATCATAAAAGTCTCTAAATTTTGAGTGAGGATATGGTCCGTCCCAAACATTGTACCAGCCTTCTTCGTAAAGATTTTTTTCATCAAGAAAAGTTTTCCATTCTTCTTTATCATATTGTGTATAGAGAGCAAAAACTTTAACATTTAATTCTTTTAAACTATCTCTGTAATGCTGCATTAGTTTAGGCACTTCTTTTTTGCAATGTCCACAATGAGGTTCGTAAAATACTAAAACAGTATAATCAGCAACAACTTGGTGTAAAGAAACATATTTATCGTCAATAGTTTGCATACGGGTTAGGTCTGTTGCAATATTTCCAAGTTTTGTAGGAGTGATTTTGTTTACTCTATCAACTAATTTTTCCATAAATTCTTCGTCAGCCCAATCAGCTTTTCCGCTCATATACCATTCTTCAGCTATAGCAACAAAAACTGCATCGTATCCCATAATTGATGAAGATTCAAAATAATGTAATAAATGCGAAACTGTATATCTAAACATTAAAGAGTCGCCGGATTCGTAAGCTTTAGTAATTATGTAATTAGATTCAGGAATCATAGAGTCTGCAACAGGCACAATCATTTTGTCAAAATAATAATCTAATTTATTTTCAAAAATTGGAGTTCTGAGTAAACCACCTTCAGCCCAATCTATATTGTCCCAATAATGAGATTTGTAAAATTTATATCCAAATTGTGGGTCTATTTCGTTTCCGTCTTCATCTTTTGGAGATTCAGGAATTTCAGGGTCTAACATTGCAAGTAAAATTTTTGAAAACAAAGTATTTGGATTTTTTTTGATATATTCATCCATAAATGAAACTCTTTCTTCGTTTAGCTTTGTGAACTTTTCTGAGATTTTCTTTTGCTCCTCAGGATTATCTTTTGCTGCTTCGTATTCAGGCATAATTTTATTTCTTCTTTCTTGAATATCTACCATTTTTCGTTGATAATCCATAAAAGCTTGATTTTCTTTATCGCCTTTAACTTTCATTGATTGTAAAAAATTCACAGTATCTGTTTCCAAAGAAAACTTTTTGTTATTGCCCATTAAAAACTCAAAGTAAGTCATACCACGTGAGGGTAAAACAACAATATATATACCTTTTTCTAAGTTTTTATCTCCTTTAAACACTACATTTCCCTTAGAGTCTATTTTAGCAGTATCAACCACATATTTTTTGTCACCAAAATAATGACCTAAATACGCAACTGTATCATTTACGCCGTTAATTTTAATTTTAATTTCATAGTTTTGTGATAATAGGGAAAAACTAATAATAATTCCTAGTGTAAATAGTATGAATTTTTTCATATTAAAAAGTAATTTTAGTTTCATCTTACAAATTTATAATAATAAGACTGATAATATTTCAAATAGTTTGCCATTTAATTAATATTTAACAAAAAATTAAGTTTTATATTTAAAAATTATCAAACCAACTTCTGCGTTTAGCTAATTTTAGATCTTTTAACATAGCTGCTTTTACATTTATTTGGAACATATAAGATTTATGTTGGCCAAATGGTACTAAATGCAAACTAGCTTCCCAGCAATGTAAATCTCTGTAAATATCAATTGTTGTAGGCGTAACTTTACGTTTTTCCACATCATAACCTGTATTAAAAGTTATTTTCCATTTTGGGCTTAAATTAAAATCTCCAAAAACATTTAAAGTTTGAGTAATTTGGGAATCAAAATATGGTTTTGCATATCTAAAACTATAAGTTATTCTCACATTCCAGGGTATGTTAAAATCTACATAATCATTTGGATAACCATATAAAACATTGTATGGGTCTTTATCTTCTGACACTGGCGCTTTTGATTCTGCTACTTTTGAATTTAATGAGATACTTGCAGAAATATTTGCTGTTGTTAATCTTAAAAATTTTCCATTTATATCTTTAGCAAACTTATTTACTCTAACTCCTCCGGTTTCGTAAGCATTTTGAACAACTGCATAGGGGTCAAGGTTTGCATTGAAATTAATATCTAAGAGTTTAACTTTAGTTCTCCCTGTAATTGCAAGTGGCGACCAATTTAAACTGTCTGCTATAATATTATAGCTTGATGAAAGATTGAAACTTTCTAAAAGTTTAATTTTTTTGTCATTTTTTGTAGTATCTTTATTATCTCTAATTTTCATTTCAAGATTATTGCCAATATTAAAATTTACACTTCCTGCTCCGCCTCTTGAAGGAGCTCCATATGGCAGACCTTCAAATCGTGAATAATAGTAACTCACAGTGTCATATTGTCCGGTTGTGCCGTTATATTGTATTCTGTAATAATCATCATAATAATTATATTTAGCTTTTCCAAAATCTGGCAAATAACTAAAACTAACTGAGGGCGAAACTACGTGGCGCAGTGCTTTTAATTTTCCGCGTTTAAAATTAAATGTTCCATATATTTGGGTTGACCAATTTAAATTTGCCGAATAATCCCAAACTCTTGAAAATCCAGAATTATAATTTGAATTTAGAAAGCCTATGCTATCTGAAGCGTTTTGATAATCCCAAAATTTATACATATCTTTAAAATACCATCTTTCGTTATAATTAAAAGAAGGTGTGATAGTTGTATATTTTAAAAATTTTGCAGAAGTACTTATAGGTATTTTATGTGAAATACCATTAATCATATCATCAAAATTTATGTCAAAAAGAGTTGAATCTGTGGTGTTAATTTTATTTGTAAGGTTCATAGAATATGCGATTCCAATTTTTTCGTAAATTTTACTTTCCCCAACTTTTACTTTACGTTTAAATGGGTAAATTCTATTCATATTTAAGGAAAAATCTGGAGCAGTTAAAGTAATGGCTTGGGTTGTGTTATTTTGATTATGTCTTATAGCTGCTGTTAGGCTAAAAGGAGAGTTTGGAAAAATTTTACTAATAGATACACTGGATTGTTTGTTTGACGACATATAATTATTTAGCGAATATGAATTATATTTATCGAAATTTGCAGAACTAATATTTACGTCTGCTGCAAAGGTTGTGTTTGGTAAGGCTTTAGGGTCTTGGGAAAATTTCCAATTAATTGCAAATAAATCTGTAACTTGTCTGTTAACATCTTTATATCCTGTCATATTTTTATTGTACTTAACATTCAGGTGGCCGCTAAATTTATATCTTACTTTATAATTTGAGAGTAATGATAAGCCCCAAGAACCTTTAGTGTAAAGATCTCCAAGAAAAGTTAAGTCTAAATAATCGTTTACCGCCCAATAATAGCCTCCATTTCTTAAAAACATTCCTCTATTATCTTCGTTTCCGAATTCTGGAATTAAGACTCCTGAAGTTCCACCTTTTTTGTTAGGAAAAAACCCAAAAGGAATGCCTATAGGAGTTGGTATATCTTCAATTACAAGATAAGCCGGGCCAGAAACTAGTTTGTCGTCAGGAATAACTTTGGCTTTACTAATTGCAAAATAATAATGTGGGTGGTCTAAGTCGCAAGTTGTAAATTTTCCGTTTATCATATGAACATGTTTATTTGCTTGCATTTTTGTTTTAGAACCGTGCAAAAAAGCTCCTTCAAACTCTGTCATTACTTCTTTAATAATTCCTTTTTTTGTTTTAAAATTATATCTAATAGTGTCAGCCACAAACTCTTCATCTCCTTCTTTAAACATTGGTTTTCCAAAAGCTTTTCCTGTGGAATCAGTTAAGCCATGAGCAAAAACCTCGTTTTTATCAAAATCCATTTCTATATATTCGGCAGTCATATTTATCTCCTCATAAATTATTACAGCTTTTCCGTATAAATAGGCTTTTTGAGCTATAAAATCAAATAATAATGAATCTTCGGCATCGTAATAAACAGGATAATCAAAACTCATATTTGATTTTTTTATAGGAATACTATCAGTTTTTACTTGAGTTTTTATTGTATCATCAATATTTTGATAAATACCACTTTGTAAACTATATTTTATGGTATAAAGATTGTTATGAGCATTAATTGTAGAAATAAAACTCATAAAAAAAGTTAAAAATATGTTTAACAAAAATTTTTTTTGCAATATGAAAATATTAATTTTGTACAAAATAAAAATTTTGGTCAAAACTAATGAAAAAAACCTTTCATTAAATAAAACTTTTAAATTAATGACAAAAAATAGTGTATTTTTTATTTTAATTTTTGCTTTTTTGCTTTTAGGGACAAGTAAAACTGCAAGTTCTCAAACTTTTTCTATAAAAACAGTTGTTATTGATCCAGGTCATGGTGGTAACGATCCCGGGGCTGTTGGTAAAATTTCTAAAGAAAAAGATTTAACATTAAAAATGTCTTTAATGTTCGGAGAAATGATAAAAAAAGAATTTCCAAATATTAATGTAATTTATACAAGAGAAACCGATAAATACTTGCCTTTGCACGAAAGAGCCAATATTGCAAATAAAAATCATGCAGATTTGTTTGTAAGTGTTCATATAAATGCTGCTACAAGTACTAGTGCAAATGGTACAGAAACTTTTGTGATGGGGATTGACAAAACAGGAGCAAATTTGAGTGTTGTAAAATTAGAAAACTCGGTAATTTTACAAGAAGAAAATTATTTGGAAAATTATGACGGATTTAATCCAAATGATCCTGAGTCTCATATTATTTTTAGTTTGTATCAAAATGTGAATTTAAATCAATCTTTATCTATGGCGCAAGCTATTCAAGATAAATTTACAAAAGATGTGAAAAGAGTAAATAGAGGAGTAAAACAAGCTCCGTTTTTAGTGCTTTGGAAAACATCTATGCCTAGTATTTTGGTTGAGTTAGGTTTTATTTCTAATTTAGAAGAGGAAAAATATTTAAACTCCGATGAAGGACAAAAATCTTTAGTAAACGCAATGTTTGAGGCTTTTAAAGTTTATAAGAAGAATTATGAAGGAGATGAAGCAAGTAACTTATCAATTCCCGAAAAAGTTAATGAAAACATAGATATTTCAGAAAATAAACCTGAAGAACTTCCAACTAAAATAGAAAATTCAGAAAAAAAAGCAGAAAAAACTAATGCTAAACCTGTTGATACAGAGATAGTTTATAAGATTCAAATAACAACTTCATCAAAAAATATTGAAATTAAACCACAAAATTTTAAATCATATCAGAATGTTGATGTATATTTGCAAAATGGAATATACAAATATACTGTTGGTAGCGAAAGTGATTATGATAAAATTGTTGAATTTCATAAAAAAGTAAAGTTAGATTATTCGGACAGCTTTATTGTTGCATTTAAGAATGGGGAGCGTATCCCGCTTAATCAGGCAAGAAGCGAACAAAAAAAGAAATGAAGAAAAAATGGAAATACATACTTTACTCATTTATTGCAATTGTAATTTTAGCAGTTGCTTACTGGGGTTTTAATTTCTTAAAAGGAATATCTTTATTTAATTCTGTAAACTCATATTATGTTTATTATGATAGAATTGAAGGATTAAACGAGTCAAGTCATGTTACTGTAAATGGTTATAAAGTTGGGCAAGTAGGAGAAATTAAATTATTGCCTCAAGACAATTATAAATTATTAGTAAGAATTGATATAGATAAAAATTTAGCAATTCCTGATTCTAGTATTGCGCGTATTTATAGCATGGATTTAATGGGAACAAAAGGAATTGAACTTAAATTTGGAAATCAAACGTCTTATATTAAACCTAATGATTTTTTAATTGGTGAAGTTGAACAGAGTTTGAAAGACGAGGTTAGTATGCAAATGCTTCCTGTGAAACAACAAGCCGAAAATTTGATGGAAGAACTTACACATGCAATTGCAATTATAACTTATATTTTTAATGAAAACACTAGAGCTAATTTAGAAAAAAGTTTTGAAAGCATTAAAAACACATTAACTTATATCGAAAGTTCAGCAATTAGTATGGACGGGTTATTAAAAGAAGAATCAAGTAAAATAGCTAAAACCATTTATAATCTTGAATTTATTACTACTACTTTGAAAAATAATTCTGCTAATTTGGAAAATATTTTTAAAAATTTGTCTTCATTTTCCGACACTTTAGTTGCTATTGATCTTAGTAAAACTATAGCTCAAGCAAATGCAGCTGTAGAAAACTTTAATCAAATTTTAGATAAAGCAAATAGGGGTGAGGGTAGTTTAGGAAAATTGTTGAATGATGATAATTTTGCTAAACAAATAGAAGACGCTGCTAATAATTTAAAAAGTTTGCTCTTTGATATTCAGTATAATCCAAAAAAATATGTTAATTTTAGTTTGATGAATATAGGAAGAACAGTTAATGTTGCAGATCCTTCAGAGCTATCGAAAAGGGATAAAAAAGTTTTAGAAAAGCAAATTAAAAAGAACGAAAAAGAGGCTCAAAAAAACTACGAAAAAGAACAAAAACGGGAAAACAAATCTGATGATTTATCTAAATATCAAGGTAAACTTGTTTTTATGATTCAAATTCGCTCTGCAGTTGATAAAATAGATTTAAGTTCTAGTGAATTAAAAGGTTATACAGATGTAGTTGAAATAAAATCAGGCTCTTATTATAAATATTTAATCTTTCCTCACGAAAGCCCGTCCCAAACAGATTATTATACAAACTTAGCAAAAGAAGATTTTTCAGATGCTTTTCCTGTTGCTTTGATTGGTGATAATGTTATTAGTTATGCTAAAGGGCTTACAGTGATGGCAGGAGAGTGATAAACAAAGTTAAAAGTCTGTAAAGTCGAAAGTCTGTAAAGTCGAAAGTTGAAAGGGCTTCTCGTTTTTTGCTTCGCTCAAAACTCGAAGAGAAACAAGCACTAATTACACTAATTTTTTGGCTTCTTCGTTTTTCGCTTCGCTCAAAACGGGAAGTTGAAAGTCTGTAAAGTTAAAAGTCTATAAAGTTGAAAGTGCTTCTCGCATTTCGCCCTCTAACAACTAAATACTAAGCACTAACAACTAACCACACGATTTCTTATTTTTTAATTGACCATCCAGTTTTTAGTCCAACAACGAACCAAATAAGTCCTAATGCGCCAAGTGCAAAAATAGTGTCGCCAATAGATCTAAGCCATATTAAAGTTTGAATAGAGCTTTGTTGCATAAACTCCATAGAGCGAGCATACCACAAGCCATGGTCAACTGCTGCAATAGTTTGTTTTAATCCTATTGGTAATATGCTTATTGCAACCATAAGAATTAAACCTATTTGGAAAGCCCAGAAAGAGAATTTTAGTATTCCTTCTTTCCATTCTTTATCTATTGTCATTCCGCGTAATGAGAAAATCATCAAACCTATTCCAAGCATTCCGTAAACTCCAAATAATGCAGTATGTCCATGTACAGGAGTTGTGTTTAATCCCTGCATATAATATAATGAAATAGGTGGATTAATTAAAAATCCAAATATTCCTGCTCCGACTAAATTCCAAAATGCAACAGCAATAAAACTATAAATTGCCCAGCGGTATTTTCTAATCCATTCTGTGGTTTTTGTTAAAGTATAGTTATGCCAAGCTTCAAAACCTATTAGTACAAGTGGTACAACCTCCAAAGCACTAAATGATGCTCCAAGTGCTATAATAGACATTGGCGTTCCTGAAAAGTAGGTATGATGAAAAGTTCCGATAATACCGCCTACCATATAAATTATTGTGGTAAATAAAGCTGCGAAAGTTGCACGTTTTACATTTAATAAGCCAAGTTTTACTAAAACAAAAGCAATTACTGTAGTTGCAAATACTTCAAAGAAGCCTTCTACCCACAAATGCACTACCCACCAACGCCAGTATTCTGCAATAGAAAGATGTGATTGACGACCATACATTAAACCAGCTCCATAAAATGCTGCAATAGCAACTGAAGCTATCACAAATAAAATTAAAAGCTGTCTATTATCGGTTTTTTTCTTTAAAGCAGGTCTTAAGGCACGAATCATTAAAAACAACCATAATAATAAGCCAATAAAAAGTAGAATTTGCCAAAATCTTCCTAAGTCTAAATATTCATATCCTTGATGTCCGAAATAGAAATTTTGAATAAGTCCGAATTTTTGCATAACGCCTAACCATTCACCAGCCATTGAGCCAACAACCACAATTAGTAAAGCTGCAAAAAGAATATTCACTCCTAATTTTTGGTGTTTTGGTTCAACTCCTGAAATAGCAGGAGCAATGTATAAACCTGTTGCTAACCAAGCTGTTGCAATCCAAATAATTGATAGTTGCACATGCCAAGTTCGGGAAATTGAATAAGGTAGAATTGCATCTAAATTTAGACCATAAAAACCACCACCTTCAACTCCATAGTGAGCAGTAAGAATTCCTAATAAGACTTGAACACCTAACAAAGCTGTAACAATCCAAAAATATTTTAGCGTTGCTTTCATTGAGGGAGTTGCTTTTAGGTTTATAAGAGGATCTTTTTCAGGATATTTTTCTAAACTATAATCTTTTTCTTGGTTACGGGCATAATATAAAACCACTAAGCCTACGCCTGCAAGCAAAACCATTATACTAAAAACCGACCAAAATAAATGTTTGGAAGTAGCTTTGTTTCCAACTAATTCTTCATGAGGCCAATTGCTGGTGTATGTAATATCTTTACCAGGACGTTCGGTAACACAAGCCCATGTTGCCCAAAAGAAAAAAGCATTCATCTTTTTCATGCTTACTTCATCCTTAATTGTATTTTTAGGAATTGCATATGCATCGCGTTCTTTATTTAGATTTTCATCATCTGTAAATAAACCGGCATAATATTCCATATTACTTTTAGTGGCTTCTGCCCGTAATTCAGAAATAATTATAGTATTAGTTTTTTCATCATAAGTATTTTTACGAACTTCTTGTTGCAATTTTACTTTAAAATAAGCTTGCCTTTCTTCACTTAATTCTTCAAAACCAATTCCATCTTCTTCAAAAGTCATAGCATTAAGCATAAACATAGCTTCTCTATGTAGCCAATCAGCCGACCAATCAGGCGCTAAGTAGGCACCATGTCCCCAAACTGTTCCAACTTGCTGACCTCCAATCGACTGCCAAACACTTTGACCATCTTTGATTTCAAGTTCGTTAAATAATTCCTCTCCTTGTTCTGTTAGTACTTTTGCAGGTATAGGTGGTTTTTGTACATAAGTTTCATATCCGAAAAACAATAGTACAGAAAAAGACACAAGCATTATGACTATAAAGCCAATCCATAAATTCCTTGTTTTCATGATTTCAATGTTTAATTTGTTATTAATTTCAAAAATAAATATTTTTTTTGATAAATATAATTTTTTTTATTTTTTTCATTTTTTTCATTAAAAAATCATAAAATTATTGTAATAATCATTTTACAGGCACTAATATGCTATGTTTTTAGGACTATCAAGCATGAAGTTGACAAATATTTTAATTTTTTCTTGCGAATTTTAATAATTTCATGCAAAAAAAAGATTTAATTATTATTCATATTTAATAACGTTTGTAGGGCAATTTTCTGCAGCTTCTTTTATTTCCTCAACATATTCTGAAAAGTTTACGCCTTCTATAACTTCCATTTTGTCGGGAACTCTAAATACCATTGGTGCAATTGTTTCGCAAAGTCCACATGAAATACACTCATCTTCAGACTCATCTAACCATACTTTTTTAATATCCATAGCTTTAAAATTAAGTTTTAACTAATTATATACAAACAAAAAAATATAAGCATTGTTTTCTCAAAATCAGTTATTTTGTAATTTTTCCTGTTTAGTATCAATTCAAATTTTCTATAAAAATTGATAATTTTAAGAGCAATTAAATAATAAATGTTAATTTTGAAAAATTTAAAATTCAGACGATATGGATATTTATGAATTAATTAAGTCGAGACGTAGCCCCAGAGGCTTTTTTGATAAAAGTATTAGTGAAGAAGAATTATCGCTTATGTTTGATGCTGCTCATTGGGCTGCTTCTTCGTATAATAGTCAACCATGGCGTTTTATTTATGCAGATAAAGAAAAAAATCCAGAATTATATAATCTGATTTTAGACTTAATGGTTGAGTTTAACAAAACTTGGGCAAAAGCGACTCCAGTTTTAATAGTCGCTATGATTACCACAAAACACCCTAAAACTGGCGAAACTTTAAGTCATGCAAAATACGATTTAGGTTTAGCAGTTGGAAATATGACAATAATGGCTCAATCATTAGGAATTTCTTTGCATAATATTGGAGGTTTTGATCAAAACAAAGCCAGAGAAGTTTTAAATTTACCTGATAAAATTGAACCTATAACAATAATTGCAGCCGGTTATGGCGGTTTGCCTGGAAACCTTCCTTTAGATATTTATAAAATGGAAATTATGCCAAGAGAAAGATTGGAAATAAATGAAATAGTTTTTAATAAAATCTTTGATAAGGAGTAGGTGGGCATAATAATTTTTTAAAAAATAATAAACAAACATAAAACTAAGCTAGTTAGATGAAAATTTGTTGATAAAAATATTTCTACAAATAGTAGTTTTTATTAATTATATAATATATATTTGTACACAAAGAGTATTTTTTCTATGAGAAATTTATAACATGATATTTCAATTAAATTTAAATAGGATAAGTAATGAAGCATTAGTACCTATTAATTATCAGTATCCTTTAAGTGCAGCAATTTATAAAATTTTGCAAAAAGGAGACAAGGGTTATGCTCAATTTTTACATAAAGAGGGCTATGGCAAGGGATATAAATTTTTTACTTTTTCAGAATTGAAAGGCAAATTCAAAAGAGACGGAGATAGATTAATTTTATTGGAAGATACTATTCGATTAAAAGTTTGTTTTCATTTGCCGAAAGCATCACAAGTTTTTGTTGAAGGATTATTTAAATCTGAAACTATTGAAATTGCTGATAAGAAATCTAAAGCTGCTTTTACTGTTCAGTCTATTGTGGCAGAACTTTCTCCATTAAGTTCAGTTGAAAATGAAAAAGAAATTTTACAAATAATAATTCAGCCTGAGTCTGCAATAGTTGCTGGTACTAAAAAAGAGAATGGTAACTATGATTTTAAAGCACCGGATGAAGAAGAATTTACAGAGAGTTTAATATACAGTTGGCGAGAAAAAATAAAAGCGGCTTATAATGAAAAAGCAGGAAAAGAAGCAATTTTGGTTATCGAAGTTGAAAAATATGCGAATCCTTATCGTTCAAGGCTTATACATATTAAAGCAGGTAGAAAAGAAGAAACAAAAATACGTGGATTTTTGAATTTTAAATTAAAATTGACAGCAGAAAAAAGATTTTTGGAATTAGTGCTAAATTCCGGCTTAGGCTTGTATTCGGCACAGGGTATGGGTTGTGTGAGGGTGGTATGATAATAATAATAGCTAATAATTAATAGAGAAGTATGAAAAAAATAGATTTAAAAGAAATAGTTTCTAAAACTGATTCCAAGATTCTAAAAAATTGGATATTGGAGTATGCCGAAGAACATCCATCCTTTGCTCAAACACTCATTGAAATATTTAATCCTGTCGATTTGAAAGAAGATAAAATGAAGGATTATCCTTCACTTATAAAAGCTACTTTTTATAATAATCCTTATTCTACAGGTAATCGGTATAACAATTGGGAAGATTTTGGATTTGACCCTGAGGCTGTTAGGGCTGAGTTAGAGGATATTTTGGAAGATGTTGATTATTATCTAAAATTTAGTAATACTAAAATTGCTGTTAATATTTGTAAAAATATGATTGAAATTATCCCTGAGCAGTGGAATGAGCAGTTTGATTATGATGGCGATGTGCAGGTGATGTACGATGAGGCAATAGATAAGTTAGAGGAAATGTTGCAGAAAAATATTCTACCTACAGAAGAGAAGAAAGCCCTGTTTGACTGGTATAAGGAAGAGAGTAAAAATCTGAATAAACATCAATATATAGGTCTAAATACTAGTTTTGATATTTTGCAACAATATTTTCTGACTTCTGAAGAGATGATTGCGGAAAATTTGAAATCACTAAATCAGAAAATCGAAGATTCTGAAAAATCGTATTATAAAGAAAATTACATAATTCAAAAAATTGAAATATTGCAAGACCTTCAGCGAACAGAAGAAGTCAGTCAGTTCATTGAGCAATATATTGAATATGTGGGTGTTAGGAGAATCAGATTGAGGCAATTGCTTGCTGCTGGGCAATATCAGGAAGCTATAAACTTGATTCAAGATGGGATTAAATTAGCTGAAAAAGAAAATCATTTTGGAGTTATAACTGACTGGAAAGATGAGTTGTTAAGTATATATCTATTACAAAAGGATAAAGCTAAGATATTGAAGTTAGCTGAAGAGCTTCTTTATAATGGAAGAACTTCTGAAAAGTATTATGAAATATTGAAAACACATACAAACCAAGATGACTGGGCGGAGACAATAAACAGGGTTTTGTTGAAATTGAAGTCAGATAAATCTATGTGGGGGTTTAATACTTTCCGTGCAAAACTTTTAATAGAACACCAAAAATGGGAAGAACTTTTTACACAATGCCGAAATGCTGGAGTGAGTTATTTGGAAAAATATGAAAAATATTTTAGACATCAATTTGATAGCAAACTCTATGATATATATTTAAACTTTGCACAAGAACAAGCAATCATAACAGATCAGGAAGCGTATGAAAATGTAGGCAGAATGCTAAAAAACTTAAAAACTTTTGAAGGCGGCAAGGAAAAAGTGAACGAATTAATCAACGAATATAGAGTTACTTACAAACGCAGAAAGAATATGATGAAGGTGTTGGATGGGGTGTGAGGGTCTAGAGTTGAGAGTAAAATAATATAATATTTAATTGTAAAA
>JALOAQ010000083.1 GCA_023228725.1 Bacteroidales bacterium | reverse complement strand
AATCAAAAACAAATCCACCTCCATTGCCACTTAAATCTTCGGGCAATCCTTTTTTAAAGCTAAAACTAAAAATTTGAACCGTAAATTCGTCAAAAATCTTATTGTCAAACTTTTTAGATAAAACTAATTCATTTAATACTCGTTTCAATTCAGCAAATTCATCAGATAAAGGGTGGAAAATCATTAAATTTTTCAAATTTTTAATTGCAAAAGGAATGCTGTCCACAAAATGCTGTTTTTTTTCAATTAAGCCTCTTAGCCCATAAGCACCAAAAGTTTGTAAAACACGTAAATAAGCATATTTATAAAATCTTTCATCAAAATCTTGTTTGTTTAAATCAAAATATTTTTTTATCTCTGAAAAATAAAAATCTTTTAATTCCAATTTTATATTTTCAGGCAAATCAGCTTTTGCTTGATAAAGCAAAGAAACCAAATCATATTCAGGAGCTCCTAATCTTCCGCCTTGGTAATCAATAAAATACACTTCTTCATTTTGAACTAAAATATTTCTTGCCTGAAAATCTCTAAACATAAAAAGTTTAGCTCCCTGATTTTCTAAATCAAAAGCTAATTTTTCAAAATCATCTTGCAATAATTTCTCATCGAAACTAACCCCGCTCCTATTTAAAAAATAATATTTAAAATAATTTAAGTCAAAAAGAATTGCTTGGGAATCAAATTTTTGAATAGAAAAAGCTTTTGAAAAGTCTATATTATTTTTTGCTAAAATTTGTAATTTAAGCAAAGCAGTTAAAGATTTTTTATAATAAGATATAACATTTTCAAAATCTAACTCTCCTTTTTTAGCCTTCAACAATAAATTTAAAAGTAAATCGTCTCCAAAATCTTTGATAAAATAACAAGTTTTGTCAAGAGAAACAGCATAAATTTCAGGAGTATTAAGATTTAGCTCATTAAAAACTTTTGAAAAATAAATAAATGTTTCTGTTTCACTAATATTTTCGGAATAAACACCTAAAACACTTGTGTTTCCATTATAAAACCGGCAATAAAATCTTGGAGAGCCTGCTTGGGTAATTTTTTCAGTTTTATCAGGAATTGAATTATAAACTTCTTTATAAAATTCCGATAATTTTTTATATTTATTATTTTGCATATCAAATATTTTTGCCAAAACTATTAAAATTACTTGAAATTTCAACAATTTCTTCTAATTAAGCAAAAGAAATTTTTCCACAACACGAGTCTCTTTCTGCTCCGGTAACAGAAGCCAAACAATTAATTTCTCCTTGCATTCTTAATAATCCTAAAAAAGCAAAAATTAAAGCTTCTTTATAATCTATAATTTCATTTTTTGGTAAAATAATATCTACAGATGAAAATTCTTTTACTTTTTTAATTAAAAAACTATTATACGCCCCTCCGCCTGTAAACAAAACTTTAGAAAAATATTTTATATTTTTCGAAATTTGAAATGCAACATGATTTGTAAAACTTGCAATTAAATTTTCTACAGTTTCGGTTTGTAAATATTTTTCTAAAATCGGAAAAATTTCAGCTTCTACCCATTCTCTGCCAAGCGATTTTGGATATTTAGCAGAATAATAATCTAAATTATTCAATTCAGCTAAAAAAGATTGATTTAACACATTTTTTGATGCTATTTCACCATTTTTATCAAATTCTTTATCTATTTTTTTGCACAAATAATTTAGCACAATATTTACAGGACAAATATCAAAAGCTAGTCGTTTATTTTCTTTATTTTTAAAAGAAATATTTGAAAATCCACCTAAATTTACACAAGCGTCAAATTCAGAAAACAATAATTCATCGCCAATAGGAACTAAAGGAGCTCCTTGTCCGCCTAAAGCAATATCTCCAGTTCTAAAATCACTTACAACAATAATTCCGCAAGATTTTGCAATTAATTCGCCATCACCAATTTGCCAACTTATTCCTTTTTCAGGCTGATGAAAAACTGTATGCCCATGAGAAGAAATAAAATCAACTTTTATTGAAATATTATTTTTAAATTCATTAATAGCTTTAACACAAAATTCAGCAAATTCTTTTTCTAAATACTTTAATTCTATTGCCGGCAACAAATGAGCAGATAAAAGTTTCTGACTTAAAGCTAAATTATATTCTACTGTTTTTGCTTTTTGTATTTCAAATTTCCATTTAGTGTTTTTTTTCTCAAACCTAACCAAAGCAATGTCTAAACCGTCAACAGAACTGCCTGACATTAAACCAATAATATTAAAATTTTTGTGCATTGAAATAAATAAATAAAAAATTCTTAAAAAAAAATTAATAAAAGTAAAAATATAAAAAAAATTTAATATCTTAGCAACAAAATTAAACTTAAAAAACTATGCAAAGAATAATTGTGCCAATAGACTTCTCGGAAGAGTCGATAAAAGGTTTAGAACTAGGAATTATTTATGCCAACAAATTTAATGCAGACCTGCAAATGGTGTTTGTGCAGAAAAAAAAATCCGGTAGATTTCATATTGAATTAAGAAAACAATATGATGCTGCAATGGAAGAATTTGAAGATTTGCTAAGAAAATATAAAGCAAAATTACATCAAAATTGCGATTTTTCATATATTATTAAAAGTGGAAAAGTGCATGAAGAAGTTGCCAGACAAGCAGAAGCTTTTGATGATTCTTTAATTATTTGCTCTACAAATGGAGAATCAGGCTTTTCTGATTTTATAATTGGCAGTAATGCTTATAAAATTGTGCAAGCAACAGAAAGACCGGTAATAACTGTTACAACTGAAAAATATATTGGTGAAGTGAAACGAATAGTTTTACCAATAGATATTAGCAAAGAAACAAGAGAAAAAGTTCCTGTTGTTGCAAAAATTGCTAAAGCATTTAATTCAGAAGTACATATTGTTAAAGTTACAAGTTCAACAAGCGAAGGAATTCATAATAAATTAAGACTTTATGCTACACAAATAAAAAAGTTTTTAACAGAACAAGGAATAAGTTATCAAACAACTCTTTTAGTTGGCGACAATATTACAGATACCATAATTGAATATGCAACAGCAATTGATGCAGACCTAACAGCAATTATGACTGAACAAACTTTTTCGCTTTCAAACTTTTTATTAGGCTCATATGCTTATCAAATGCTAAATACATCTCCAGTGCCTGTGCTAAGCATTACGCCTAAAGGACTTTATCACACTCAAGGTGTAAGAACAACAGGTGGGTAAAATATTATATTAAAATTTTATCATAAATAATTAAGTTTATGAAATTCTTCAAATTTAAGGTTTTATTAATTTTAATAGTTTTTATAGCTTTTTCGTGCAAAAATAAATCAAAAAACAATATTGTTTTAGATGAGAAAGAATTAAATTTAGAACAATTAATCGAAAAATATACAGAGTATAATTTTAGCAATTGTGATGAGTTTATTGAAGTTGGCAATAAAATTATAGATTCTTATATTAAAACCGTTGATTTAGCTTTTGATGGAAATATGAATGCACTAGCAGAATTAGATAAATACCCAGAATTTATGCAAAATTTTGACATAATAGCAGATAGTTTTTATATTGATTGCCCAGATAAATTAGAAGCTTGGACAAAATCTATTAAGGAAAAAACAAGTTTAAGCAATAAAAAAATAATGGCTATTACTAGTGGCGAAAACGAAAGTATTCAATGGGACGAAAGTATTGAAGATGAGCTAAATAGACAAATGGAAGAATTAGAAGAAGATTTAAAACGTATAGCCGAAGAAGAAGAAAGTGAACTAAAACTAAATTAAATGAAATTTCTGAATATTTGTATCCCTTGTTTTAATCATGATATTTCAAAATTAGTTGAAGATATTTATAATCAATGCAGTAATGAAAATATTGAATTCCAAATTATAGTTTTTGAAGATGGTTCAAGTAATGAAAATGTAAAGAAAAATTCTGTTTTGACAGAAAAGTTTAAGATTAAGCACATAATATCAGAAATAAATATTGGAAGAAGTGCAGCTAGAAATAGATTAGCAAATGAATCAAAAACTGGTAAAATTATTTTTTTAGATGCTGATTCTTCCTTAGCCAATTCAGATTTTATCAATAAATATCTACAAAATTTCAATAATGAAATAGTTTGTGGTGGTACTCTTTATCATAAAAAACAAAATATAAAATCACAATCTCTAAGATATAAATTTGGAATTAATCGTGAAATGAAAACTGCAAAACATAGAGCAAAAAAACCTAATGCCTCTTTTGCAACAAATAATTTCATGATTTCTACTAATATTTTTGAATTAATTCAATTTAGAGAGTTCCTAAAAGACTATGGACATGAAGATAGCTTGTTTGGTTATGAATTAAAAAAAAATAAATTAATAATAAGTCATATTGACAATCCGGTTGTACACGAAGGACTAGAAAGTAATGAGATTTTTTTAAACAAAACTAATTTAGCACTTAAAAACCTTATACTAATTGAAGCTTCGGGTTTTAAAGATAAGGATTTTATTTACGACATTAAACTTGCTAAAATCGCTAAAAACTTAAAAACATTCAAATTAATTTTTATAATACGGTTTTTTAATTCTATTTTTAAAAACAAAATCAAAAATCATTTGTTAAATTCAGGAAACCCAAATTTGTTTATATTTGATTTTTATAAATTAGCATATTATTGTGAATTAAAAAGAAAAAACTATGTTTAAAAAAAACTTATTATTTTCGGTAATCTTACTATCATTATTTGTTAGTGTATTATTTTTAAGCAATTGCTCTACTGTTCCATTAATTGGAAGAAAACAAGTAACTTTAATACCTGAATCTCAACTTGTTAGCATGGGAGTTGATAATTATAGAGGTTTTTTAGACAGTATGCCACTTTCAAAGGACACTAGAAATGCGGCTTTATTAAATGATGTTGGCTATAATATTTCAAAGGCTGTTGAGCAATACTTAAAAGACAATAAATTAGAAAAAAGATTAAAAGATTTTAAATGGGAGTTTGCCTTAGTAGAATCAAATGTTCCTAACGCATGGTGTATGCCAGGCGGAAAAATCTGTTTTTATACAGGAATTTTGCCTTATACTCAAAATGCTGACGGAATGGCAGTAGTGATGGGACATGAAATTGCGCATGCTGTTGCTCGTCATGGAAACGAAAGAATGACTCAACAAATAATGGCACAAGCCGGACAAATGGCTTTAGCAGAATTTATTAAAACCAAACCAGCTGAAACTCAAGCAATATTTTTAAACGTATTTAGTGTTGGCGCAACAGTGGGAGTTATTTTACCATATTCTCGCAAACACGAATACGAAGCTGATAGAATGGGTCTGATTTTTATGGCAATGGCAGGATACAACCCAAATGAAGCTGTTGAATTTTGGACAAGAATGTCGAAAATGGGAGGACAAAAACCATTAGAATTGTTAAGTACTCACCCCTCAGATACCAAAAGAATTGAAAATATGAAAAAATATTTGCCTGAAGCAATGACTTATTATAATAAAACTAAGAAATAAAAAACAAAACTATGAAAAACCTTAAAACAAATTACATGGGCTTAGAGTTAAAAAGCCCACTTATCTTGAGTAGTTCAGGACTAAGTAAAAAAACAAATAATATTATTACAGCAGAAGAAAACGGTGCAGGAGCTATAGTTTTAAAATCTTTGTTTGAAGAGCAAATAAATTATATGAGTGAAGCTGCACTGTTCAACAGTATTGATTATCCCGAAGCTGCTGATTATATTAAAAATTATTCAAGGCATAATTCATTAAATGAATATTTGGATTTAATTAAAACTTCTGTAAAAGCAGTTAAAATTCCTGTAATTGCAAGCATTAATTGTATTTCTGATACAGAATGGGAAGGATTTGCCGCAGAAATTGAAAAAGCAGGTGCTCATGGCTTAGAATTAAATATGAATGTTTTTCATTATGATTATGAATTAAGTTCAGCTCAAATTGAACAAAAATATTTCGATATAATTGAAAAAGTTCAAGCCAGCACAAAATTGCCTATAGCAATTAAAATGGGTAAAACTTTCACAAACCTTCCAAATTTTATTAAACAAATTAAATTTAGAGGTATTAAAAACTTTGTCTTATTTAATAGATTTTACGAACCTATTATTAATATTGACAAAATGGAAATGACAAATTCTTCAGCTCTAAGTTATGAAATAGATATTAAACAATCTTTACGCTCAATAGCAATTGTAAAAGGGATGATGCCGGATCTTGAAATTGCCGCTTCTACAGGAATTCATAATGCTGATGGCGCTATTCAACTTTTACTTGCAGGTGCTACAGGTCTGCAACTTTGCTCAGTTCTGTACAAAAAAGGTCTAAAAGAATTTAAAACTATTAATGAAGATATTTCTAAATGGATGGAAAAAAATGACTATACTTCAATTGATGAGTTTAGAGCAAAACTTTCGTATGCAAATATCAAAGACCCAAGCATTTATGAAAGATTTCAGTTTATAAAACAAGTTACTGCAATAGAGTAAAAAAAAAGGCTATCCTTTCCGGACAGCCTTTTTTTTATTTATTAGGTATATTTTTCAAAACTTCTAATAAATGCTCATACCACATTTTAACAGTTTTAATTTCCAATCTTTCGTCAGGCGAATGAACTGCTCTAAGTGTTGGACCAAAAGAAATCATATCTAAGTCAGGATATTTTTCTAAAAACAAACCACATTCTAAACCTGCATGAATAGCTCTTACTATTGGTTTTTTACCAAATAGTTTTTCGTAAGTATCTTCTGCAATAGTTAAAATCTCAGATTTTGGATTTGGAGCCCAACCCGGATAACCATCTCCAATTTCAATATCTGCACCTGCAAGTACAAAAACAGATTTAACCATATTATTTATATCTTTTTTTCCTGACTCTACAGAACTACGCTGACTTGTAACAACTTGTATTTTGTTGTCAATAAATTTTACCGAAGCCAAATTATTAGAAGTTTCAACAAAATCTGGAATTGCTGGACTCCAAGCATGAACACCATGAGGGCAAGCATAAATAGCATTGATTAAGTTATTTTGAGTTTTTAAATCAATCACAAATTCAGGCATAGTTTCTGAACTAAGACTTAAATTTATATTTTTCTCTGTTATTATAATTTCGTTAATAATATTTTTTCTAAAAACTTCAAATTCCTTTTGTAAATCCTGCTCGAATTCTTTATTTATTGTAAAAATAAATTCAGCTTCGCGAGGAATTGCATTTCTTTTGTTTCCTCCATCAAAAACCGAAAGACGAGCATTAAATTTTTCGTTAATTATATTTAAAAATCTGTTTGCAATTTTATTTGAATTACCAAAACCTTTATGGATTTCATCTCCACTATGTCCACCCTGCAAACCATTTACGGTAAATTTATATGCAATACTATCTTTTAAAATATTTTCTTTTGTAAACGCAAAATTCGCTACTAAATCAATACCGCCGGCACAACCAATAAATATCTCTCCTTCATCTTCTGAATCAAGATTAAGTAATATTTTTGACTCAAAAAAACCCTCTTCAATTTCAAAAGCACCTGTTAATCCAGTTTCTTCATCAACTGTAAACAAGCATTCAATTGGACCGTGACTTAAATTATTATCAGTAAGAATTGCCAAAGAAGCAGCCATTCCAATACCATCATCAGCTCCAAGACTTGTTCCTTTAGCCTTAACCCATTCACCATCAATATAAGGAGTAATTGGGTCATTATCAAAATCAATTACTGTATCTCTATTTGCCTCACAAACCATGTCAACATGACTTTGCAAAACTACAGATTTACGATTTTCAAATCCTTTTGAAGCAGGTTTTTTAATTAATACATTTCCAATTTTGTCTCTTTTTGCCTCTAAATTGTTTTTCTTTGCAAAATCCAATAAAAAAGCAATTATTTTTTCTTCTTTTTTTGAGGGACGTGGAACTTTTGTAATATCTTCGAAATATTTCCACACATTTTTTGGTTCTAAATTTCCTAAAACACTCATAATATTAATATTTTTTATAATTTTGGCTAAAATTACAATTTATTTTCGAAATTTTAAATAAATGACAAGTCTATTTAAAACAAAATACAAATTTTTTGCAATTCTAATTATAGTATTTTTAAGTCTATGCTATTTTTCATCATGCAAAAAAAAGAAATATAACTATTTTTCTGGAATAGTTTATAATTTATCTTCAAATGAAAATATTCAAAATGCAAATGTAATTATAGAAGCTTCAAGAATAGTTTCTGGAAGTATGAATAATACCTTTTATAAAATTGCAGAAACTAAGACAGACACTGATGGAAAATATTTTATTGAAATAGAACCCAAGCTATATATTATGTTTAGAATCAGAATTGAAAAAGAAGGCTATCACAGTTATTTTGCAGAGTTTGAACCAAGTGGACAAATTGCAGAATACAATAAAAACTTTCCACTTGCCAAAGAATCTTTTTTGAAAATTAAAGTAAAAAACAACCCGCCGGCATATTCAGATGATTTAATAAAAATAAAAGTTGAAGGCATTAACAAACTTTGTATTGAATGTTGTGATGATAATTTTGTTTTATATGAAGGAAAAAATATAGATACTGAATTTTATTGCAAAACCGTTGGCGGAGATACAGTCAAAGTTACTTATATTACAACAATTTTGGGGAATACAAATTTTTCAATTAAAGAATATTACTGTACACCTGGCGAAACAGTTGAAGACAATTTTTATTATTAAAAATTTATGCAAAAGTAAATTTTGGAAAAGTAAAATAAAAAGTACTTCCTTTATTTTGTTCAGATTTTACTGTAATTTTACCACCTAAAAGTTCGCTATAAGCTTTACAAATTGACAGACCTATTCCCGAACCTCTGGTTTTATTAGTTAATTTATTATCAATCTGGGTAAATCTATCAAATATTTTTTTTATATTTTCTTGGCTAATACCTAATCCTGTGTCGGAAACATAAAATTCAATTTCACCTGCACTTATTTCCTTAAAACCAAACTCAACTTGGCCTTTTTCTGTATATTTTAACGCATTACTAATTAAATTAGTGAAAATTTGTTTTATTTTAATTTTATCTGATACACATAATAAATTTGAGCTAGTAGTTTTATTAAATATCAGTTTTACATTTGGGTTTTTAAGCATATTATTATGCCAAGATAAATAAATTTCATCTAATAGTTCATTCAAATTAAAAGAAGTAACATTTTTAAGCACAGCTCCACTCTCAATTTTTGAAAGTTCAATAATATCGTCTAAAACATTTAATAACTGATAACAACTATTTTGAATAATATTGATATAATCTAGTTTTTCATTTTCTTCAATATCACATTTCAGCAAATCGGCAAAACCAATAATTGCATTCATAGGAGTTCTAACTTCATGGCTCATATTTGCCAAAAAAGCAGTTTTCAAACGTTCGCTTTCTTCTGCTCTTTGCTTAGCAACTTCTAAATCATAAATTAATTTCATTCTTTCTGTAATATCTCTAATAACTAGTAAAGCAGTATTTTCATTTAAATAAACTAATCTAGTGTCTAAATATACTTTTCTTTGTTCAGGCAAATAGTCATAAGAATATGTGAAAGTTTCAATTTTCTTATTTTTTATAACTTTATTAACATTGGACTTAAAAAAAAACGCTAAATCTTCTGTAAAAACTTCCTCAACATCTCTATCGATAAAATCTTCAGTCTTAACCACATAAGGCTTTTTATAATTAGAATAAAACTCAACAATATTTCCATTTTTATTAATAGAAATTATAATATCTGGAATAGCTTTTAACAGAGCTTCTCTATGCAAACTTAAACTATCAGCTTTGTTTTTTGCCTCTAAAAGCTTCTGTTCTGCAACTTTTCTTTCCGAAATATCATGATAAATAGATTGATAAGTTTTGTCAGGCATCATTTTTGTGTGCATTTCAATAGGAATTACACTTCCATCTGATTTTATAATATCACGTTGATTAATCAAAACTTGGCCTGTTTTTAGTTTATCATAATTTAATGGAGCTTTTTGAATACTTTCTTCTGTAAAAAAACCTTGATTAATATTTTTACCAATAATTTGAGTTTTTGGTTTTCCAAACAAGCTACACATATAATCATTTGCCTCAAGAATAATTCCTTCTGGTGAACCTATCAAAATACCTCCTACAGCAAAATTTATTAATTCTCTATATTTTTTTTCACTTTGTTTTAATTGCCCTTCTATTTTATATCTTTCACTAATATCTCTTACAACAGCAATAACAACTTTTTTATCAAAATAAACACCTGAAGATAAGCTTACTTCACTAATAAAAGATTTTCCATTCTTATTCTTTCCCCAAAATCTCAAGTTCTGATTCTTTCCATCATAAGCTTTTTTAATTTTTAAAAGAATTGCATCATTATTATTCAAACCATCTTCAGATATATCTTTTGGGTATTTATCTATAAATTCATTATGAGTTAAACCAAATAAAGACTCAGCCGCTTTATTTACATCTATAAATTTTCCTTCAAAATCTTGTACGAAAATTGCTTCACTAATACTATTCAACATATTTCTATATGTTAGCTCTGATTGACGAAGCTCTTGTTCTGCTTTTTTTTGCTCTGTAATATTTTTAGTAATTGTAACAACATGCTGTTCGCCGTCCATTTCTATTGAAAAAGAAGATACCTCTATATTTAAAAATTCATTATTATCAGCGATTATTAACTCTTCTCGTGTTTCTACATTTTTATTGTATAAAATTGTTTCTTCAATTCTATTTTGTACAGCATTATGAAAACTTGGATGTATAAAATCATAAATATTCCTACCTATAAGCTCTTCTTTATTTTTTACTTTTAAAGTTTTGCTGATTGCATTATTTACATAAACAATTTTAGAATTTTTATGTATAACAAAACCATTTGGCAATAATTCAATTAAAGTTCTATATTTTCTCTCACTTTCTATAAGCTCATGTTCTTTTTGTTTTTTATCACTAATATTTTCTACAGTTCCCTCAAAATATAATATTTCTCCTTTTTCATTTTTAATAGCACGCGAACTCTCTCTTATATAAATCTTATTTCCATCTTTTTTTCTCCAAACTGTTTCTAAACCAATTATTACTTCATCTTTATCTAATACTTTAATAAATTTTTCTCTTTCTTTTTGATTTACTAATTCATCTTTTACAACATTAAAACTTTTCATATCATCTAAACTCAAATAGCCTAACATCTCGACTAATGGCTGATTAGCCTCTAAAATGTCTCCATTAATATTTGTTTTATAAAGTCCTATTGTTGTTGCATTAAACAAATTGTCCAAGCCATTCAAACGCTCTTTTAATTTATTGTTTTTATCCCTTAGTTTCTGAAACTCTATTAGTAAATCCTGCTTACTTAACTTTTCGTAATTCATAGCATTAAAATATTTATAAGTACAAATATAACACTTTTACAAGTTTTAATATAAAGTTTCAAATTACTTAATTAATAATTAAAGTACAAACTAATTACTCTATGTAGGAAAATAAAAATTAAAAAACTATAAGTATTCTATTTAATTTTAAGTTCTCTGTTTAATTCTTCCAACAATATCTCAACAGTTTTATAAAAATATCTTTTATTTCTAAACGCCATAACTCTATTAAAACCATCTACAATATTACCAAGAAAAACTTCATCTAAATCATATAAATCTTTTTCTTTTACGTCCCAATTTACAACAGGAATATTTAAACTTTTTGCTAATTCTACAACAATATTTACAAATATTTTGCTAGAATTATTTATAAAACGATTTGGTAAAATTAAATTTTCATTTTTCACAAAGAAAACAGAAGAATATAAACTTTTAATAATATTTCCATTTTTATCGCAAAGCAAAAAATCATCTAATCCTTCTGATTTAAGCTTTTGTTGAGCTAAAAACACTTCACTAAACCTTGGAGTTAAATCAAAATCAAAACTTGACTCTGGAATTATATAATCTTTATAAACAGAAACTTTAAATCCTTTTAAAAGCTCAGGATAATATTCATTTTCAACAGAATCCACAGACATTAATATTGAACAAGAGTTTGTTTCCAAATCATTTCTAAAAACTATTATTCTTGCTTTAAATCCTTTATAAATTCTGTTTTTCTGTAATAAAAGCTCTAAATCTGTTACAAGACTTGACTTTCTATGTAAAATTGATCTTTCAAATCTTATTTTTTTTATGCAATAAATAAAAAAGTCAAAATATTCATTTTCAAAAAATGCTTTTGATGAATTTCCACGTATTTCAAAATTAAAACTATCTCCAAACAGCAAGCCTCTATTCTCTGGTGAAATAAAAGTTTTTTCAGAAAGTAGAATATTAGAATTAAGAGAACAATATTTAGCCATAAACTCCTCCTACAATTTGTTTGCAAATTTCTAAAATATTTTCGTTTGGCTTAATCTTTATTCCATTAATTCCACATTTTGCAGCAGCTTGAATATCGCGGTCGCTATCACCTATCATTAAAGAGTTTTTCACATCAATATTATAAATTTTAATAGCTTTTTCAAATAATAAAGCTTCCGGCTTCCGGCACAAACATTTTCCATAATCTTGATGATGTGGACAATAAAAGAAATCATCTATTTTAGTATCAAATTCAAATAAATATTCACAAAACTTAATATGCATTTCTAAAACATCTTCATGAGTATATAAAGCTTTGGCAATTCCGCCTTGATTTGAAATTACAATAACTAAGTATCCATTATCTTTTAGTAATTTAATGGCAGCACCAACTCCTTTATTTATAATAAAATCATCAAGATTTGTAGTATAATGACCTTTTTCAAAATTAATCACCCCATCTCTATCAAGAAAAACTGCTTTATTCATTAATTTACATTTTTAGATTTTTGTTTATATAATTTAAAATTAATTAAAATTTATCAGTCTTAAATAAAAATATTCCCACAATTCGGGTTTAAAAAACAAAGGAAAAACAAAACCATAAACTGCACCCCAAAAATGAGCATCATGCCCAATATTGTCTTTTGCTTTTTTGGCCATTTGATAA
>JALOAQ010000082.1 GCA_023228725.1 Bacteroidales bacterium | reverse complement strand
GCCCTCATTACTTAAATCAATCCAAACTGAATTATCTTCGTCTTTAACAAATATACCTTTGTCGAGTTCTTTATTTACAATTTTTTTACCAAGCAAATAAGTGTCGGATTCATAATAAATTTTATCAAAACTAATTCCCAAATCTGAATATGTTTTATCAAAACCCTTATAAACCCACGAGTTCATCATTTGCCAGATTTTGATAATTTCTTTATCTCCATTTTCCCATTTTCTTAAAATTTCACGAGCTTCTAAAATTATTGGAGCATTTGCTTTTGCATATTCTTTATTTTCACCCTTACTAATTAGCTCATTAATTTCTTCTTTATATTTAGTTTCAAATTTCACATAATATTCGCCTACTAATTTATCACCTTTCTTATTATTAGTTTCAGGTGTTTCGTCATTTCCCCACTTTATCCAAGCTAAAATCGATTTGCAAATATGTATTCCTCTATCATTAATTAAATTAGTTTTGATTACATTTTTACCAGAAGCTTGAAGTATTTTTGAAATAGAATCGCCAAGAAGATTATTTCTAATATGCCCTAAATGTAAAGGTTTATTTGTATTTGGAGAAGAAAATTCCACCATTATGGTTTCTTTTTCAACTAGCTCATACTCAGAAGTTTGTGTGTTTAAGTTATTTAGTCTGTTTATCCAATACTCATTAGTCATTCTAAGATTTAAAAATCCATTTATAACATTATATGAAGACACATCCTCATATTTTTGTCTAATAAAAGTACCTAAATCTTTTGCCGTATCTGCAGGAGACTTTTTGCTAAATTTAGAAAAAGCAAAAACCACTACTGTAAAATCGCCTTTTATCTCTTCTTTCGTTTTTTCAATGGGGATGTCAATATTTGTAGTGTCAATAGAATAAAGAGCTTCTAAGCCTTGTTTTATATATTTTTCAATATTTTTTTCCATGAATAAAAATTATTTGCAAAAATAAGTAAAGGAAATAAGAAAAAAACTAAGATTTATCAGTTTGTTGATAAAATTTACAATAAGCTGATATTCCACAACTTGCACATTTAGGACTTCTCGCAGTACAAACATATCTGCCATGTAAAATCAACCAATGATGTGCATCAGGAATGTCTTTTTTAGGAATATGTTTTACTAATTGTTTTTCGGCTTGTAAAACAGTTTTTGCATTATTAGTTAATCCAATTCTTGCAGATACACGAAACACATGAGTGTCAACCGGCATTTTTGCTTGGCGAAATAAGACAGATGCAATAACATGTGCAGTTTTTCTGCCTACTCCTGGTAATTTTTGAAGTTCATCAACATCTTCAGGTATTTTTCCATTGTATTTCTCAGTTAAAATTTTTGCCGTTTGAGAAATATGTTTTGCCTTATTGTTTGGATAAGAACAAGATTTTATATATTCATAAATTACTTCTTGACTTGCATGGCTCATGGTTTGGGCGTCTGGATAATCTAAGAATAGAGCAGGAGTGAGGAGGTTTACTCTTTTGTCTGTGCATTGAGCAGATAAAATAACGGCTATTAATAATTGAAAATCTGTTTTATAATCAAGCTCTGTTTCTGCTAATTTCATATTCTCCCTGAAATAGTCTAAAACATGTTTATATCTTTCTTTAATTGTCATATATAGTGGAAAAAATAAGACCGACAAAATATCGGTCTTAGTCTTAATATTTAGTTTGTTTTAATTTTCAGATAAAAATCTTTCAGCGTCAATTGCAGCTTTACAGCCAGAACCAGCAGCAGTAACAGCTTGACGATAGATAGAATCTTGAACATCACCGCAAGCAAAAACTCCAGGAATATTTGTTCTTGAAGTTCCCGTAATAGTTTTAATATAGCCTTGTTCGTCAAGTTCTAAATAATTTTTGAATAAATCGGTTGCAGGAGTGTGTCCAATTGCTAGGAAGAAACCATGAATATCAATAATTTTTTCTTCTTCAGTTTTATTGTTTTTTAGTCTGGCACCAACAACTCCAGCATTATCACCTAAAACTTCAACAGTATTATGATTCCAAAGTATTTCTATTTTAGGGTTATTCATAACTCTTTCTTGCATTGCTTTTGAGGCACGTAAAACATCTCGTCTTACTATCATATAAACTTTATTACAAAGACCAGCCAAGTAAGAAGCTTCTTCGGCAGCAGTATCGCCACCACCAACAACAGCAACATCTTTATTTCTATAGAAAAAACCATCACAAGTTGCACAAGCCGAAACACCTAAACCTTTAAATCTCTCTTCTGATTCTAAACCAAGATAATTAGCTGTTGCTCCTGTTGCAATAATAACAGTTTCTGCCTCAATTTCGTGTACATTGTCGGCCACAACTTTAAATGGTCTTTGGCTAAAATCAACTTTTGTAATATAACCAAACCTAACATCTGTACCAAATCTTTGAGCTTGAGCTTTTAATTGATCCATCATTACAGGACCAGCAACTCCTTCGGGATAACCCGGAAAATTATCAATATCTGTTGTAGTTGTAAGTTGACCACCAGGTTGTAAACCTTCATAAACAACAGGGTTTAAATTTGCTCGGGCTACATAAATAGCAGCAGTATAACCAGCAGGACCAGAGCCGATTATTAAACATTTAATCTTTTCACTCATTGTAAAGTAATTTTATTCTTTAAATTGTTATTAATTCTGAATTGTAATAGGAATTTCTTCATAAACTTGAATACAAGAACCATTTGCAGTATTACAAGCTTGACCTTGGATAATCAAGACAAATGACATTATGTCAGTTATTGGCACATAATTGGCTCTAAATTCAACATTAGCTTGATAAGTGCCAACATTCATATTAAATACTTCATCAAAAACAGATATTGCTGGTGTAATTTCTTTAAAACTTAGATCATAAACTTTATTGTTTCTGTCATCTATATTAAATTCTAAGCTTAAAGGACCACCTTCTTCCAAGTTCATCCCATAAACATACCAATTATTTTGAATTTCTGCCTTAATATGCAAATTATAAGACCCATCTTCTGAACGCGATTGATTAATATCCCAAATTACCGGATTTTCTTGTGAGAATGCTACAAAACTCATCAAAAAAATAAAAATTAATGTTGTGATTTTTTTCATTTTAAATATCTTTTTTATAATAACGATTAATACTACAAATAGTTTGCCCGAAAATAACATTTTTTTTTGATTCTAAATAAAAAATCATTGTTTATTTTGTATTAGCATATATTTTACAAAGTTTTTATAAATAAATTAATTCTTATGGCAGAACTGTCAAGTTTGCACTGTCGGCAATATACACATTTGTAAAATAAGTTCCTGAACCTATCCAATAACCGTTGGCAGGGCTTCCATAAATATTAGATTTTACAGAAGCAGGATTAGTAAATGGATTGCTCCCTGTTATAACATTTCTATAAACAGAGCTCCAAAAATTAAAACTACTTTGATCAATTGTGGACATTTTTAAACTTACTGTATCGCCAATTTTATAGCAAATTAAATCCAAAAAATCCAAATCTTCATCAGTCCAAACATCAAAATAATAAGCATTTCTTTCATATCCTTTTGTCATAGGCGTGTATGTAAACTCTTGGTTGTTTATTAATTTATCGTCTAAAACATGTGGACCGAAAGAAGGGCGGTAATACCATTTTTGTTTTCCTAAAATTTTAGAATAAAAAGTATAATAATTTCCATAAATAGGAGGGTCGGTAAATTTAAAATTTAAAAAACCCAAGCTATCATGACCGGGTATTAAACTAAACCAGACTGAATCTATTGGAATAGGCTCGGGTATTGTAGTTGTTGAATTATACTCATTTTCTAAATATAAAATTTTTAAAACATAAGATTTATTAATTTCACCTTTAAACTTAGTTCCACGATAACCATGGTAAGGATATCTGTCCATTATTGCAGGCTCTAATGTGTCGCTAATAATTCCGTTGGAAACAATAACGCAAGCATCAGAATTTTTAATTATGGAAGAATTTAATATTGTAGTATCTATATAAGTAAAATAGCTTGTGTTTTTTGTAATAAAAACCATTGGGTAGTCATTATAATCTATCATAGCTTCAATTACAAGTTTTTCCTGAGCCTGAGGAAGTTCTAAACTAATATCTTTAACACAAGAAATAAGTATAATAAAAAGAATTAGTAAAATATTTATTTGTATTATTTTCATAAATTAAAATTTAAAATTCCAAGTTATAGAAGGTAAAATAGGAATTAGGGAAATTTGTTTTGCTTTGGTCGTAAAATTACCGCTTTCAACACTACCTTTATCTTCTAAATAAATAAAATATGGATTTTTTCTATTATATACATTAAATACAGAGAAATTCCATGAAGATTCCCATTTGTCGGTTTTTTTATGTTGATAAGTAAGCGAAATATCTAAACGATGATATGGCTGCATTCTGTAAGAATTTCTTGGTCCATATTCACTTATCAAATCACCGTCAATCATATATCTTGCTATTGGTAAGGTAGTTGTGTTGCCAGTTGCAAAAACAAAAACTAAGGAAGCGTCTAATTTTTCTGTAATTTGATAAGTTGTTGTTAAAGATAAATCATGTCTGCGGTCGTATTTTGCAGGAAATGCTTCTCCATCATTTATATCATCAAAAATTCTTTCAGTTTTTGACCAAGTATATCCAATCCAGCCTGTAAAACGCCCTGTTCTTTTCTTTAAAAATAATTCAGCACCATAAGAATATCCATCACCAAAAATAAAGTAATTATCAGCATTATCGTTTACATCATCTCCCGGAAGTGCCCCGTCTGCATATTCAATTAAATCATAAAGATTTTTGTAATAAGCCTCAACAGAAGTTTCGAAATGGTCATTAAAAAAGTTTCTAAAATATCCTATTGCATATTGTCGTCCTCCTTGTGGTTTAACCACATCGCTACAAGGTACCCATAAATCGGTTGGTAAAGTTGAAGCCGATAAAGAAGCTAAATGAATAAACTGTTTGTTTTGCATAAAAGATGCTTTTAAAGAAGAATTTTTGTCTAAACTAAATTTAATACTAGCTCTTGGTTCATATGAATCATAAAATGCAACATTTTCTCCTTTTTTGTAAACTATTGTATCAATATTATTCATTAAATCTTCGTCCTTCACATATCTTGTAAACTTTCCAACTTGATTAAAAATGGCTGCTCTAAAACCGGCATAAATTGTTAGTCTATCAGAAATTTTAAAATCATCTCCAATATAAATTGCTGCTTCGTGTGCTTTTTGCTTTTGTGCAGAGGAAAAATCAAACTCGGTCTCGCCTAAATTAGCAGAAACAGAATTAGGACTAAAAATATGATAAATATAATTTGCACCAAATTTTATATTATGTTTTGGATTTGGCAAATAAGTAAAATCTTGCTTAAAATAATAATCTCTAACTCCTGAATCTTGAATAAATCTAATGCCTTCATTAGGTTTGTCTTTGTCGCCCATTTCTACCGCAGTTTGAAATTTATAGTCTGAAAGCACTAAAGTTGAATTTGAGAAAAATTTAGAATTAAAAAGATGATTCCATCTAATACTGCTTGTAGCATTTCCCCACGGAATTTTCATATTAAAACCAGCTTCTTTTGTTTTAAAATCAAAAATATCTTTTCCATAATAACCGCTAAAATACAACCTGTCTTTATCAGAAAATCTATAATTAAATTTTGTGTTTAAATCATAAAAATAATATCCGGAACCTTTAAATGGTGATGAGCTTTTTATAAATGGCTGTAACAAAATATCTATATAAGTACGTCTGGCCGAAAGTATAAAAGATGCTTTTTCTTTTACAATAGGACCTTGCACCGTAAGTCTTGAAGCAATTGTTCCTATTCCACCTTCAACTTGAAATTTATTCATATTTCCATTTTTCATTGAAATATCCAAAACTGAACTTATTCTTCCGCCATATTCTGCAGGCATTCCACCTTTATAAATTTCCATATCTTTTATTGCATCTGCATTAAAAACAGAGAAAAAACCAAATAAATGAGCAGCATTATAAACAATAGCTTCATCAAGTAAAACCAAATTTTGGTCAGGACCACCACCACGAACATAATAACCCGAATTACCGTCTCCGGCAGATTGAATACCTGGAAGTAGCTGTAAAGTTTTCAAAATATCTACTTCGCCCATAAATGCAGGCAGGGTTTTAATTGCCTCTACAGGTAATTTTATTACAGACATTTTTGAATCTTCAACATTTTTGTTTTTTTCACCGCTAACAATCACTTCTTGAGTAATTATTGCAGAACTTTCTAAAGAAATATTTAAACTTTTATTAGAATTTAATTTTACTTTTTCAGTAATTTCGCCATAACCAATAAATGAGTATGTTATTTCATATTCTCCGGCAGGAATAGAAAGAGAATAAAAACCATAAGCATTTGTAGTAGTTCCAATATTTTGATCTTTAATAATTATATTAGCTCCCAATAATTCCTCACCGCTTTGTTTGTCTTTTATATATCCACTAAGAGTATATTTTTGAGAAAAGAGTGAAAAACTAATAAATATTAAACTTATAAAACATAGTAATTTTAATCTCATACATTTATAATAAAATAAAGTTTACAAATATATAGAAAGTTTTTGTTTTTATTAAATGGTATTATAATTTTAAAATTTATTTAACAAAGATTGTGAATATAATTAAATAATAAATAAACAAAATTACTTTAAAATGGCGGTAAAATAATATAAAACACCAATACATATAATATCTTTTGTAAGAAAAAAAAGAAATCCCGTTTTTTTATTTGTCCAGTTTATGTCCAAAAAACAAAAAAGTTAATAAGCTGAAAACAAGTCAATTAACTATTTTAATGTCCAAATATATGTCCAAATTTTTAAGCACAAAACAATTCTTCTTTAACGTATGCGTTTTGGCTCGGGCAGTTTATTTTGTCTTTCTTCACCTTTTTTCAGATGTATAGGAAGTACTTTTTCAAGCCAATTTTGTTTATCCTGATTTAATTTGTCCATATCTAAACCTAAATATTCTTGAGCTTTTGCTTTTGTGCTTAAGTCAGGCATTTCCACGGCTTTATTATAACCTAAATCAGCTAAAAGTCTTGCAATATCTAATCTTGCTTGAGAAGCTTTTTGTATTCCGTCAGAAATAATTCTTAAACTTTCAACAGGCGAGTGAAAACTTCCGCCATGCGAAGCAGCTGTAAAATCCCATCTCCATTGAGCGGAGCGTATATTCTTTTGGATTGGTTTTAATTGATCTTCATTAGCTCCAAGCTCAATTGCATAAGCAGTTTCTATATGAGCTTTAACTAATAAATCTTCTAAAATAATTTTTTGTTGATAAACTTTATCTTGATTTGAATATACATTTGCTATAAGCTCTTCTTTAGATTCGCGATGACAAAGCATACAAGAGTTTTCTATATTATTTAAAGGACTTTGAATTTTATGGTCAGTAACTTTTGTTGCTCCCTCACGTGTGTAAGGCATATGGCAATCAGCACAAGAAACTCCACGCGCATAATGGATTCCTGTTTTATATATTTCATAATCAGGATGTTGAGCTTTTATCATTGGAGTTTTACTTAAAGCGTGTGTCCAGTCTGAAAATTCAATTTTATCATAATATTCTTCCATATCTTCAACGCTAAATCCAATATCCCAAGGGAAAGTAACATAAGAACCTTGAGGTTTAAAATAATATTCGACATGACATTGAGCACAAACTAAACTACGGCGTTCGTTTACACTTGTAGCATTTACATCTAGACCTTGTCTTTGGAAAGCTTCCATTAAAGGGGTTTGTTTTACTTTCAAGGTCATATTTTCAGGATTATGGCAATTAGCACAACCAATTGGATTAATTACTTCTGAAAGCATTTCAGACCAAGGACTTGAATAAAACTTTTCAGCACCAATTTCATTAATCATACGCGGAACATCTGGTCCTTTGCAAGTCCAACAACTCGACATTTGCATATCTGCTGTATTCTCATCAGGACTACCGGTACGTAATGTATTATGTATATCAGTAATAGCATAAATATGTCCGCGAGGTTGATTATAATCTCTAGCAAAAGCGTAACCACCAAAAAGAATAACTAAACGTGGGTCTTCTTCTAAAGCATCACGCATTGCTGAGCCATTATATTTTGAACTAAAACTTGTATCTGCCATACGCTTATAACCTTCATATTCACGTGGATATGCTTGTCCCCAAACTTCGTTTCGTGGCTCAAATTCATCAAGTTCGTAAAGTGGTATATTAATTAAAGTAGCCTCTGCACGTCTTTGAATAATTGAAGCTGCTAAAATACCCAGAACAAAAACTATTACTGTTGTACCAAGAAAAAGAAGCCAACCCGTCCAAGGCTTTTTTTCAATTAAATTTCTCAAACTAAATTTCATAATCTGTAATTTTTATTTATTTGATTTTAAATTATCTTAACCAATCAGGAACAGGGGATTTTGGTGCCGGAACCTCAACCCAAGGAGTAGAAGTTAAACTTTTTACTCTTCCATGAGGTACTTCTCTATGACAATCCCAACAACGTTTTCCATTACCTTCTAAAGTTTCTTTATAACTAACATTTGCTTTTACCATTTCGGTAAGCTCTCCATGACAACGAATGCAATTTTCTTGAACCACAGTATTCCCTGGTGCAAGCATTCTTATGCTTTGGTCGTAAGTCCTTGCTGTAAAAATTGCAGAATGGCGTAAACCATCACTTGCTTTAAAATAATAATGTCTGAAAATATTATCATGCGGAACATGACAATCGTTACAAGTAGCACGTTCTCTATGCGAAGAATGAGACCAAGTTGCATACTCAGTAGTCATTACATGACAATTAATACAAGTTGCAGGATCATCAGACAAATAAGACCAAGCTCTAGATACATAAAAATTATACAAGGCAACACCTGTAAATGTTCCTAATAATATAATTACCGGTACTTTCCATTTTTTTGGAGGCAAAAATCTCTCTATTATCTTTTTTATAAATTTCATACAATGCAAAACTAAAAATATTTTTATTACAAAACGACAAAAATTAAATTTAGAATCATTCTTTTTAAGAGAAAATTTATTATTTTTACCCTAATTTTAAATATGTATAATTTTAAACTTAATATATTATGAGTGAATTGATTAATAATTCTCAAGAAAGAAAAAAGAAACTAAAAGAATTGATTTTAAAACTTCATGAAGGAGAAAATCAAGAAAAAGTTAGAGAAGAATTGACTTCAACTCTAAGTAAAGTCCCTTATAGCGAGGTTGTAGAAGTAGAAGAAGAGCTAATTGCAGAAGGTTTGCCTGTTGAAGAGGTCTTAAAACTTTGCGATATTCATGCTTCAGTTTTAACAGGTCATATTGATTTATCTTCGGTAAAAGATATACCAGAAGGACATCCTGTTGATGTGATAATTCATGAAAACCGTGAATTAATAAAAGTTTCAGCACAAATTTTTGAAATTTTTGATGAAATAAAATTTAAAAAAATAATAGACGAAAAAATTATTTTAAAACTTCGTGGATTATTTAATAGTATATATGATGTTGATAAATTATATCAGCGTAAGGAATATTTAATTTTTCCATATTTAGAAAAATACAATATTACAGGTCCGCCTAAAGTTATGTGGGGAAAGCATGACGAAATTAGAGAACAATTAAAAGGAGGAATTGAAATTTTACAAAGTTCCGAATTAGAGGCAGAGGAATTTCTTGCTGCTATGGATATTGTTATGCTTCCGGGCCTTAATGGGGTAGTGGATATGACTAAAAAAGATGAAGAGATTTTGTTGCCAATGGCTTTAGAAAAACTAAAAGAAGAAGATTGGTATGAAATAAGTAAACAAACTCAGGAAATTGGTTTTTGCCTTTACGACCCACCAACAACTTGGAAACCAGATTGGGCTACAGAAGATTTTTTAACCGAAATTAATTCTTCAGGTGGGCTTGTGAATTTACCTTCAGGAAGTTTTAAAATAGAAGAACTTTTGGCCTTACTAAATTCTTTACCTATTGATATGACTTTTGTTGATAAAGATGACAAAGTAAAATATTTTTCTCAAGGAAAAGAGAGAGTTTTTCAAAGAAATAGGGCAATTTTAAATCGTGATGTTCGTCTTTGCCACCCTCCAGGTTCTGCACATATAGTAGATAAAATAATTGAAGATTTTAAAACAGGAAAAGCAGAGCGAGCTCCATTTTGGATTCAAATGGGAGATAAATTTATTCATATAGAATACTTTGCTTTGCGTGGCGAAAATGGAGAATATCTTGGTACTCTTGAAGTATCTCACGATGTGTCTTATTACAGAAACTTAGAAGGCGAACAAAGGATTTTGTCCTATAAGTAATTGTATGTCGCTTATTTAATCATAAGCAGAAAAACAAAACCTAAAATGCAAAGTTTTCTTCAAACTTAATTAAAATGAACAAAGAAAACTTTAATTCAATTTAAAATTCTGCTTTATAAGTAAAAAATTCTTATGAAAGACTACATTTTTTAGTTATAAAGCTAAAAATACCTAGTTAAATAATTATTTTTACATTTTTCTTTAAATTTTTCTTTAAATTTAAAAATTTTGTTTTATATTTGTGAAATTAAGTATTTATGAGGATATAATTATGTTTGAAATATGAAATTACTTAATATATGAAAAAAAACAGTAAGTTAATTTTTTTATAAAGTTTAACAAATGTAAAAAATTGAGTATTAATTAAAAACTAAACGACATGAAACTAAAAATGATTTTATTTTTATTTATTATTGTTTTCTTTACAAATAATATTGCTTTTTCGCAATTATTGGTAAACAAAGGAACAGTAATACAAGTTACCAAAGGAGTAAGTGTTTACGTTGATGGAGCAGTACAAAACGATGCAGGTACTATTGACGTAGATAATACTTCAGGAATCAGTGAACTAATTGTAAACGACAATTTTGTAAACAATGCAACTGCCCAAGGTAGTGGATATTACAAAATTTATGGCAATTGGATTAACAATAACACTTTTACCGCTGGTACAGGAACGGTGTTTTTAGAAGGTACTAACCAATTATTAAGCGGTACAAGTAGTACTACATTTCACAACTTAACTCTAAATGGAAGTGGGGTAAAAACTTTAGGTATTGACCAAACTTGTACTGGGGTTTTAAGTTTGAATAACTTGGAATTAAGTACTCTTAATTATAAATTTTTTGTTACAAATTCTGCAGCAAATTCAATTACAAGAACTACAGGTTTTGTTAGTAGTACAAATGGTGGATTTTTGTCAAGAACAACTAACACTACTGGAGTTTATTTATTCCCTGTAGGTTCTTCGTCTGGAACAAATAGATACAGACCGGTTGAAATTCAACCTAATAACACAAATGCAAATACTTACACAGTTCGTTTAGCAAATGTAAATCCTACAAGTGAGACTTACAATGTTGACCTATTAGCAAATGATATTTGTGAAGTTAATTCAAATTTTTATCATCAAATAAATAGAACTTCCGGTTCAACTAGTGCAAATCTATCTATTTATTATGATAATTCAGCAGATGGTTCTTGGAACGGTATTGCAAACTGGGGTACATCACCAAATCAGTGGAATATTGTAACAGGTAGTAGTACTGCAAGCGGAAGCCCAATGTATAAAGCAATCGTTTCTAACTGGAATACTTTTTCCAACATACCATATTCTTTATATAAAGTAGCACCAAATGTTAATCCCACAAGCAATTCTCCAATTTGTGAGGGAGGAACAATCCAACTTAACGAAATTGGTGGAGAAGCTGTTAGCTGGGCTTGGAGCGGACCAAATGGATTTACTTCTAACTTGCAAAATCCTAGTATTTCAGGTGCAAATATCTTGGCTTCCGGTACTTATACTGTTACTATTACTGGTAGTGCTTGTCAAGCAGTTGGAAGCGTTAGCGTTACTGTAAATCCTAAACCGGATATTCCTGTAGCAACAACAGACTGTTCAGGAGGAGTTGACCAAGGTATTATTATGGTAACTTCACCAACTGGAGCAAATTATGAATATAGTATTGACGGAACATTCCAAGCATCAACAAGTTTTGGACCTTTAGCTAATGGAAACTACACTATAACAGTAAATGATACAAATACTGGGTGTTCATCAACAGGAAGTTCTATAAATTTATCTTGCGGTTGTGCAAACGAACCAAGTCTAACATTATCAGCTAGTTCAGGTGGAATTTGCGAATATGAAACTTTAAGTCTTAGTGGAAATACTTTTGGCGGGTCTGCAACAGAAGTTACTATTACACACAACGGAAATGGAAATTTAACTAACACTAATTTCACAAGCTCCCCATTCACAATAGAATATACTCCCGCAACAGGCGATATTGGAAATACAGTTACAATTACTGTTACAACAGATAATCCTGAAGGTTCACCTTGTACATCAAGTATAAGTAATTATAATTTAAGTGTTTATGCTAGACCTAATGTGATTTTATCAGGCAATTCTCCTATTTGTGAAGGCGAAAGCACTCAGCTTACTGCAAGTGGTAGTGGAACTTATGCTTGGAATCATAGTTCAGAAACTTCAGCAAATGTTACTGTAAATCCTAATACTGAAACTACATATACTGTAACTATTACAGATAATCATTCTTGTACTAATACTGATGATTTTACAATTACTGTAAATCCAAAACCGGATATTCCTGTTGCAATAACAGACTGTTCAGGAGGTATTGACCAAGGTATTATTACTGTAACTTCACCAACTGGAGCAAATTATGAATATAGCATTGATGGAACATTCCAAGCATCAACAAGTTTTGGACCTTTAGCTAATGGAAACTACACTATAACTGTAAATGATATAAATACTGGGTGTTCATCAATAGGAAATCCTATAAATTTATCTTGCGGTTGCACAAACGAACCAAGTTTAACATTATCAGAAAACACTGGAGAAATTTGCGGAAACCAAGCATTTACTTTAGACGGAAATAGTTTTGGTGGTTCTGCAACAGAGGTTACAATTTCCCATAATGGAAATGGTAATTTAGATATTGCGTCTTCAACAACAAGTCCATTTGATTTTACTTATACACCTAGTAGCGAAGATTATGGAAACACAGTTATAATTACGATAATTACTGATAATCCACAAGGAGAGCCTTGCCAAGTTGCAAGTGCTACGTTTAGTTTAGATGTACTTGATATTCCAAATA